>JAJDUR010000059.1 GCA_022826585.1 Dehalococcoidia bacterium
CAACCGCTTCGAGGAGAGCGCCGCCGCGTGCAGCAATGGCAGCTTCGCGATCGGGGGAGTGAGGGAGTGGCTCCGCAGTCACGCTTCCAGCTTAGACCCGGGCGGGGTCGAGACGGGCGAGGAGGGCGGTTAGCTGGTCGAGGCGGGGGGTGGGGACGCCGAGGGCGCGGGCGCGACGGGCGGGTTCGGCGAAGATGGCGTCGACCTCGATGGCGCGGCCCTCGACGAAGTCGATGAGGGTGCTCGGGCGGTAGGGGCCCATCACGTCGGTGAGGGTGAACATGCGCGTGATGACCTCGTCGCCGTCGATGCGCTCGGCGCTGTCCCGGGCGGCGAGTTCGGCGTTGCCGGCGGCGACGACCTCCTCCATGAGGGCACTGGCCTCGGCGCGGAGGGCGGGGTCGGTGACGATGGCCTCGGTAGTGACACCGCCGGCAGCGACGGTGAGACCGTTGAAGGGCACGTTCCAGCAGAGCTTCTCCCAGCGCGCGCGGATGATGGAAGAAGCGACCGAGAACTCGACGGTGGCGCCGTCCCAGAGTGCGAGGGCGCGCTGGAGCTCGGCCGGGTCGTCGTGGAGGTGGGCGATGGAGACCTGGCCGTACTCGTAGTGGTGGATGACGCCGGGCTTGCCGCGGTTGATGCAGGTGAAGGCGAGCCCCCCGAAGATGCGATCGGTGCCGAGGGCGCGCGCCAGCCGCTCCTCGATGCCGAGCCCGTTCATGACGGCGAGGACGCGGGTCTCGGGGCCGAGGCAGGGGCGGATGAGGCGGGGGGCGGCCTCCATGGACGTCGTCTTGAGGCCGCAGAGGACCCAATCGACGGGGCCGATCTCGGCGGGGTCGCGGGCGATAGCAGGGCGATCGAGGGCAAAGGCGCCGTGGTGCGACTCGATGCGGAGCCCGCCTTCGGCGACGGCGTCGTAGTCGCGACGGAGAAGGAAGCGCACATCGTGTCCGGCCTGCGCGAGGCGGGCGCCGTAGTAGGAGCCGACGGCGCCGGCGCCGATGACGGCTACGCTGGCCATGGCGCGGGAGCGGGCCGCGGGCTCACGCCGGGTCGAGGGCGGCGAGCTCGCGCGGGACGCGGGGCGTTTCGACGGCCTTGACCTCGCGCAGGACGTGCTGGAAGCGCTCGCGCTGGGCGGGCGTCTCGACAGGCATGTCGAAGTGGAAGCGTCCGGCGTACTCGCGGTGTTCGGCGACGAATTGCGGCAGGTTGTCCCAGGTGGAGGTCTGGGCGAATTCGCGCAGGACGTCCTCGGGGATGACCTGCTGCATCTCATCCCACTTGCCCTGGAGCGACATGGAGTGGAGCTGCTGGCCGAGCTCCTCCCAGCCGTGAAGCCGGAAGACGTCGTGGTAGCTGCGGGTCGAGCCGTAGAAAGAGATGGGCTGGCGGAGACCCTCGAGCTTCTGCTCGATCTCGGACTCGTCCTCGCCGTAGACGGTGAAGCCCCCGGCGGAGATCTCGATGTCCTGCCAGGTGCGGCCGCCGCGCTCGAGCCCCTTCGCGACGTTGGGGAGGAAGACCTCGCGCATGTACCGGTTGGTGGTGAACCCGTGGGGGAGAACGCCGTCGGCAACCTCTCCGGCCACGCGTGTCATGGCCGGGCCGACGGCGGCGAGGAGGACCTTCGGGCGGGGGAAGCCGCTGGGGCCGGGGAAGAAGAGGGGGTTCATGAGGGTGTACTGGTAGGTCTCGCCGACGTAGTCGGGCTTCTCGCCGGTCTCGAAGGAGTCCCAGATGGCGTGGAGGGTGCGGATGTAGTCGCGCATGCGGGGGGCGGGCGCGCTCCAGGGCATGCCGAAGCGGCGCTGGATATGTCCCTTCACCTGGCTGCCGAGGCTGAGCGAGAAGCGCCCGCCGGTGGCCTGCTGCAGGTCCCAGGCGCCCATGGCCAGCACCATGGGGGCGCGGCCGAAGGCGATGGCGAGGGTGCCGATCTCAATAGTCTCGGTGGCGAGGGCGGCGGCCGTGGCGAGGACCATGGGGTCGTGGGCCATCTCGCCGGTGCCGGTGTAGTCGTAACCGAGCTCTTCGGCCCTTCGCGCCTGGGGGCCGACCTCCGCCAGCCAGGTCGCGGGGTACGTGTTGCCAACCTTCATCGCCATCTCCTCCCGGGGGAGGCGATCCTACCGCGCGCGAAGCTCAGGCGGGCGGCCCGTTCACACAGGCATCGGGGACGTGGGCTAGCATCGGCAGCATGAGCGAGGGTGGCGTGGCGCGCGTTCCGGAGGTGCTGTTCCTCTGCGTGCACAACGCGGGCCGCTCGCAGATGGCGGCGGGGTTCGCGCGCCACCTCGGGGGCGACCGGGTGCGGGTGCGGTCGGCGGGGTCGGAGCCGGCGGAGGGGGTGAACCCGGTGGCGGTGGAGGCGATGGCGGAGGTGGGGATCGACATCTCCGGGGCGGTGCCCGCGCGGCTCGGGGACGAGGCCGTGCGGTCGGCGAACTACATCGTGACGATGGGCTGCGGGGACGCCTGCCCGGTCCTCCCGGGGCGGGAGTACCTCGACTGGGCGCTCGACGACCCCGCGGGACAGCCGATCGGGGTCGTGCGCGCCGTCCGGGACGAGATCGAGCGGCGGGTGCGGGAGTTGCTGCGGGGGATCTAGCCTTCGAAGGGGTCCAGCACGACCACGCCGCCGTAATCCTGGCCACCGCTCATGTCTTCCGAGTAGACGGCGTCACAGCCAAGCGCACGAGCTGCGGCGAGGATGGCGCCGTCCCAGTACGAGAGTGCGTAGCGCTGGCTGAGGGAGACACCGTCGCGAAAGACGGCGAGCGTGATGGGCTGGACCGGGAAGGCGTCGAGCGACTCGATGAAGCGGAGGGCCTGCGCGGGGGTGATCGCGCCGGGCCGGCTTGCGCGGGTGGCCTGGTGATAGAACTCCTGCAGCACCTGCACGGAGAGGGCGAGGTCGCCTTCCCGCAGCAGGAGCGCCGCACGGTCGCGCTTGCGGGCATCCTCCGTCAGGGCGCTGACGGCGTAGAGAAGGACGTTCGTGTCAACGAAGCGCATCGCGGTCGTAGAGGGCGTCCCGCGGCAGGTTGTCCGCCATGCGCAGCCCGCCGCCGTCGGCGGTAATGTCGTGAATCACCTCGTCGAGCAGCCGTGCGCGGCGCTCACGCTCCGTCTCCCCGGTGCGTCCGGGGAGACCCTGTCCGCGGGCGAGGGCTCCAAGATAGTCGCGAACGAGGGCCGACACGGAGGTGTCCAGTTCGGCCGCCCGGATGCGGGCGAGCCGGTGCGTCTCTTCGTCGACCGATACGGTGATGTTCTTCATACAGATTCACAAGTCCTGTGAAACACAGGATACGCTGCAGCGCAGTCGCGCGGCAAACAGGACTTCCACATGGGTGTGCCGCAAAGAAGGAACGCACCCATGCGGGTGCGTTCCGAAGAGCCGCTGGGGTGGAGGGAACCCCGGCACCGCGGACGATAGTGAGCCTTCGTTAAGTGCCCGCGAACGGGGCGGGCGAGCGCCGTAGACTACCGGTCGCGACTCCAGCGCCGAGGTTCCCGCCCATGTCAGCCCGCTACAACGAGATCCACGCCCGCTCCCTCGCCGACCCGGAGGTGTTCTGGGCCGAGGCGGCGGAGGCGATTCACTGGGAGCGGCGCTGGGATCGCGTGCTCGACGACTCGCGGGCGCCCTTCTACCGGTGGTTCGCGGGAGGGGCCACGAACACCTGCTACAACGCGCTCGACCGGCACGTGGAGGGCGGGCGCGCGGACCAGCTCGCGCTCATCTACGACAGCCCCATCACGGGCGTTGTCGAGCGGTTCACGTACCGGGAGCTGCGCGATCGGGTGGCGCGGGTGGCGGGGGTGCTGGCGGAGGCGGGCGTGGAGAAAGGCGATCGCGTCCTCGTGTACATGCCGATGGTGCCAGAGGCGGTGATCGCGATGCTGGCCTGCGCGCGGCTGGGGGCGGTGCACTCGGTCGTGTTCGGCGGGTTCGCGGCGAGCGAGCTGGCGGTGCGCATCGACGATGCGACGCCGAAGGTTGTGCTGTCGGCCTCGTGCGGCATCGAGCCGAACCGGATCGTTCCCTACAAGCCGCTCCTCGACGAGGCGATCGACATCGCGGCGCACAAGCCGGGCCGCTGCGTGATCCTGCAGCGCCCCCAGGAAGTGGCCGACCTGGTGGAGGGGCGCGATCTCGACTGGATGGCGGCGGAGGCCTCGGCGGAGCCGCAGCCGTGCACGTGGGTGGAGGCGACCGACCCGCTCTACATCCTCTACACCTCGGGAACGACGGGGCAGCCGAAGGGCATCGTGCGCGACAACGGCGGCCACCTGGTGGCGCTCAACTGGAGCATGAAGAACATCTACGGCGTCGAGCCGGGCGAGGTGTACTGGGCGGCTTCGGACGTGGGCTGGGTGGTGGGGCACTCGTACATCGTCTACGGGCCGTTGATCCACGGGAACACGACGGTGCTGTTCGAGGGCAAGCCGGTGGGGACGCCGGACGCGGCGGTCTACTGGCGCGTCATCGCCGAGCACGACGTGAGGGTGCTGTTCACGGCGCCGACGGCGTTCCGGGCGATCAAGCGGGAGGACCCAACCGGGGAGCTCATCCGGCCCGAGCAGATCGCGGGGCTGCGGGCGCTCTTCCTGGCGGGGGAGCGGGCCGACCCCGACACCGTGCAGTGGGCCGAGGACCGGCTCGGCGTGCCCGTCATCGACCACTGGTGGCAGACGGAGACGGGCTGGTCCATCTGCGCGAACCCGGCCGGCATCGAGCTGATGCCGATCAAGCACGGTTCGCCGACGAAGCCGGTCCCGGGCTGGGATGTCCGGGTGCTGGACGAGGCGCAGCACGAGGTGGCGGCGGGGGAGATCGGGGCGCTGGTCGCGAGGCTGCCGCTGCCTCCGGGCAGCTTCCCCACGCTGTGGCAGGCGGAGGAGCGGTACCGGGAGGCGTACCTCGAGGAGTTTCCCGGGTACTACAAGACGGGGGACGCGGGCTACATCGACGAAGACGGCTACGTGTACGTGATGACGCGCACGGACGATGTCATCAACGTGGCCGGACACCGGCTCTCGACGGGCCAGATGGAGGAGGTGCTGGCGGCGCACCCGGACGTGGCCGAGTGCGCCGTGGTGGGGGTGGCGGACGAGCTGAAAGGGCAAACGCCGCTGGGGCTGCTGGTGTTGAACGCAGGCGTCGAGCGCGACCACGGCGCCATCCAGGGGGAGGCGGTGCGACTGGTGCGGGAGCAGATCGGCCCGGTGGCTTCGTTCAAGACGGCGATCGTCGTCGGGCGGCTGCCGAAGACACGCTCGGGGAAGATCCTGCGGGGAACGGTGCAGAAGATCGCGGACAGCGAGGCGTACACGGTTCCACCGACGATCGACGACCCCGCCATCCTGCCGGAGATCGCGGAAGCGCTCCGCTCGGCGGGCTACGCGGGCGGCTGATTACCGCTTCGTGACCGAACCTTGACCACTCCTGAACCTCGCTAGTTGACCCGGGCATCCACCTGGCCAAAGGTGGGCGTGAAGGGCGCCCCCGGTCGGGAAGGGTGGTTATGGCTCGCGGTAGCTCCAAGTACCTTGAGGGGTCGATAACCGCCCGTCTGGCGAGGGTGAGCGCCCGCTACTGCTGGTACGTCATCGCCGCCTGGATCGCACTGGTCGTGGTGGCGGGAAGCCTCGCCTTCGACATCGGCGATGTCCTCACGGCCGACGACGCGGTGGTCTCCAACGCCGAGTCGGAGCGTGCCGAGACGCTCCTTGAAGAGCGTCTGCGGGGTCCGGAGGCGCCCCAGGAGTTCATCGTCGTGCGGAGCGCGGCCGGCACCGTCGACGATGCCGCCTTCGCGGAAGTGACGAGCGAGTTGCTGGTCCGCATCCGGATGCTCGAGGGGACGGTCGTGGCCGTTACGAGCTACTACGAGACGGGGTACGAGGGGTTCGTATCCGCGGACCGCCGCACGACGCTCATCCCGGTGACGCTGGCGGGTGAGCTCGCCGACGCGGAGGCGACGGCGGGACCGCTCGTCTCGGTCGTGGAGAGCTTCGAGGCGCCCGCGGGATTCGAGGCGCTGGTGGCGGGGCAAGGCAGCATCGGGCGGACGTTCACCGAGACCTCGGAGCGCGACCTGCGCCGGGGCGAGGGCATCGGCGTGCCCATCGCGCTCCTCATCCTGGTGGCGGTCTTCGGGGCTGCGGTGGCGGCGGGCATCCCCCTCATCGTCGCGTTGGTCGCGGTCGTCACGGCGCTCGGCGTGGCGTTCATCGTCGGGCAGGGATTCGAGCTCTCGTTCTTCGTCGTCAACATGATCACCGTGATCGGGCTGGCCGTGGGGATCGACTACTCGCTCTTCATCGTGCAGCGGTACCGGGAGGAGCGGCTGCGCGGCTTCACCATCGAGGAGGCGATCTCACGGGCGGGGGCGACGGCGAACCGCGCCGTGCTGTTCTCGGGCGGGGCGGTGGTGATCGGTCTGCTCGGGCTCCTGCTCGTCCCCAGCAACGTCTACCAGAGCCTCGGGCTGGGGGCGATCTCGGTAGCGGTGGTCGCGGTGCTGGCGGCGCTCACGCTGCTGCCGGCCCTCCTGAGTGTGCTCGGAGACCGGATCGACTCGCTGCGTATCCCGTTCCTGCCGCGCCTGCGGCTGCACGAGCGGACGAGTGCAGGAGCCTGGAACTTCATCGTGCGCGTGGTGATGCGGCAGCCGCTGATCAGCCTGTCGGTGTCGTGCAGCCTGCTGATCGCGGCGGCCGTACCGGCGTTCACACTCCAGTCGGGCATCTCGGGAGTCTCGACGCTTCCGGCCGGGAACGAGCAGCGCCGGGCCTTCGAGATCCTGCAGGAGGACTTCAGCGCCGGGCTCGTGTCGCCGGTGGAGGTGGTGGTGGACACACCGGACGCTTCCTCGCCGGCGGTGATGGCGGCGATCTCGACGCTGAGGGGGCTGCTCGAGGACGACCCGATGTTCGACAGCGTCTCCGCCACGACGAACGAGACGGGCGACCTTGCCCTCGTCTCGACGTTGCTGACGATCGACCCCCGCAGCCCGGAGGCGTACGACGCCATCCGGCGGCTGCGCAGCGACTACATCCCGGCGGCCTTCGCTGGCACGGAGGCGAATGTGCTGGTGACCGGCCTGACGGCCGAAGAGGTCGACCTGATCGATGTGATCACGCTGTACACGCCGATCGTGTTCTCTGTGGTGCTGGGGCTGAGCTTCATCCTGCTGTTGCTGGTGTTCCGATCGATCGTGGTGCCGTTGAAGGCGATCATCATGAACCTGCTCTCGGTGGGGGCGGCCTACGGGCTGCTCGTGGTCGTGTTCCAGCACGGCATCGGGAACGAGCTCTTCGGGTTCCAGCAAACGCGAACGATCGAGGCCTGGCTGCCGCTGTTCCTGTTCGCGATCATGTTCGGCCTCTCGATGGACTACCACGTGTTCCTGCTGAGCCGCATCCGGGAGCGCTACGGGCTGACGGGCAGTAACCGCGAGTCGGTGGCCTTCGGGGTGCGTTCGACCGGAAGCATCATCACGGGGGCGGCGTTGATCATGGTGGCGGTGTTCATGGGCATGGCCCTTGGCGACCTGGCGCCGCTGCAGCAGGCGGGGTTCGGGCTGGGGGTGGCCGTGATCATCGACGCGACGCTCATCCGCTCGGTAATCGTGCCGGCGAGCATGGCGGTGCTGGGCCGGTTCAACTGGTACCTGCCGCGCTGGCTCGAGTGGCTCCCCGAAATCCGCATCGAGGGCGACCTGAACCCGGACCGCGAAGGGGTCAAGTAGAGGGGAGCGCCGCGCTCCGCTCCGCTGCGCGCGGCTGAGGGGGGAGGAGAGCGCTCGCTTCGCTCGCTGAGGAGAGCGCCCGGCTGCGCCGCGCTGAGTGGGTGGTGGCCGGGAGCGATGAGCCACGAGCCAATGGGCTGACGCTAATCGGGTAGGCTGCCGGGACCACTCGTGCGGAGGGGTGCGATGGCGGCGGAGCCCTACACGATCCATCTTCCGGATGAGCTGCTGGAGGACCTGCGGCGGCGGCTGGTGAACGCGCGCTTCCCGCAGGACTTCGCGAACGACGACTGGGGGTATGGGGTCAACGGGGCGTACCTGCGGGAACTGGTCGACTACTGGATCGAGGAGTACGACTGGCGGGCGGTGGAGCGCGAGATGAACGGGTTCGCGAACTTCCGCGCGGAGATCCAGGGCGTGCCCATCCACTTCATCCACGAGCGGGGGAAGGGGCCCGATCCGAAGCCGCTGATCCTGTCGCACGGGTGGCCGTGGTGCTTCTGGGACTTCCACGAGCTGATCGGGCCGCTGACCGACCCGGCGGCCCACGGGGGCGACGAACGAGACGCCTTCGACGTGGTGCTGCCGTCGCTGCCGGGGTTCGGGTTCTCGGCGCCGCACGAGGTGCCGGGCATCAACTTCTGGCGGACGGCGGACCTGTGGGCGGAGCTGATGGGGGAGGTGCTCGGGTACGACCGCTTCCTCGCGCACGGGGGCGACTGGGGAAACCTGATCAGCGCACAGCTCGGGCACAAGTACGCGGACCGGGTGGCGGCAATCCACATCACGGGGGCGATCCCGCTGACGGTGCTGGCGGACCCCGAGGGGACGCGGCTGCTGGCGCAGCGCACAACGACGCCGGAGCAGGCGGCGCGCAACCCGGACCTGGTCGAACCGGGGGTGCTGCGGCCGCGTCCGGGGAGCGCCCACGCGGTCGTGCAGATGAACGAGCCACAGACGATCTCGTACGCACTGCACGACTCGCCCGTGGGGCTGTGCGCGTGGATCCTCGACCGGCGCTACTGGTGGAGCGACAACGACCGGGGCAAGCGGGCGGTGGAGCAGGCGTTCTCGAAGGACCACCTGCTGACACTGATGATGCTGTACTGGGCGACGGGCGCATATGTGACCTCGGCGCGGTACTACGCGGAGGTGGCGAAGAACCCGTGGCGCCCGTCGCACGACCGGCGGCCGGTGGTGGAGGCGCCGACGGGCATCTCGTTCATGGCGCAGGACATGACCTCGCAAGGGCGGGGCTGGACCGAGGAGTACTACAACCTGGTCTGGACGCGGGCTCGGGACGGGGGCGGGCACTTCGCAGCCCCGGAGCGTCCGGCGGAGATCGTGGAGGACATCCGGGAGGCGCTGCGCCCGTATCGGTAGGAGAGCGCCGCCCTGCGGGCGGCTGAGTGGAGCGCTCGCGCCTGCGGCGCCTCGCTGAGGAGAGCGGCGGCTTCGCCGCCTGAGGGGAGCGCGCGGTTGGCACCGCGCTGAGTCGGGGAGGGGGGACCAACAGCCAATGGCCAAGAGCCAACAGCCAGGTAGCTGGAGCCTTCGGTCGGACTCGAACCGACGACCTACGCATTACGAATGCGTTGCTCTTCCAGCTGAGCTACGAAGGCACTCCGCCCATCAATGGTAGCTCGCTTTGCCCGGTCGCTCGACTGCGACCGTAAGGGCGGACTCCAGGGCGTCGACGCGCTGCTCGAGGCGGGCGACACGGTCTTCGAGACGGGTGCGAGTCTGCTGCTCCTCGAAGCGGGCGACCTGATCGAGGAAGCGCTCCCAGCGTCCGGGCTCGGCGCGGATGAGGGCGGGGCAGTTCTTCCCGGTCCAGTGGTTGTGCTGGACGATGCCTTCGGCACCGTGGCCGTCGAGGCGGAGGCGGGCGGTGAGCCAGGCGGCGTTGAGGTCGGCGGCGGCCTCGTCGATGCCCTCGTTCATGCAGATCTCGAGGCCGATGGAGGTGGTGTTGCCGGGGCCGCCGGCACCGTCGCCGGCGTGCCAGCCCTGCTCGCCCCAGTCGAGGGACTGCCAGACCTCGTGGTCGTCGATGGTGGCGTGCCAGGAGTAGGGCGCCTCGCGTGCCATCCAGCGGGCATGGGCGTGAGCGTCGGCGGTGGGGCGGGGATTGCCGGTCTGATGGATGGTGATGAAGGCGGCGAGTCCGCCGGCGAAGGGGCGGTTGGGGCGGTTGTCGGTGCGGGTCAGCAGGAGCTGGTGGACGGGTGGCGGGGAGAACATGGGGAGAGGGTGGGGGAAGCGGGCGGGAAGCTCGGAGCGCTCCATGGCACCCCGACCGCGAACCGGGGACCCCGGCGGGTTGCAGAGTCAGGGTCAGTCCCGGCCCAGCCCCGCCGCGATCCGTCTCCAGAAGACGACGGCGATGACGCCGACGGCGCCGACGATGGCAAGGATCAGGCCGTTGCGGGCGACGTTTCCAGAGGCGGCGTCGATGCCGGACTCGGAAACCTCGAGCAACTCGTCGACCAGCGCCTCGGAGGTGTTGGGGAATTGCGAGTCGGATCCCGGGGCGGCTTCCTCGCGGACGCCATCGAACACCGCTTCGGAGGTCGACTGGTAGACGGGTCCGAAGAGGGCGGCGATCGCGGCGGCCGAGAGCAGCAGGAGGCCCGCCGCCCAGGCGAGGCGGCCGCGCCAGCTCCTCCCACCGAGGAAGGCGACCAGGAGCAGGACGGCGGCGGCGATGAGGGCCGGGACCCACAGGTCCCCCGCCCCCACGCCGACCACGTCGCGGAACTCGTCCAATCCCTCGAAGCCCCCCGGGGACTCGTCGGAGGCGTCGAGGACGTAGCCGCTGGAGAGCACGAGGCGAGCGTCCTGGATCCCGTCGAAGGCGTCGTCGTCCGAGAGGTCGGCGCGCAGGTCGTCGTCGGTGTAGGTCCAGCCCATGGCGAAGAGTTCGCGGATGTCGTCGAGGGCGAGCAGCGCGTCCGGGCCGCCGTCGCGTTCGAGGGCGGCGCGAAGGTCCTGCTCGGTGTAGGTGACGGCGTCGGGCACGCGCGCCAAGACCGACTCGTCGATTGAGGTTGCGATAGAGGGGACGGCTATCGCGACGATGTCGTTGGCGGGGACGTCCCAGGGGATGCAGGGCGGCAGTTCGTGCTCGAGTGCGGCGCGCGCGGCGGCGTTCTCCGTGGCGGTGGAGCAGTCCGGCAGGAGCCGGATCCCGTCGCGCAGGGACGCGGTCGCCACGGCAGTGAGCGCGTGCCAGGCGTCGGGCTTGACCGCCGCGAGGTCGAACGTGGTGGCGAACGCATCGGCCCCGCCGGTGACGTAGGCGCCAACGTCACCGGCGAGCATGGCCACCTGCGCGTCGAGCCATTCCCCGGCCACCGCGTCGCTCAGGGCGTCGAGGACGTCGGCGCGGGTGAGCACGACGCCGTAGGGCAACGTGACGACTTCGTCGACGTTCTCCCTCGCCGCGGGCTCGATGACGTTGGCGTAGGCGACGTCGTAGGGGTCGGCCTCCATGATGACGGCCGCGATCTCGTCGGCGGCTCGCTGGGCCTCGTCCTCGCCGAAACCGATGCGGATGGCGAGCGCGTCGGACCCCGCGACGGCGTAGTCGACGACCTCGTTGGCGGCGCCTTCGACCTGGGCGGCCATCCACTCGGGTGTGGCGACGCTTGTGAACACGCGCGCGAGACTGCCGCCCTCCTCGCCGCTTGCCCCACGGAGGATAGCCACCCATCCGGAGTCCTCGCCACCGGCAGGCAGTCCGTCGTCGACCCACTCGCTGAAGACCGGGGTCAGCTCGCGTTCGAGGAGGCGCTCGTAGGCGCCCGTTTCGCGAAACAGGGCGGAGAGCTCGCGGACGAGGGCATCGAGGTGCGGGGCCGCATCGACGCGAATGGTGACCTCATCCTCCTTCCCCAGCACGTACGCCATCGCACCCTCGATGGCGGGCGCGACGAGCGCCTCGAGGTCCTCGGGCGGGATCGCGCGGCGGACGGCGCCGGCGACCTGGTCCGGGGTCAGCCCGGAGGCGGCCAACGGGTTCTCCTCGAACTCCAGGCCGAACTCGTCGGCGTCGAGCTCCCAGGCGTCTTCGAGGAGGGCCAGCGTGAGGTCCTCGACAACGAACCGGTAGGTATCCGCTTCTGCAAGCTGGTCGGAGACGAAGCCGGGGCGCGCGATCGTCGCGTTCGTGGCGACCGCCACCAGGGTGGTGGCCAGCACCACCAGAAAGACGATCGCCAGGAGCACGGCGGCGCCGCGCCGTATCCAGATGAGCACGGGTCCATGGTGGGGAAGGACGCGTCAGTGCGCCAGCGCGGGGCGGGGCTACGCTGCCAGGGCGACGGCGGCGGCACCGAGGAGGCCGGCGTCCTCGCCGAGGGTGCTGGTGCGGACGGGGGTGCCGGCGGCGGGGCCGTAGCCGAGGGAGGCCATGGCGGCGCGGAGGGGGTCGAGGAGGAGGTCGCCCATGCCGAGAAGGCCGCCGGAGAGGGTGACGGCGTCGGGGTTGAGGATGTTGACGATGCCGCCCAGCCCGATGCCGATGGTGTGCCCACCGTTGCGGATCTCGGCGATGGCGGCCGCTTCGCCGCGGCGGGCGGCCTCGGCGAGGTGGCCGGCGGTGGCGGGACGGTCGCCGGAGATCTCGGCGAGGATGGGGGCCGAGCCGGACTCGACGAGGCGCTGGGCGCGGCGCCCGAAGGCGACGCCGCCGGCGATCGCCTCAAGGCAGCCGCGCGCGCCGCAGCCGCAGGGCGGCCCGGCAGGGTCGAGCACGATGTGGCCAATCTCGCCGGCGAGTCCCTGCGCCCCCCGGTAGAGGCGGCCGTCGACGACGAGGCCGCCGCCGATGCCGGTCCCGAGAGTGGCGTGGAGCAGGTGGCGCGTCCCCTTGCCCGCCCCGAAGCGGTGCTCGCCGAGGGCTGCGGCGGAGGCGTCGTTCTCGATGGAGACGGGGATGCCGAGGCGCTCAGAGAGAGGGGCTGTGAGGGCGAGGTTGCGGAAGGCGGGGATGTTGGGCGAGACCATGACAACGCCGCGGTCGGCATCGATGAGGCCGGCGACGGCGAGGGAGGCGGCCACGGGGGGCTGGGGGCCGCGGTCGCGCACGTCCGCCAGGAGGTCGCCGATGCGCTCGAGGGCGGTCTCCGGGGAGGCGTCCGGGGTGCTGTCCACCTCGAGACGGGCAAGGATCTCGCCCGTCTCGCCGACGAGGGCGGCGCGCAGGTTCGTGCCGCCGAAGTCGCCGGCGATCACGGTGCGGGTCATGGAGGCACTGTACGCGAGGGCCGCCCTTCGCTGGACAGGCCGGGGGTACGCCGCCACCCTGCGCCCATGGAGGCGTGGCAGGAACGTCTGCTGGCGGAGGAGCGCTCGGGGGTGCTGGGCACGGTCGCGCGCAGCGGGTTGCCGCAGCTGGTGCCCGTGTGCTTCTCGCTGGTCGGGAGCGACGTCGCGATCGCGATCGACGAGAAGCCGAAGCGCGGCAGGAAGCTCGCCCGCGTCCGCAACATCGAGCGCGACCCGCGCGCGACGCTCCTGGTGGACCACTACGAGGACCAGTGGGAGCAGCTCGCCTGGCTACGGCTGGAGGGCGACGCGGGCGTGCTTGAGCGAGGCGACGAGTGGCCCGAAGCGCTCGACGCGCTGCGGCGCCGGTATCCTCGTTACCGGGCGATGGCGCTCGAAGAGCTGCCGCTCATCCGGCTGCGGCCGACGAGGGTCGTCGGGTGGCGCTGGCAGGACGGGCAGGCCCGGGAACACCAGACCTGAGGAGGTCGCGATGCGTATCGGACTGATGGTGGAGGGCCAGAACGACCTCACGTGGGAGCGCTGGCTGCACATCGCGAACCTGACGGAGCGGCTGGGCTTCGCCTCGCTGTTCCGGTCGGACCACTACTTCACGGGGAACCGGCAGTTGCAGTCGCTGGAGGCATGGCTCTCGTTCGCGGCGATCGCGCGGGAGCAGCACTCGTACCGGTTCGGGGCGCTGGTCACGCCGATCACGTTCCGCCGGCCGGTGAACGACGCGCGCAGTGCGGCGCAGGTCGACCTGCTGAGCGGGGGGCGCTTCGTGATGGGGCTGGGGGCGGGGTGGAACGAGGCCGAGCACCGCGCCTACGGGATCCCCTTCCCACCGATCAAGGAGCGCTTCGACCGGCTGGACGAGGCGGTTCGCCTGATGCGGGCGCTGTGGACGGAGCAACCGGCGTCGTTCGAGGGGCGGTTCTACCAGCTGGAGGAGGCGGGCTACCGGTCGCAGCCGGAAGCGGGGCGGCCGCCCATCCTCATCGGCGGGGCAGGGGAGCGGCGCACGCTGCGCATCGCGGCCGAGCACGCCGACGAGTGGAACTGCGTGACGGTGACGGAGCCGGAGGGGTACGCGCACAAGGTGCGGGTGCTGGAGCGGCACTGCGAGGACGTGGGCCGCGACCCGGCGGCAATCTACCGCTCGATGATGGTGTTCCCCATCGCCGGCCCGAACGAGCGAACGCTGAAGGCGATCACGGCCAAGACGATGGCGCACTTCAGCCTCGATCCGAAGGCGTCGCCACGGGTCATGATCGAGCGGATGGAGGGGCGGGGCATCCTGAGCGGGACGACCGACGAGGTGGTCGACAAGCTGGGTAGGCTGGCGGAGCTGGGGCTGGAGGAGATGGTGCTGCAGCACATCGACTTCGACTCGGACGAGGGGCCGGAGTACTTCGCCTCGGAGATCGCGCCGCAGGTGGCGGACCTGTAGCGGCTACTCGGGGGTGTAGCTGACGCCGATCTTGGCGAGCTCCTCGACGAGCACTTCCTCCACGATGAGGCCGGCGCCGAGAGCGCGGACGACGCCGTCGGCGTCGATGAAGAAGGTGGTGGGCATCCCGGGGATGCGGTAGTGCACGGCCACGGCGCCGTCGGTATCGAGGACGGCGGGGTACTCCGCGACGAACACGTCGAGGAGGCCCACGGCGCGCTCGGCGTCTTCCTGCAGGTTGACACCGAGGAAGACGACCTCGCCGTCGAGGGCGGCGTAGGCCTTCTGGAAGTCGGGGATCTCGCGGCGACAGGGGCCGCACCAGCTCGCGTACCAGTTGAGGACGACGGGCGTCCCCCGGAAGTCGGAGAGGCGCACGATGCGCTCGGGGTTGCGGGCGTCGCGGAGGGCGAAGTCGGGGGCGGGCCGGCCGATCTCGGGGTGGTGGGCGTCGAGGACGCCGACCTCGGGGTCTTCGGTGGGGGCGGCGGCGGCTGTGGGTTCCGGCGTGGCGATGGGTTCCTCGGTCGCAGTGGACGCCACGGTGGCGGTGGACGGCGCGGTGGCGGCGGGCGGTTCGCTGACGCGAGCCGGTTCCTCTTCGTCCCCGCCGGCGGCGAAGAGCCACGCGACCATGACGGCAACGACCACGACGACGATCGCGAGCGCGGCGTAGCCGCCGTAGCGCTGCATGGAGCCGCCCTTCCCGTCTTCGGCCATGGTCACCCCGGTGAGGCTCTATCGTGCCATCGCGACCGGCATGGCGCGAAGGATGAGGTCAAGGCGGGGTATGTCCGGGCTCAGGCGGGGGCGTCGTCGCGGGGTGGATCGGCCCGCCTGGGTTCGTCGTCGTGGAAGACCAGGCTGCGGAGCATGCTCCAGACGAGCTCGCGGAATGTGGCACGGGGGACATCGTCGGGGCGGTCGAACTCGCCATGGGTGACGCGCGGGTAGGTAGACGAGATTTCGGCGCCGAGGAGGAACGTGTTCGCGCCGAGGAAGACCAGGAAGAGGAAGGCGACGACGGCGCCAAGGGAGCCGAAGACAAGGTCGTAGCGGCTGAAGTGCTCGAGGTAGATGCCGAACGCGAGCTTGAGCGCCTCGAACAGCACTGCCGCGAGCAGCGCACCCGGCCAGACGTGACTGAAGCGAACGTGCCGGGCGGGGACGAGCCAGTAGAGCAGGGCAAAAGCCACGAAGGAGAGGGCCGACAGGACGAGGAAGGCAGCCACGCCCCAGCCGAGGCCAAGGCCCTCGGCGAGTGCGCCGAGCACCTGCATGTCCTCGATCGCCTGGCGGGCGACGCGCAGCGTGGTCGTCGCGCCAAGAGAGGCAAGGAAGATCAGGCCGACGAGGGCCATCATCCCGAAGTCGACGAGCTTCTGGCGGATGAAGGGGCGCCTCCCGGAGAGGTCGAAGGCGATGTCCAGGGAGCGGCGGATGACGGCGAACATGGCGCTCGCGGCCCACGCCAGGCCGATGAGACCAAGGACGCCAAGCACGCCGCTCGATGCGCCGGTCAGCTCGCGGACGGCGTTCTCCACGTCCCTGGCGCCGCCCGCGTCGACGGGCAGGAGGCCGGTCAGCTCGTCGATGAGGCGGCGCTCGATGTCGTTGTCCTGCAGCAGAAGGCCGAGCACGCCGATCGAGACGATGACCAGGGGAAAGAGGGAGAAGAGGACGTAGTAGGAGATGGCCGCGGCCATCTGGGGGCAGTTGTCGTCGAGGAACCCGAACAGGGAGTGCTTGAACAACAGCCACAGGCGTCGAAGCGACAGCATGCCCTTCCACTGTAGGCGCGGGCCGGAACGGCGGCCAACCGGGGACGCCCGGGCGGGCCTGCCCGCGGGCTACTCCTCTTCCGGGAACAGCACCACGCGCACGTGCTGGTCGTCGAGCAGATAGCGGCGAGCGGCGGCGGCCACTTCCTCGAGGGTCAGGGCGTCCAGGCGCGCGTCGAAGCCGTTGATCTCGGAGAAGGCCTCGCCGCGCTGGATGGCTGCCTGGATCTGGCCGAGCCAGAAGCCGTTCTCACGCAGCTGCTCCTCGCGCGAGCTGCGCAGGAGCTCCTTCGCGGTGTCGAGGTAGCGCTGCTCGCCGCCGGCCCGCAGCCACTCGATTTCCGCAGCCACCTCGGCGCCCAGCTCCTCGACGCGGTCGGGGTCGCTCCCGAAGATGACGAAGACCTGGTATTCGTGGTCGGGCAGGGACCCGAGTCCGGCGCCGACGTTGACGGAGTAGGTGCCGCCCAGCTCCTCGCGAAGCCGCTCCCGCAGCCGGATCTGGAGCATCTCGCCGGCGACCTGGACGGTCAGCGCCTCCTCGCGGCTCCATTCCGTGTCACCGGCGTACACCAGGATGGTCTGGCTGCGGGGTTCGATACCGATGCGGACGACGTGCTCCTCGATCCCGGACGGGGGATCGATCTCCAGATTCCGGTACTGCTCGACGCGTCCGGAGGTGGGCAGGCTGGCCAGGTAGGTCTCGCTCAGGGAGCGCAGGTCGTCCCAGTCGAAGGCGCCCACGAAGACGAAGGTGGCGTCGCCCATGTCGGCGAAGCGATCGGCGTAAACCGCCTCGGCTCGCTCCATGCTGAGTTCATCCACGAGGTCGAGCGTGAGGGTCCGGCGCCGGAAGTGGTGCTGGGCGAGCACGCGGTTGGCGGTGTCGTAGAGGACGGCGTCCGGCTGCGTCGAGCGGGTCTCGGCCGTTGTGCGCAGCCTCGCCTCGTAGGTCGAGTAGTAGGCGGGATCGAGGCGGGGCTCGGTCACGTAGAGGGTGATGAGCTGGAAGAGCGTCTCAAGGTCCTCGGGGGAGGAGCTGCCGCTCAGTCCCTCGAAGAGAGCGCTGATATAGGGCGACACCGAGACGCGCTTGCCGGCCAGCAGCTTGTCCAGGGTGACGCTGTCGTGCAGGCCGACGCCGCTGCCACTCACGAGTGCGGCCGCATGCAGGGCGGACACGTGGTCCTCATCGGCGACGAGCGAGTGGCCACCCGGGCTGAACGCGTCGAACAGCACTTCATCGTTCTTGAAGTCGGTCTGCCTGGCGATGACGGTAATGCCGTTGGAGAGCGTCCACCGCTCCGCATCGATGGAGTCGATCCGCTCCTCGGCGACGATGCTCCCCGGGGTGGGCAGGGTTGCGAGGAGGGGCACATCGGCGACGTCGTCCTCGTAGGGCTCGACGCTCAGGGTGCTGGCGGTTTCCAGCCTGGTCCGGACCGCCGCGGCCAGTTCGTCGTCGGGGTGGAGTCGGCGTCTTCCGGTCGCAGGACGAGTACGACGGTGTTGCCGGGCTCGGACCAGGAGGCGGCCACGGCGTCGACTTCCGCCAGGGAGACCCGGGGAAGGATCGCCTGGTAGTAGGCCCACTCGGCCTCGACGCCGGGCACCGGGACCCCGGTGAGGAAGTGGTTCGTGTACTCCCCGGCAAGGGCGCTGGACTCCAGCTGGTCCCGCTCCTTGTAGAGGCTCTCGGCCGAGCTCAGGAGGTTGATCTTTTCGCGGGCCAGCTCGCTGGCCGTAAAGCCATGCTGGGCGACACGCTGCATCTCCTCCAGCAAGGCGTCGAATCCGCGTTCGACCCCGTCCAGCTCCGTCACGACGGAGAAGTTCACGATGTCGAGCGGCTCCACGAACGAGCTGCGGGAGCCTCCGGCCCAGAGGTAGGGCGGATCGGCCACCTGCCCCCGTTCAAAGAGCCGGGCGTTGATCATCATGTACGCAAGCCGCCGGGCGACGAGACGCTGGAAAGCGGCCACGTCCCGGCCGGCGTCGGGGGCCAGCTTCACCACGAGCGTGAGCTGGGTGCCGGGGGCCTCGGGGTCGGTGAAGATGTCGATGCGGGGAGCTTCGTGTCCGGGAACTTCGAAGCGGGGCCGATCGGTGGGTTCGGCGACGGCGGCCCGTTCCTGGTAGGCCTCGCCCTCGGGGGGCGGCGCGAAGTGCTGCTTCACCTTCGCCTCGATCTCCCCGACATCGAAATCGCCGACGGCGATAACGGCCATCAGGTCGGGGCGGTACCAGCGCTCGTAGAAGGCGCGAAGCTCTTCCGGAGGCGCGTTTTCGATGACCTCGAGCAGGCCGATCGGAGCGCGGTCGACGTAGCGGGAGGAACCGAAGAGCAGGGGGAAGAAGCTCTCCTGCCAGCGGGAGGAGAACCCCTGGAACAGGCGCCACTCCTCCAGGATCACGTCGCGCTCAAGCTCAACCTCCTCGGGGGAGAGCGTCACGGCGAAGGCCCAGTCGCTCAGGATCTGGAATGCGGTCTCGAGGATCTCCGGGTCGTCGGTCGGGATCTCGAGGAAGTACCGGGTGATGTCGAAGCCGGTCCCCGCGTTCAGGTCGGCGCCGAAGCTGCTGCCGATGGACTCGAGGTAGTCGACGATCTGCTGCTTCTCGAAGCGCTCGGTTCCGTTGAAGGCCATGTGCTCGACGAAGTGGGCGAGCCCGCGCTGCTGCTCCTCCTCGAGGATCGAGCCCGCCCTGACGACCAGGGAGAGGTAGGCCCGGTCGAGCGGCTCCTGGTTGTGCCTGATGTAGTAGGTGAGGCCGTTGCTGAGGGTGCCGCGTACGACGGCCTCGTCGAAGGGCAACAGGGCGTCCGGTTCCGTCGGCACCGCCAGGGGCGCCGGGGTGGGCGTGGGGGTCGGGATGGGCGTCTCCGCGGCCGGGGTGGCGGTCGCGGTGGCTGCGGCGGTTGGGACGGGAGTTGCGGCGGGCGTCCCCGTTGCAGGTGCGGCGGTGCTGGTGGGCGATGGCGTTGCGGTGGGCTCCGGTTCATCGGAGCCGCATGCGACGAGCGCAATCGACGCCACCACGGCGCAGGCAAGGGTCGCCGCTACCTTCATCGCTGCGTTCATCGATCTCGCTTCCGGGTGTCCGGCCCGCCTGGGAGGGTTCGAGGGGAGACGGGGGGACGGCCGACCGTGAGCGATTGTCCCCGACGGGCAAGCTGTGCGCACCCACCACCCGGAGGGTCGCCTTTACGCGCGATTGCCGGGGAGGAGGGCAGGGGGATATCGGGTACCGACCTGGCCGCTGGCGATGAGGGCGTCGAGCTCCTCGCGGGTGTAGCCGAGGAGGTCGAGATAGGCCCAGTCGTTGTGCTCGCCGAGGACGGGTGGCGGGAGGTGGATGGCGTTTGCGGTATTCGCGAGCTTGAAGTTCATGCCGGGGTAGCGGTGCGTCCCGACGTTCGGCTGGTAGACCTCTTCGAAGAAGCCGCGCGCGTTGAGGTGGGGGTCGGCCTGCGCGTCGAGGCCGTCGAGGAGGGGGGCGGCGCAGACGTCGCGGGCCTGGAGGGCATGGAACAGCTCGTGCTTGTCGCGCGTACAGGTGAGAGTGGCGACCGCTTCGTCGAGGGCCGTCCGGTGCTTGCGGCGGGCCTCGGCGGTGGCGAAGCGGGGGTCGCCGGCGAGGGAATCGTCGCCGAGCACGCGGCAGAGGGCGGCGAACTCGGCGTCGGTGGCGACATCGATGGCGATCCACTGGTCCTCGCCGCGGGCGGGGTAGGCGTCGTGGGGGGCGTTCCAGGGGTGGGTGTTGCCGAGCATGCTGTTGACTCTGCCGTTCATGCCGCAGTCGAGGAGGAACTGGCCGAGGATCGGCAGGAAGGACTCGGCGAGCGCCATCTCGATCTGCTGGCCCTCGCCCGTCCGCTGGCGGTGGCGGAGGGCCATGAGGACCGCGAGGGCGCCGTGGGCGCCGGCGATCGCGTCGGAGGCAAGTGCGTCGCCCGTGAGCTCGGGCTCGCCATCGGGGTAGCCCCGGAGCAGGGTATGGCCGACGGTGGCCTCGGCGTGCATGCCGAAGCCGCGGTAGTCGCGGTAGGGCCCGCTGAGGCCAAAGGCGGGCATGCGCAGCATGACGAGGCCGGGATTGATCTCGCGGAAGGCCTGGTAGCTGATCCCGGCGCGGGCCATGGTCTCGGGGACGTTGTTCTCGACGAAGACGTCGCACTGCGAAACGAGGCGGCGGATGGTCTCCCGGCCCTCGGGAGCCATGATGTCGCAGGTCATGGAGCGCTTGTTGCGGGCGCCGACGTTGAATCCGGGGTTGCGGTTCCACGGGTCGTCGCGGGGGTCGAAGTCGGGGTAGGCGCTGAGGGGCTGGCCCTGCTCGGCCACGCGGCGGGATTGCTCCTTCGTGAGGGACCCCTCGGCCCCCCGGGTTGCCGGCTGGATGCGGTTGACGGGCTCGACGCGGACGACCTCGGCGCCCCAGTCGGCGAGGAGCTGGCTGACGTGGGTGCCCGCCCAGACCACCGTGACCTCGGCGACGCGGATGCCCTCGAGGGGGAGGCGACCGGCGGGGAGGGGACGGGCGGGCGGGACGGCAGGGGGGCGGGGCGCGAACGGCTCCTCGCCATCGTGCTCGCCCAGGAGGGGTGCGCAGCGCGCGGGCTGGCGGGGGGTAGCCGACATGAGGAAGGGGCGGCCGGGGTAGTGGAGGCGGCCGGCCTCGGGGTGGTCGACGGGGTCCCAGACGGCGCGTTCGAGGAAGTGCGGGTCTTCGAGCAGGTCCCGGGTGGTCTGGAGGGCCCCGCAGGGAAGGTGATGCTGCTGGGCGAGGGGGATGATCTCGCGCTTCGTGCGTTCGGCGAGCCAGGCGCGGTACGCGCCCTCGACCTCCTCGGCGAGGGCGGGAGGCATCAGGGTCATGGGAGCGTTGATGTCGGGATGCTCGAGCAGGTCTTCGCGATCGATGAGGTGGAGGAGGGCATGAAGCCGGGGCCCCATGCCCATGATGTTCACGTAGCCATCGGCGCAGGGGCGCACGCCGGCGGCCACCCGCAATCCGGTGGCGCCCCGCCCGCCTCCGACGCCGGCGTAGGAGGCGGCCAGGAGGGCCGTGCTGCGGCGATCTCGGGAGCTGGCCTGGCACTCGGCGAGGGAGAGGTCGATCCAGTCGCCCCGGCCGCCAGCCTCGACGCGCAGGCGCACGAGCATGGCAGCGAAGGCGCTGATGATGCCGGCGTGGTAGCCGGCGAAGTGCCCGGCGTGCTTGAGCGGCCCGAGGCTGGCGTGGCCGGTCATGTGCATGGGGCCGCCGAAGCCCTGCAGGGTGATCTCGGAGCCGCGGTAGCGGCGGTAGGGACCGGTCTGTCCGAAGGGGGTGATGGAGAGGAGGACGAGGTCGTCGCGGGTGGCGGTGAGGGCGTCCCAGCCCCACCCCCACGAGGCGGGATCGCCGGGGGCGTAGTCCTCGACGACGATGTCGGCCTCGGCGGCGAGGGCGCGGACGCGCTCGGCGCTGGCAGGGTCGGTCACGTCGAGGATGCTGGAGCGCTTGTTCGTGTTGAGGTGGAGGAAGAGGCCAGAGCGTTCGGGGTGAGGCTCGTCGCCGGGGAAGGGACCGAAGGAGCGGAGGGGGTTGCCGCCGGGCGGTTCGAGCTTGAGCACGTCGGCGCCGTAATCGGCGAGGAGCTTGGTGGCGTAGGAACCGGCGACCTCGCGGGAGAGGTCGAGGACGCGGACTCCGGCGAGCGGTCCAGCCATGCGCTACCCCGCGGGCACGATACACGCTTGCGGGGCGGGCGAGCGGGGGCGTAGGTTGCCGCCCATGAAGTACGAAGACATGTTCCACGTGGGGATCATCGTGCCGGACCTGGAGTCGGGCCTGAAGGAGATCGCCAACCGGTTCGGGGTGACGTTCCCGGACCCGCCCCCGACCTCCGGGGCGGACGTGCTGGTGAAGACGGCGGCGGGGGAGACCCGGGCCGAGGTGATCGGGGTCTACTCGGCGGAGGGGCCTCCGTACCTGGAGGTGATCCGGGCGGTGCCGGGCACGCCGTGGGAGGCGGGCGAGGGCTCGCGCATCCACCACCTGGGTGCCTTCGTCGACGACCTCGACGACGAGGTGGCGCGCCTGATGGCGGAGGGTATCGAGCTCGAAGCGACCCTCGATGTCGGGGGCGGCATGATGGCGGTCTCCTACATGAACGGGCCGCTGGGCATACGGCAGGAGCTGCTGCCAGGGCACCTGCGCGAGGGGATGCTCGCGAACCTGCGGGGCGAGGGCGGCTAGCGGTGATCAACTACGAGGACGTTTTCCACGTCGGGATCATCGTGCCCGACATCGAGCAGGGGATGGACGAGATCGCGAAGCGGTTCGGGGCGAGCTGGCCGCGACCGCCGGGGTCGGCCAGCATTCGCGTTCGCACGAAGGCGGGCGTGCAGGTGATGAACTCGCGGTTCGCCTACACCGCCGAGGGGCCGCCGTACATCGAACTGATCGAGGCGGTGCCGGGGACGGTGTGGGAGGCGGGCGAGGGCTCGCGGCTGCACCACCTGGGAGCGTTCGTCGACGACCTGGACGCGGAGATCGAGCGGCTGACGGCGGAGGGCGCGGACCTGGAGATGGAGAGCGTCGACGAGAACGGCCAGCGCATCCTGGCCGTGACCTACATCAACAGCGACCTGGGGGTGCGGCTGGAGCTGCTGCCCTCGGCGGGGCGGGAACGGCTCCTCTCGGTCACGAAGCCGCTGTAGCGGCCGCCACCGCTAACGGTGGCCGATCCAGGCGGTGATGCGCCAGCCTTCCTCCACCTGCGCGACCACGTAGGAGGCGTCGAAGTTGACGTACTCCTCGCCAGCCTTGTTGTAGCGCCCGCAGTTGACGGTGACGAAGGCGGCGGTGGGACTGGTGAAGGTGACGTCGACCGTGTGGAGGACGCTGTGGTCGTAGTCGTCGGGCAGGCCGTCGTGGGCGGCGGCCCAGCGCGCGTCCGACTCCTCGACCGTGGAGATGAGGTTCACCCGGCCGCCCCCGATGCCCAGAGCGGGCACGTGGCAGTAGGGCCGCATCATGGTCGGGTCCTTCGCGTGGTAGGAGAACCCGAAGTGGTCGCTGTATTCGCGAACCCAGGCGGCGAGTTCGGCTTCGGTTGTCATGGCGGTCCTCCCGTTGACGGCGTGGTCGGGGTCAGATGCTGAGGAACTGCTCGACCTTGTGGGTGTGGTGCTCGGCCTCGATGGTGCGGATGGTGCGAGAACGGCTGCGCATCACGAGGGAGTGCGTGCGGGCGCCGGAGCGCGTGACCTCGACGCCGCGCAGGAGGTAGCCGGTCGTGATGCCGGTGAGGGCGAAGAAGCAGTCGTCGCCGCTGACGAGGTCGTCGAGGGTCAGCACCTGGGTGAGGTCGAGACCGCGCTCGGCGGCGAGGGCGCGATCCTCGTCGTGGCGGGGCCAGAGGCGGCACTGCATGTCGCCGTCGAGGGACTTCATGGCGCAGGCAGCGGAGACGCCCTCGGGGGAGCCGCCGATGCCGAGGAGCATGTCGACGCCGGTGCCGTCCATGCCCGCCATGACCGCCCCGGCGACGTCGCCGTCGGTAATGGAGATGATGCGGGCGCCGGCGGCGCGGATTTCGGAGACGATGTCGTCGTTTCGGGGGCGATCGAGCAGGGTGACGGTGACCTCGGTGAGGGGGATACCGCGGGCCTTCGCGACCTGTTCGAGGTTCCAGCGCACGGGAGCAGAGAGGTCGATCTTCCCTTTCGCCTCGGGGCCGACGGCAATCTTCTCCATGTAGAAGATGTCGTGTGGGTTGTACATGGAGCCGCGGGGGGCGGCGGCGATGACGCTGACGGCGTTGGCGCGTCCGAGGGAGAGGAGGGTGGTGCCGTCAATGGGGTCGACGGCGATGTCGACCTGGGGACCGCTGCCAGTGCCGACGGCCTCCCCGTTGAAGAGCATGGGCGCCTCGTCCTTCTCACCCTCGCCGATGACGACGACGCCATCGATATCGATGCTGTTGAGCATGGTGCGCATGGCATCGACGGCGCCGCCGTCGGCGCCGTTCTTGTCGCCGCGCCCGGTCCAGGGGACGGCGCCGAGGGCGGCGGCCTCGGTGGCGCGGGCGAGCTCCATAGAGATGTTGCGGTCGGGAGGGACGTCGTTCACGGGTTGACCCCAAGCTGTTCGGCGACGGGCTTGAGCGCATCGGCGACGAAGAGGATGTGCTCGTCGAGTTCGACGCCGAAGTCGGCGGCGCCGTTGCGGAGGTCGTCGCGGCTGACGCTGCGGGCGAAGGCCTTGTCCTTCATCTTCTTCTTGACGGAGGAGGCCTTGAGCGTGGAGAGCGACTTGTCCGGCCGGACGAGGGTGCAGGCGATGACGAAGCCGGCCATCTCGTCGGCGGCGTAGATGGCGCGGTCCATGTCCTGCGTGTAGTCGAGGCCGAGGAAGGGGGCGTGGCAGAGAATGGCGTAGCGGATGTCCTCGGGGACGCCCCGGGCTTCCAGGAGCTTCGAGCCCTCCTTCGGGTGGAGTTCCTCGGTGGGGTGGATCTCCCAGTCGAAGTCGTGCAGGAGGCCGACGATGCCCCACTTCTCCTCATCCTGGCCGAGCTTGCGGGCGTAGGCCTGCATGACGGCCTCGACGGCGACGCCGTGCCTGCGCGTACGCTCTTCCTGCGCAAACTCGGCGAGGATTTCCCAGGCGCGATCACGCTGCATTCGGCCCTCCGGCGGCAGGCGCAATCCTACCACCCGGGGGGCGGTTTCCCCCCTAGATGGGGTGGGCGGTGAGGAACTGGACGCCGCGGGCGAGGACCTCGCCGGTGAAGACGGCGCCCATGCAGATGTAAAGGAGGCCGGTGGCGCTCTGCATCGAGCGAATCTGGGCGGTGCGGAGGGCGAGGACGGCGAGGACGAAGGCGAAGAGGAGGCCGACGCCGATTCGGAACCAGAAGAGGGGGTTGGCGAGGAGGCCGCCGTCGACGGGGTTGGCGGGGGTGGGGGTGATGCGCTCGGGAATGGCGGCGTTGATAGCGAGCAGCACCACCTGCAGGACGATGGCGCCAATCAGGATCCAGGCGAGCTCGCGCAGGGGGCGGCCGGGAAGGGAGCCCTCGGTGAGGTACCAGTGCCCCCACGTCATCGAGGTGGAGACGGCGCCCATCGCGACAGTGCCGGCGAGAAGGGCGAGGAACACACCCGCGTACCCCCAGACGGGCGGGGCGAGCATGCCCGCGAGGAAGGCCACGCAGATGACGCCGACGACGGAGCCGCCGATGGCGACGATGCGCCCGACGGGATCCCAGCCCATGAAGACCATGAAGGCGTAGAACGCGGACGTTCCGGCCACGACGAGCAGGAGGTCCTGCATCGGTCCGTACCAGTCCGGGTCGATCAGGTAGCCGTCGACGTCCGGCGCGACGTTGAGGGAGACGGCGAGCCAGTAGGCGAGCCCGGCGACGATGGCGGCCAGGGCGGTCATCGTGAGGACAAAGCCGCGGGTGACGCCGCCGCGCAGGTCGGCGGCAAGCGTGACCCAGAGGCTGCCGATGGCGAGCTCGATGAGGATGATGAGGAGCGTGTAGGGAAGCGCCTCGGCGTTCACGGCAGCGAGTGTATCAGCGCCTCCCTATGGGGCCCGCCGGGGAGCCTTTCCCCGGTTCCCTGCGCGCATTGCCGCGGCTTCGCTATCCTCCGGGCGGAGGCGAGCGTGAACGAACAGGTTGTGCTGATTACCGGGGCATCGCGCGGGTTCGGGGGCGAGGCGGCTCGCCGCATCGCGGCGCGGGGCAACACGGTGATCGCGACGATGCGGAACCCGGAGCGAGACGGCCCGGCGATCGCGGCGGGGCTCGAGGACCGCATCGCGACCAGGCGGCTGGACGTGACCGACGTGGAGGGCGTGGAGCGGGTGGTGGGGGCGACGCTCGCACAGCACGGGCGCATCGACGTGCTCATCAACAACGCGGGCTACGGGCTGTACGGGCCGATCGAAGAGGTATCGGAGGAACAGGTGTGGCGGCAGGTCGACACGAACGTGCTGGGCCAGTGGCGGCTGGCGAAGGCGGTGCTGCCGTCCATGCGCGCGCGGGGGGCGGGGAAGATCGTGAACGTGAGCTCGCTGGCGGGGCGGGTGCCGGGGGCGTGGCTGGGGATGTACGCGGCGGTCAAGCATGCGGTCGAGGGAATGTCGGAGGCGCTGCGGTTCGAGGTGGGGCATGCGGGGGTGCAGGTCTGCATCCTGGAGCCGGGGATGTACGTGAGCGACTGGCAGACGGGGAGCCTGGACGTGGCGGCGCCGCAGCTGGAGGGGCGGAGCGCCTACCAGAAGACGGTCGAGCAGGCGCTGGCGAACTTCCGGGCGCGGGCGAAAACGCGGCCGGCTTCGGGGTCTGTCGGGGTAGCGATGGCGGACATGGTCGAGCTGGAGCAGCCGCTGCCGATGCGCTGGCCGGTGGGGGAGGACAGCACACACCTGATCGAGTCGCGCTTGGGGACGACGGAAGCGGGGTGGGAGGCGCTGCGGCTCGCGAGGACGCTTCGGACGTGGCGGCGGCCGGGGGAGCAGGGCGGCAGGGAGCGGGACTGGGGCGGGGAGAGCGTCGTGCTGATTACGGGAGCGTCGCGGGGATTCGGGGCGGCGGCGGCGCGGGAGTGCGCGGCGCGAGGGAGCCTCGTGGCGGCGACGATGCGGAACCCGGAACGGGACGGGGCGGCGGTGCGGGAGGGGTTCGAGGAGCGCATCGAGACGTTCGCGCTGGACGTGACCGATGCGGAGTCGGTCAGGGCGGCGGTAGCGGCGGTGCGGGGGCGGTTCGGGCGAGTCGACGTGCTGGTGAACAACGCCGGGTACGGGCTCTACGGGCCCCTGGAGGACCTCAGCGAGGAGGAGAGCCGGCGACAGCTCGACACGAACCTGCTGGGGCAGTGGCGGATGCAACAGGCGGTGCTGCCGCTGATGCGGGAGCAGGGATGGGGGAAGGTCGTGAACGTGAGCTCGCTCTCCGGGCAGGTGCCGCGGGCGACGCGGGGGATGTACGCGGCCTCAAAGTTCGCCGTGGAGGCGATGTCGGAAGCGCTGGCGGACGAGGTGGCGCCGTTCGGGGTGCAGGTGACGATCCTGCAGCCGGGGCAATACCGGAGCGACTGGCAGACGAGCAGCCTCGACGTGTGCGCGGTGGTGCGCGAGGGGCGCAGCGCCTACCAGCCGGGCGTGGAGCGCAAGCTCGCGGAGTTCCGGGCGGTGGCGACGACGAGACCGGGATCGGACGCGGTGGGCATGGCGATCGCCGACGCCGTCCAGCTGCAGCAGCGGCTGCCGGTGCGGTGGCAGCTGGGGGAGGACGCCCTGCGCCTGATTCCGGCGCGACGGGCGACTCCCGACGACATCTGGGAACGGGAGCGCCGCGCCGAGGGCTGGGGCTTCACCATGGACGACATGGCGTAGCCGCTAGCGGGCGACGATGCGATAGATCCCGTCCCCGTCGAAGGTGATGACGTAGAGCTCGCCGTCCGCATCCTCGGCGAAGGAGACGACAAGGACGGGCTCTCCCTCCCAGAGGACCATGGGGGCGACGAAGCCGCCGGCCGCGGCGGTCTCGGCGTGGATGGCCCAGATGCGTTCGCTGCAGAAGTCGCTGTAGAGGTACCACCCGTAGAGGAAGGGGATGGCCTCGCCCCGGTAGACGTGGCCGCCGGTGATGGAGCAGCCCTGATCGTGACTGTATTCCCAGGCCGGAAGGACGAGCCCGGTACGGTCGCAGCCCGTTTCCGGAAGGAAGCAGCGTGAGCCCTCCATGATGTTCCAGCCGTAGTTCCCACCGGCCTCGATGATGCTGATCTCCTCGACGCGGTTCTGGCCGACATCTCCGGCCCAGAGGAGGCCCGTCTCGCGGTCGAAGCTCATGCGCCAGGGGTTCCGCAGGCCGTAGGCCCAGATTTCGGGAAGGGCGCCGCCCTCTTCGAGGAAGGGGTTGTCGGGCGGAATGGCATAGGGGCGGTCGGCGGAGGCGTTGCGAACGTCGATGCGGATGATGGCGCCGAGGTGCGTTCCGAGGTCCTGCCCGTGACCGTAGGGATCGTTGGCGGCGCCACCGTCTCCAAGGCCGAGGTAGAGCATGCCGTCGGGACCGAAGAGGACGGTGCCACCGTTGTGGTTGGCGAACGGCTGGCGGACCCGGAGGAGAACGAGCTCGCTCTCGGGGTCGAGAGCCAGGGTCTGGCCCACACCGGTCGTCTCGAAGCGGGAGAGACGCGTCCTGCCCGGTTCTTCGGACGGGCTGTAGTGGGCGTAGACGTAACCGTTGGCACCGAATTCGGGATCGAGGGCGATCGACAGGAGGCCTTCCTCGCCGCAGCAGACGGTGGCCTCGCGGTGGTCGAGGACGGTGCGGGGTTCGTCATAGGGGCCGTCACGGGGGACGGAGAGCACCTCTCCCGCCTGCAGGACGATGAGGAAGAGGTCGTGCTCCGGTACCTCGATCAAGGCGATGGGGCGCTCCAACTCGGGAAGCCCGGGGAAGGCAGGAACGAGGACGACAGCAGGCCCGGATGGGGTGGGCTCGGATGACTCCGGGGAAGCGCGATCGTCGTCGGCCCGTGGGGTGGGTGAGGGGGCGGGAGAGGCAGTGGGGCTCTCGCGAATGCTGGTCGCGGTCGCCGTGGGGCTGACCGCGAGCGGGCGGCTGTCGTCAGAACCACCGCAGGCGATGGGGAGGAGGCCGGCGAGGAGGCACGCGGCGAGCAGAAGGAGGCGCCGCGGGCCGGGGCTCACGGGTCGAGGCGCTGGGCGGCGACGTCCAGGGCGGTGCCGACGTCGGCGGCGAAGCCGTGCTCGCCAAGGAGACGGCCGAGGGAGGCGAGGAAGAAGAGGACGTTGCCGGCGGTGGACGACTCGCCCATGAGGCCGACTCGCCAGACGCGGCCACGCAGGTCGCCGATTCCGCCTCCGACCTCGATGCCGAAGCGGTTCAGCAGGGCGCCCCGTACGGCCCCATCGTCGACGCCTTCGGGGATGCGCACGGTGGTGAGGACGGGGAGGCGGTGCTCGGCATCGGCGTGGAGGGTGAGGCCCATCGCCTCAAGGCCCGCCTGGAGGGCGCGGCCGTTCGTCTCGTGTCGCTGCCAGCGGGCTTCGAGCCCTTCCTCGAGGACGAGGGCGAGGGCGCGGTGGAGGGCGTAGGTCATGGAGATGGGGGAGGTGTGGTGGTAGGCGCGGCGGCTGTCCCAGTAGGCCTCGAGCAGGCCGAGGTCGAGGTACCAGCTGTTGGAGGGCGCCTCGCGGGCCTGGACGGCGCTCCAGGCGGCGGGGGAGAGGGTGACGGGGGAGGCGCCGGGGGGCGCGGAGAGGCACTTCTGCGTACCGGAATAGGCGACGTCGACGCCCCACTCGTCGATCTCGACGGGCACGCCGCCGAGGGAGGTGACGCAGTCCAGCAGCAGGAGGGCGCCGTGCTCCTTACAGAGCGCGGAGATGGCCTCGACGGGCTGGCGGACGCCGGTGGAGGTCTCGGCGTGGACGACGGCGACAAGCTTGGTGGGCCCGGCGCGAAGCTCGCGCTCGATGGCCTCGGGCGGGATGGGAGAGCCCCAGGGGGCGGTCACGACGGTGACCTCGGCGCCGGTGCGGGCGGCCATCTGCGAGATGCGATCGCCGAAGTAGCCGCAGATGCCGATGATGGCGCGGTCGCCGGGCTGGAGGAGGTTCATCACGGCCGCCTCCATGCCGCTGGTGCCGGTGCCGGGCGTGGCGAGCGTCACCTCGTTCCCGGTGCGGAACACCTGCCGCATCATCTGCTGGCACTCGTCCATGATGCGGATGAACTCGGGGTCGAGGTGGCCGAGGAGGGGGAGGCCCATGGCGGCCAGCACGCTCGTATCGGCGCCGCTGGGGCCGGGGCCCATGAGGACGCGCTTGGGGGGATCAAGGGAAGGAATCTCGGTCATGGGCCCATGCTAACGGCTGGGCCTTTTACGGAACCGCCCAGGGGCCCTTGCTCACGCTAGGGGCCCTCGCTCACGGCAATGAAGACGCCCCGACCCGGCTCCAGCTCGACGCCCGCACTGGGCGCCTGCTCGAAGACCGTGCCGCGGGGGTACTGCTCGTTGCGACCGGTGACGACGGTGACCTCGAAGCCGGCCTCTTCGACGGCGAGGATGGCGACGTCCTCGGGCTGGCCGATGACGTCGGGAACGACGCCATGCTCGACATCGAGGCCGCTGCTGGTCTCGACGTCCTCGCTCTCGGGCGCGGCGGTGACGGTGGGGGCGGGCGTGAGGGGTTCTTCACTCGCCTCGCCACCGACGTTGGCGATGAGGATGGCGGCCACGATGACGAGGGCCGTGACGCCCACCGCCACGGCCACGATGACGCCGGTGCGGGCGAAGGAGAACGGCCCCGCGCCGAGGCGTCGCGCGGGAATGGCGACGCCGATATCGACGCCGATCATGGGTTCGTTGGGGACACGCGAGCCGAAGAGAGCGGAGGGTCCGCGCCCGGAGCGCCGCTCCCCGTTCGATGGACCGGCGGCAGGGCTGCTCGTGGAAGGCGCTTCTTCGGGGAAGCGGGCGAGGAGGCGGGCGGTGTCGAGGCCGAGGTACTGGGAATACGAACGGAGGAAGCCGCGGGCATAGACGGGCGCGGGGATGATGTCGAAGCGCTCGTCCTCGAGTGCCTGGAGGTAGCGGCGGGAGATGCGGGTGTCGCGCTCGGCGTCTTCGAGGTTGAGGCCGCGCTCCTCGCGAGCCTGGATCAGCCGCTCACCGATGCCGAGGCTCATGGCCTACTCCCGGAGGAGGACGGTACCACCCCGCCCCGAGGGAGCCAAACATCGCGGTGGGCCCGGTTCGGAGCAACCAGAGCCGGGGCTCAGCTGGCGGGGAGGGCGTCGAGCTGGTGGCGCTTCACCTCGGCCATCACCTTCGCGCCGACGGCGTCGTCGGGCTCGACGACGGGGAGGCGGGGCGGGCCGATATCGACGCCGAGCTGGCGGAGCACGTAGCGGATCGTGCTGGGGCTGCCGTTGAGGAAGCAGGCGTCGGTGAGGGGCACGAGGGGGCGGTGAATCTCGGCGGCGGCGGCGAGGTTGCCGGCGAGCACATGGTCGAGCATGGCGCGCTGGCGCCCGGCGACGATGTGGGCGGTGACGCTGATGGCGCCGTACGCGCCCATGTTCCAGAGGTGGAAGTTGTCGTTGTCGTTGCCGCTCCAGATGCGGAAGTCGGGCTTCGCCTCGATCACGCGGGCGGTGGCGTGGAGGTCGCCGTTGGCCTCCTTGTTCCCGACGATGTTGGGGATCTCGGAGAGCTGAAGGAGGGTATCGACGGTGAGGTTGACGCCGGTGCGGCCGGGCACGTTGTAGACGATGACGGGGAGGCTGGTGCTCTCCGCGATGCGGCGGAAGTGCTCGATGATGCCGGCCTGGGGGGGACGGATGTAGTAGGGAGCGACCGCGAGGATGGCGTCCGCGCCGGCGGCTTCGGCGCGCTTCGCCAGCTTGATGGAGTGGTGGGTGTCGTTGGTGCCGGCGCCGGCGACGACGGTGCCGCCTTCCCCGAGCTCCTGCTTGGTCTCCTCCCAGAGGCGGGCCTTCTCGTCGTCGCTGAGGAGGGGGGACTCGCCCGTCGTGCCGGTGACGACTACGCCCTCGTTGCCGGCGCGGACGAGGGAGGCGGCGAGGCGGCGGGCGAGGGCGTAGTCGACCTCGCCCCCGGCGGAATAGGGGGTGACCATGGCAGTGAGCAGGCGACCAATGGTGGACATGATGCGCTCCGAAAACGTGGGCGCTCAGTCTATCTCTATCGGGGGTGGAGCGGCACCGCCGGCGGGGCGGGCGGCCCTAGAAGCGGAGGGGGAGCTGGCCCCACGAGCGGAAGTGCTTGCTGAGAAAGCGCCACTGGCGCTCGTCGCCGTAGTGGGAGCCGGCCTCGCGGCCGTAGAGGCGGTCGGGCGGACCCGCGAGCCTCTGGTAGCGGAAGCGGGCGACTTCCTGGCCGTCCTCCAGCATGAAGGGCACGTCGTGGGCGCGAACCTCGAGGACGGCGGGGAGGCCGGAGGGGACGGCGGCGCCGAAACCGGGATCGAAGAAGCCGGCGTAGTGCGTGCGCAGCTCGCCGCTGGTGGCGTCGAAGGGGACCATCTCGGCGGCAAGCTCGGGGGGGATGGCGATCTGCTCGCGCGAGCGGAGGAGGTAGAACTCCTCGGGCTCGAGCACGAGCTGGTTGGCGGGCCAGATGGGCTCCCAGAACTCGCGCGGGTCGTGGTCACGGCGGGCAAGGTCAAGGAGCCCGCTGTTGTTCCGCTTCGCCTTGAAGCCGACGGGCAGGACCGCCTCCTCCACACCGACCCCCGGGTCGTCGGGCGACTGGCGAAGCTGGATGGAGAGAGTCTCGGAAGCCGACGGGGGAAGCGGGGGCGGTTCGGCGCTGCCGGAGGGATCCTCAACGATGAAGCGCAGCTGGTTGAGGGCCGTACCAGCGTGGACCTTGACGAGGAAGGATCGGGAGAACACCTCGAGCCAGAGCGCGCCCTCGTAGCCGGGAGCGATGTCGTCGAAGCGGTGGGAGTAGTCGGTCACGACGCGAGTGAAGATGTCGACCCGTCCCGTGGAGCTCTTGGGGTTGGTGAAAGCGCGGACGTTTCGCGGGAGCCGCAGGCCCTCCATGAGGGGAATCAGGTAGGGGCGCTTCGGCTCGAGGATGCCGCCGGAGCGAATATCGATGCCCTTGTCGATCTGCAGGTCGCCCAGGCGATCCTTCACGGTCTGGTCGCCGGGGAGGAAGCTGGAGCCGATGCGGTAGGCGGTAGGGCCGAGGAGGAGGTCGAGGCTGGCGGGCTGGAAGCCGCTCTCGGGAATCTCGACGGCGGAGGTGGTGAGAATGCCAAGGCGCTCCGCTTCCCGCAGCCCCTGGCGGGGGACGACGCCGGGGGGCAGGTCCCAGGCTTCGGGCCAGACGGGGGCCGAGGGCGGCGGCGGACGCCAGGGGGCGGCGGCCTGCTCACCGTCGGCGCGTTCGACTTCCTGGGCCACGTCCGCTACCTCAGACATGCCGGGCGAGTTTAAGGCCGCGCCCGGCGATAACTCTCCGGCAGGGGTGCAGATGTCGCCGCTCGTTCAGCCCTCCGCGGCGGCGCGGCGCTCGCGCGCCTCGATGGAGTAGGGGAGCTCGTTCATGAACTCGAGCTCTTCCTCCTCGAGGCACTCGCCGAGGCCCTTCGACCACTCGCTGAACTCGGGGTCCCGGCCCGCGACTTCGAGGACGGACCGGACGGCGTTGGCGTCGGGCATCTCCCAGAGGTCGTAGCAGCGGTTCAGGCGGCCGATGCTGTTCTGGTAGGCGCCGTGGAGGCGCCACCCGTTCTTTTCGAGAACGGGGACGAGGTGCGACATGATCTCCTGGAACTCCTGCGTCTTGCCGTACTTGCACTCCAGGCGAACGAGCATGAAAGGCATTGCGACCTCCGGTCGGGCTGCTGGCTGTTGGCTGATCTACGAGAGACGGGCGGCGATGGCTTCCTGCAGCTCCTTCACCTCCGGGTAGCGCCCCTGCGCCTTCTTGGAGAACACGAGGTCGCCATCGACGGCGACCTCGAAGGCGCCGTCGGCGCCGGGGATGAGGGTGAGGGAGGCGGTCTGCTCGGCGAACATGTCGAGAAGCTCCTGGGCCGTCCACGCGGCCCGTGCGGTGTAGTCTCAGGGGACGCAGTATTCGATCGAGATCGCCAATGCCTGCTGGACCATGGGGAGGGCCTCCAGTTCGGATTGGTTGCTCATGGAGCCAGTGTAGCGCCCCCGGCTCCCCGGAGGCGGGCGCTATAATCGCGGCGCTGGGGAGGCTCCCAATGACCACGATTCTGGACCCCACCGACGAGCGCGTTCCCGTACGACGCTCGCTGACGAAGCGACCCGAGGCGATCAGCGGCACGGTTGCGCTGCTGGACATCTCGAAGCCGCGGGGCGACGTGCTGCTGGACCAGCTCGAAGTCCTGCTGCGGGAACGGCTGCCCGAGGTGGACGTGCTCCGCTACAGCAAGCCGACCTTCACGAAGCCGGCGCCGGAGGCGCTCCGGCAGGAGCTGGCGAAGGAGGCGGACTTCGTCGTCGAAGGGCTTGCCGACTGAGGGTCGTGCACGACGTGCAGTGTGCACGACACGACCTGGCTGGAAATCAACGGCATCCCCTCGGTGTTCATCACATCGGACGAGTTCGTGGAGGCGGCTGAGGCGCAGGCGGAATCGCTGGGGCTGCCTGAAGTGCGGCGCCTGTTCGTGCCCCACCCCATCCAGGACGCGAACGACGACGAGATGCGGGAGAAGGCGGATGCGATCGTGGACGACGTGATCGCGGCGCTGATCGACTAGAACGGGGAAACGGACGGCATTCCCCACGAGGGGAACCGCGATACACTGGACCCATGGCGAAGCTTGGCTTCATCAGCCGCGTAGTAGGCGACTCGAACGAGCGCGAGGTGAAGCGCCTCGGCTCGGAGAGCAGGGCCGTCGAGGAGTTGGGCGAGGATTTCGCCGCGCTCTCCGACGAGGAGCTCGGCGGGATCACCGACGAGTTCCGGGAGCGGCTCTCGCAGGGCGAGACGCTGGACGACCTGGCGCCGGAGGCGTTCGCGGCCGTGCGGGAGATGGCCTGGCGGAAGGTGGGGGAGCGCCCCTACGCCGTGCAGCTGATGGGCGGGTTCGTCCTGCACCAGGGAAAGATCGCGGAGATGCGGACGGGCGAGGGCAAGACCCTGACCGCCATCCTCTCGCTCTACCTGAACGCGCTGGCGGGCAAGGGCGCCCACCTGGTGACGGTGAACGACTACCTGGCCCGTCGTGACGCCGCCTGGTACGGGCCGGTGTTCCACGCGCTGGGGATGACGCTGGGCGTCATCCAGAACAACCACATCCAGTACCTGTACGAGCCGGGGTATCGACCGGACGAGGACGGCGAGGGGGGCCTTGCGGACCTGCGGCCCTGCGAGCGCCGCGACGTGTACCGGACGGACGTGACGTACGGGACGAACAACGAATTCGGGTTCGACTACCTGCGCGACAACATGGTGCGGGAGGCGGACCTGAAGACGCAGCGGCCGCTCTTCTACGCGATCGTCGACGAGGTGGACAACATCCTCATCGACGAGGCGCGGACGCCGCTGATCATCAGCGGGCAGGCGGAGGAGGCGAGCGGAACCTACCAGCAGTTCGCGCGGGCGGTGCGCGGCCTGCACGCCGAGCTGGACTACCAGATCGACCAGAAGGCGAAGCACGTGGCCCTGACGGAGACGGGCATCGCCAA
>JAJDUR010000018.1 GCA_022826585.1 Dehalococcoidia bacterium
GGGCGACAACGTCGGCTGCCTGTTGCGCGGGATGGACCGTGACGAGGTGCAGCGCGGGCAGGTGCTGGCGCTGCCGGGGTCGATCAACCCGCACACGACGTTCGAGGCGCAGGTGTACGTGCTGAGCAAGGACGAGGGGGGTCGGCACACGCCGTTCTTCCCGGGGTACCGGCCGCAGTTCTACGTTCGGACGACGGACGTGACGGGTTCGATCGGGTTGCCGGAGGGGATGGAGATGGTGATGCCCGGAGACAACGTGACGATGAAGGTGGAGCTGATTCAGCCGGTGGCGGTTGAGGAAGGTCTGCGCTTCGCGATTCGAGAAGGCGGGCGCACGGTCGGCGCCGGCGTCGTCACCAAGGTGCTCGAGTAGGAGGCATCGCGATGGCCAAAGGCAAGGGAGATCGTCAGGTTGTCACCCTCGGCTGCACCGAGTGCCGGGAGCGCACCTATACTACTTCCAAGAACCGGCGCAACGACCCTGACCGCCTGGAGTTCCGCAAGTTCTGCCCGCGTTGCCGGAAGCACGAGCTGTACAGGGAGACAAGGTAGCGAACATGGCACGCGCCCAACGCCGACGTGGTTCGCGCGGCCGTCGCGCTGCCCGTGAGCGGCGTCAGTCACGTGGCACCGAGGAGGTGACCGAGGGCGGCGCTCCCGCCGTCGAGGCGGTTACCACCCCCCGGCTGCAGCCGCAGCGCGGCCGCAGCTGGAACCCGTTCGGGTTCCTCAAGCGGTTCCAGCCGCGCGCCGTGGCCGACGTGATCTCCGAGCTGCGCAAGGTGACGTGGCCCACGTTCGCCGAGACGCGCTACCTCACCTTCGTCGTCGCCGTCGTGGCCATCGTGATCGGCGTCATTCTCGGCCTCTTCGACCTGCTGTTCGGCTGGATCATCGAGCGGCTCTTCTTCAACTAGCCATGAGTGAGGACAACGTGGAACTCCACGAGACCGAAACCACCAGCCACGAGTCGCTGCCCGAGGCGGGCCCAGAGGAAGTCGGGCAGCAGCCCACGCGCAGGCGCGGGCGCCGCGAGGAGCACGAGGAACAGGACCAGATCAGCGACGAGGAGATCAGCGCCGCCGGTCGTTCCTGGTACTTCGTCAACACCTACAGCGGCCACGAGTACAAGGTGCGCCACGCCATCAAGGCGACCGTCGACCAGATGGACGCGGGCGATCGCGTCTTCCACGTGATCGTGCCCACCGAGGACGAGATCGAGATCCGCGAGGGCCAGCGCCGCACCGTCAAGCGCAAGCTCTACCCGGGCTACGTGCTCGTGCAGACGATTACGCTCGAGGAAGGCGACGCCGAGTCGGACAACCTCTGGCACATGATCCGCAACACCAGCGGCGTCACCGGCTTCGTCAGCGCCGGCTCCGATGCGGGCGGCACGCCCAAGCCCGTCGCCCTCACTCAGGACGAGGTCAACAACATCCTCCGCGCCATGCGCATGGAGCAGCCGCGCGTGCGCGTCGGCTTCCAGGTCGGCGAGAGCGTGCGCATCGCCTCCGGCCCCTTCGAGGACCTCGTCGGCTCCGTCGACGAGATCAACACGGAGAAGGGCAAGGTGCGCGTGCTGGTGAGCATGCTCGGGCGCGAGACGCCGGTCGAGCTCGACTTCCTCCAGGTGGAGAAGCTGTAGGACCGGCTCCCATCTCCCGTAAGCCCCGCGACAAGGTGAGGTTGTGCAGCCCCCGCCCGTCTGCGAGGGTGGAACCATGATGCACCTCCCCGCCTTCCCCTCCATCCGTAGCCTCGCGCTCCTTGCCCTCGGCCTCGTGGCGGTCGTCGCGGTCGCCTGCGGCGGCGGCGACGAGTCCCCCGAAGCGACCCCCACCCCCGACGCGGCCGAGGCGACAGCCACGGAGGCGCCCACCCAACCGCCGACGCCGGCTCCCACCGAGCCCCCGGCCGATGAGGCCGACTCCGTCGACGAGGGCTATGTGCGCGCCATCTGCGTGGCGGGCAACGACCTGCAGAACGCCATGTTCGCCGCGCTCGTCAGGATGGAGAGCGAAGGGGGGGACCCGGAGGACGACCCCGAGGCCTTCGGGGAACTGTTCGTGGAGCCGCTGGCGGGATTCCTCGAGGCCATCCGCGACGTGACGCCTCCCGGTGACATGGCCGAGTACCACGCGGCGGCGCTCGCCCAGTACGAGGCCCTGGTCACGCTCTTCGCCTCCGTCGAAGAGGGCGAGGAGCTCGAGGGCGGCCCGCTCGATCTGCTCGGCGGGATGCTCGAGGGCGCCGAGTCGATCCCGATCATTCCCGAGGCCACGCGCGCGCGCCTCGCCGCCGTCGCCGCGGACATCCCCGACTGCGCCGGCTCGATCATCCTCCAGGAGTTCCTGGGGACGGGCGGCGCCGAACCCGTCGATAGCGGCTATGACTCAAGCGGACCCGCCGACCCCGAGGCCGAAGCCTACGTCCGCGAGCTGTGCCTGGCGGGCGAGGACTATGACGCGACCATCCAGGAGGCCATTGCCGGCCTCGGACCGGATGCCGACCTCAACGAGAGCGATCCGGCGGTGTTCGCGGTGGTCTTCGGGGAGGCCCTCCGGGGCCTGTCCCTGGCCATGCTGGAGATGACGCCTCCCGTGGAGATTGCCCAGTACCACGACGCCGGAGGCGCCCGCTTCCACGAGATGGCCAACCTCCTCGAGAGCGTCGTGCAGACGCTCGACGCGGGCGGCGAGGTGACCGACGAGCAGCTTGGGCGCTTCCAGGACCTGCTCGCAGGCGGCATGGGGCTGCCGGGCCTTCCCTTCGAGTACGCCGATCGCCTGGGCCAGGCAGCCAACAACGTGGTCGAGTGCTTCGGCTCCGGTTTCCTCTACGGCTTCCTCTCGGGCGGGGGATAGCGTGCCGCCCCCGAGGCCGCTGTCGTGAGGGGGTCGACGTTCCCTTCGCGCACTGCCCGGCTTCTGCCCGTTCTGGTTGGAATAGCGGTCCTCGCCGGCGTGGCCGTTGGCTGTGGCGGCAGCTCGGCGCCGGAAGCGTCGAGCGAGGTGGAGCGACAGTATCTGTCGGACATCTGCGCCGCCGAAGATCTGATTGACGCCGCCAGCGCCGATGCGCTTCTCACGCAGCAGGAAGCCGGCAGCGCTGACACCGTCGGGGAACTGCTCGCGCTGGTCACTGAGGCCACGAGGGACGCCACCGCCATCCTCTCGGCGTCGACGCCTCCCGCCGGTGTCGAGGAGTACCACGCCGCCATCGTCGCCCAGTACGAGGACCTGATCGTGCTGCTTGAGGACGTGTCGGCAGCGGTCGAGGACGGAGACCCTTCCGCGGTTCTCTTCCAGCGGCTTGGCGCCGCCCTGAGTGCCGCTGAACTGCCGAGTCTCGAACCGGAAACCTGGGAACGGCTCGCACGGGCATCGAGGGAGGCGCCCGGCTGCGCCGGTGGCACTTCCTTCCTTGGCTTTCTCGGCGTGGTGGTGCCCCCCGACGTGGTCGTGCCGCCCGCCGACGTGGCCTATGCCCGCAAGGTTTGTCTGGTCGGCACCGCCTACGAGGACGCGCTTGTCGAGGCGTTGCTCAATGTGGACGACGTCGACGACCCAGAACTGCTGATGGCTGCCTTCGGCGAGCCCACCGCTGGTCTCGCAGAGGCGCTGGCGGAGGTTCGCCCGCCGGACGGGTTGGAGGAGCACCACGAGGCAGCGACCACGGTCTTCGAGGCCATCGGGCTGTTCTTTGGGGGCGTTACTGGTTCGTCGGATCAGCCTTCGGAAGACCTGGAGCGGGCCTACATCGTCCTGGCGGAGAGCGGGGCCCAGCCGCCAATCCCCTCACCGGAGGTCAGGGACCGAATCGCCCGGGCGGCGACGGGCGTCGAGGAGTGCTACGGATCCACCTTCCTGCTCGCCTTCCTGGGCGAGGGCCGTGAGGCCGAGGAGAGCATCGCGGAAACCGAAGCCACGCCTGCCGCCCGGACCGAACCGGACAGCGCCGACCGGCGCTACGTGCGCGACCTCTGCCTCGCGGGCGAGGCCGGCACCTTCAGGGTCGTGACCACCGGCCCGGGCCGCGTGAGCGTCAGCGCGGAGACCCCCGAAGGCTATGCCCGCCTGAATGTCGAGCCCCTGCGGCGAGAGCTGGCCGCCCTGCGCCTCGCCGAGCCCCCCGAGGATGTGGCTGCGTACCACGATGCAACGGTCGAGTACACCGAGGAGTTGTTGCGAATCCACGAGGAGGTGCAGGAGTTGATGGAACGCGAAGGGCTCGCGCTGGACGAGACGGATGGGCACTTTGCCGGCTCTTTTGCCAAACTCTGGCGGTCGCGGCCCTCCATGCCCCACAGGGTCGTCCGCGATCGCCTCATGGAAGCGGCAACGGGCGTGCCGGAATGCGCCGACTCGAGCTTCTTCAACGGCTTCTTCATCTGGAGCGGGCGGTAGCAGCTCGCCCCCGGCGCCGCTCAGGCTGCGGCTAGTTGCACACGACTCCGCCGCAGGCCTCCTCGGGGATGCCCTCCGGCGGGACGCGCTCCTCGCAGAGTCCCGAGAGGATGCAGGCCTCCGTCGTGACCTCCGCGAACCGCTGCAGCAGTTCCTCGTCGCTCTCGTTGCCGAAGGAGATGAGCACGCGGTCGATGTTCGTGATGTCCTGGAACGCCAGCCTGTCGACCTTGACGCCGTTCAGGATGAACGTGAGCCGCTCCGTGTCCGAATTGCAGAACCGCTCGCCCTCGGGGAGCGTGATGCAGGTATCGGTGAGTTCGAAGCCCAGCGAGTCGAAGAACTCCCACCAGGTCGTGCTCTCGCGGTGGACGTGGACGACCACGTCCCACGGCTCGTGGATGTGCACGTTCTCGCTGAGCTGGTCCTTCGAGGTCGAGTAGAAGCGCTCCTGGTCGAAGCTGTACCGCTCGCGGCGGATGTAGAGGGCGAGATCGGCGTGCCAGTGCACCTCCTGGCGCAGCTCGCCGCCCAGCGTGGGCGTGGGCGGCTCCGCGCCCGGGCCGTCGTCGGAGCCGTTGAGGACCAGCAGCACGGCCAGCGCCACGACGGCTCCCACGAGCAACACAACGACCGGAATCCAGATGCGGGGAGCGAGCGTCCCCCTGGGCGGCGGGGACGGGTTAACTGCCGCCATCGTCCTCGGCGTCGGTCTCGCCGTCGCCCTCCGGCTCTTCCTCCGGCTCGTCCTCGGCGGTTGCCGCCTCGATCACCCCGTCGAGAATCTCGGCCCACCCCGAGGTAGCCTGAGGAGGGACCTGCAGCGGTTGGCCGTTGATCACGAAGTTGGGCGTCCCCCGGAAGCCGATCGCCGTCGCCGCGACCTGGTCGGCGGCGACCGCACTGAGCGTGTCGGGGTCCCCGAGGCAGGCGTCGAACGCGTCAGTGTCGAGGCCCAGGTCGCCGGCGAGTTCGACCAGGCCCGCCTTGCTGAACGCTCCCCTGTCGGGCGAGAAGTCGTCTGCCGCCTGCCTGGCGAAGAGCCGGTTGGCGTACTCGAACATGCGGTTCTCCTCGGCCGCGCACACGGCGCCCTGGGCCGCGCTCACCGATTCCTGGCCCACCACGGGCAGGTGGCGGAACTCGATCTGGAGCAGGCCCGCCTTCACGTACTCCTCCACCAGGAACGGCTCGATGTTGAGGGTGTAGGTCAGGCAATGCGGGCACTGGAAGTCCTCGTACTGGATCATCTTCACCGGCGCGTCGTCGCTGCCCAGCTTGTTCCCGTTCTGCATCTCCGTGGGCAGATCGGCCAGCGCCTGGTTGAGGATCACGAGGTCGGGGTCCTCGCCGCCGCCGCCACCGCCGTTGCGGACGGCGAGCACGATCACGAGGGCCAGCAGCACCGCCGCCAGCAGGCTCACGCCGGCCAGGAAGGGCCAGCTCAGGAAGTTCGCGCCGCGCCCGCCACCACCGCCGCCATCGCCGCCGCCCTGGGACGAGCCCGAGCCCCGGGAGCGGCCGCCCCGGTACGAGGTCGCCTGCCGGCGAGCCTGGCGGCTCTGCTCGCGACGTGCCTGCCGGTTCGACATCGCGTCGAGGATAGCAAGGGGCTACCTTAGCGGCATGGGGTTCCCGCAGACTGACGCCGCCATCCCACCCGGAGAGTTCCTGCAGGAGCACATCGACGACCTCGGCATCAGCCAGGCCGAGCTTGCGCGACGGCTCCGACGCCCACGCCAGGTTGTGAACGAAATCGTCCGCGGCAGGAAGGCGATCACCGCGGATACCGCCCTCGATCTCGAGGCAGTGCTCGGAACCCCGGCTCACATCTGGCTGGGGCTCGAGCAGGAGTACCGCCTTGCCCTGGCCCGCAGGGAGCGTTCGGAGGCAAGAAACTCGTGAGTGAAGCGATCCTGTACCGGGCGCTCTTGATTCAGGGCGGCGTGCTCATTGGAGCGTTCGCCGCGGTCGAAGCGCTGCTCGGTTGAGCCTCCGGCGCCGGGTCAGCCCCTAACCCGACGTCCCCGACACCTCTGCCAGGAACCCCTCGACCAGTTCCAGGAAGCGATCGAAGCGGTCGTGGTGGACCCAGTGGCCGGCGCCTTCGACCGTCTCTGTTCGGTAGTTGTGGAAGGCGCTGTAGTCGGCCGCCTCCTGCTTCCCCCAGCTCTCCTCCCCCTGGATGAAGAGGATGGGCGCCCGGATCTGGTTCCAGATGTCGCGCGCGTCCTCCATGTTGAACTCGTAGGGCGAGCTTGAGCGCACGTGGTTGTCGAACTTCCAGACGTAGCCGCCCTCCACCTCGCGCACCCCGTGCACGGTCAGGTGGTGGGCCAGCTCCGGCGAGAGGTGGCCGTTGGCCTCGCGCATGCGCGCCACCGCGTCCTCGAAGGTGGGGTAGATGCGCGGCTCGCGGCCGGCCAGGTCGCGCATGTCGGTCAGCCACTCGCGCATGCGCTCGTGCGCGGGGCGGTGCTCCGAGCCCGTCCGCAGCCGCCCCAGCCCCTCGATGCTGACGACGGCGTGCACGTTCTCCGGGACCGTGCCCGCGTACTGCAGCGCGATGCTGCCGCCCAGGGAGTGCGCCACGAGCGTCACCGGCGTCCGCCCGATCTCGCCCACGACGGCGTGCAGGTCGAGCCCGTAGTCGATGATCGAGTAGTTCCCGCCGAGCGCCCAGTCGGAGTCGCCGTGACCGCGCAGATCGACGGCGAACACCTGGTAGCGGTCGCGGAGGGCAAGGGCCGTGCGGTCCCACGAGCGGGCGTGGTCGCGCCCCCCGTGCAGCAGGATCAGGGGCGGCTTGTCCGCCTCCCCCCAGGCGACGTAGTGCAGCTTCACCCGTTGTGAGACAACGTATCGGGACTCGGGTTCCATCGCGTCGCGCAGTGTAGAGGCCCGCGCCCTTACGCGGTGTTCCCGCCTACGAGAACGCCGGGCCGCCGGGCTGGCAGGTGCGACAGAAGCTCGTCACCTTCTTGCTCGCTTCGATGTCCGTGATCTTCGCGCCGTCGCGCGGACAGAGGGCGTCGCCCCCGAGGCGGTGCACCCGGAAGAAGTCGCGACGCTCCCGGTAGTCGAGCGAGTCGCCCTTCACCATGCGCTCGCGCGCGAGGGGCGTCGCCCACGCCATCACCTCGCGCGCGGAGGCAAACAGCCGCAGCAGGTCCTGCTCGTCCAGGTCCTTGCGGGCGGCGTAGGGGTTGATGCGCGCTTCCCACAGGATCTCGTCGCTGTAGGCGTTGCCGATCCCCTGCACGAACTCCGCCTTCGTGAGGATGTTCTTGATGCGCCCCCGGTACTTGCGGATGCGCTCCAGCCAGACCTCTTCCGTGAGGGCGGGGTCGAGCAGGTCGGGGCCGCCCGCGCTCCAGTTGGGGATGGCCTCGATCTCTTCCAGCGGCAGCAGGTAGATGCGGCCCATCACCCGCAGGTCGGCGTAGCGCAGCTCCATCCCGCCCGAGAGCGAGAGGCGCAGGCACGTCCGCCCCTGCCGTTTCGCATCCGGCGGGGCGTACTGGAACCGGCCCGTGAGCATCGGGTTGATGGCCAGCACCCGCCCCGAGGCGAGCGCGAACAGCAGGAACTTCCCCTGCCGCTCCGTCTCCCCGAAGGCGTCGCCCGGGAGCGACTCCGCGAGGATCGTCGCGCCCGTGCGCACCACATGCGGGATCTTGACCTCAACCGACTCGACCGTCTGCCCCGGCAGGCGCTCGTTCAGGAAGCCGCGGATCGCCTCGAGGTCGGGGATCTCGGGCACGGGTCAGCCGCCCGGCCGGGCGGCGGCCTCGCGGGCGAACATCTGGACGGAGGTGAGGATTCCGAGCAGCCCCTCGCCCTTCCCCATCGAGATCTCCTTCCCGAAGATGTCGAACACGACGTCGCCGGGGATGCGCAGCACCTCGTCCAGCGACGCCCCCGAGACGGTGTCGTCGAGGATGGCGCAGAACGACTTCGCGGAGATGCCCTGCGGGTTCTCCACCGCGAACCAGTACTTCTGCGTGCCCTCGTCGTTGTTCTCGGCCCACACGTACGCCTGCGACTCGCAGCGCTTCACGCGGCGTTCCTCGGGGTAGGGGCGGGTGGCCACCCGCTCGGGCACGTTCACGAACTGGTCGGCGTACTCGATCAGGTAGTCGACCCGCTCGCCGCGTTCCAGGAAGGAGAACTCGTCGAGCAGTTCATTCAGGGCCCCGGGGATGCCCTCGTGGGTCACTTCTCGATGGGCACGTTCACCAGGTTGCCCCACTCGGTCCAGGAGCCGTCGTAGTTGCGGACGTTCCCGAAGCCGAGCAGGTGGGTGAGCACGAACCACGTGTGGCTGCTGCGCTCGCCGATGCGGCAGTAGGCGATCGTGTCGCCGTCGGGCGAGAGCCCCTGCTCGTTCAGGTAGATGTCCTGCAGCTCGGCGGCGGTCTTGAAGGTGCCGTCCTCGGGGTTGGCCGCCCGCGCCCAGGGGATGCTCTTCGCCGTTGGGATGTGGCCGCCGCGAAGGGCGCCCTCGTTCGGGAAGTCGGGCATGTGCAGGCGCTCGCCCGAGTACTCCTGCGGGCTGCGCACGTCCACGAGCTGGCCGCCCGCCTCGAGGTGCGCAAGCACGTCCTCGCGGAAGGCGCGCACGGGAGCGTCGTCGCGCTCGGGGGCGGAGTAGTCGGTGGCGTCGTAGGTGGGCACCTCGCGCACGAGGTCGCGGCCCTCCTGCTCCCACTTCTGGCGGCCACCGTCCATCACCTTCGCGTTGCTGTGGCCGAAGAGCTGGAAGACCCAGTAGGCGTAGCACGCCCACCAGTTGTTGCGGTCGCCGTAGAAGATGACGGTCGTGTCCCGCGTGATCCCGTTGCGTGACATGAGCGCCTCGAAGCCCTCGCGGTTCAGGTAGTCGCGGCGGAGCTGGTCGTTCAGGTCCGCCGCCCAGTCGACCTGCACGGCGCCGGGGATGTGCCCGGCGGGGTAGAGGAGCTGGTCCTCGTTGGACTCGACGATGCGGATCCCGGCGGCATCAAGGTTGTCGGCGACCCAGTCGGTGCTGACGAGGACATCGGGGTTGGAATACCCGCGGCTGGCGATATCGGACATGGCGTCTCTCCTGACGTTTGGTGCTTGTGGCGGGTAGCGCCCGCGGACCGCTAAGGGTACAGGAGCACCGCCAACGACGGGGAGCGAGGCGCGTTCGCCGCCGGACCACGAAACCGCACCGGGCGTAGCATGGCGGGCATGGAAGAGGCGAAGGACCTCACCCCCGAGGAGGCCGCAAGGCGGCTGCGGGACATCATGTACGCCGGATCCAGCGGCCGGGTCAGCCTGACCTCGGCGCCCATGCAGCGCGCGATCAAGGAGCTGGCCGAGCGGGCTGCCGAGGCGGAGCCCCCCGAGCCATCCGCCGAGATGGTCGCGACGTCCCATGGCGTGGGGCGAGGCGCGCTCTTCGCCGGGCTTGCGCTCCTCCTCGTCGTCGGTGGCGTCGTGGCCGCGGTGCTCCTGGCCTAGCCGCAGGCCGCAGGCCGCTAGAACACCAACCGCTGCGAGTCCCCCTCCGCCCCTGCCTCCGCCTCTCCGCCCCCCTGCCAGCGCTCCAGGTCGACGGCCTCGAAGCCCTGCACGGCCGCCAGGTCCGCCGCCTCGCAGACGCGCGGCGCGCCGCGCGCCCCGAGGGGCATGGCCGTCAGCTCCGCGCGGAAGACGATGGCCAGCTCCCAGCCGTCGTCGCCCTCGCGCGAGATGACGTCGACGAGGCGCAGGTCCGACATGGCGCCGTCGCACCACTCGTCCACGACCGTCGAGGCGATCTCGTAGGGGTTGCCGCCCTGCGGCAGCACCGCCCAGGGAAGCCAGCGGCCCTTCGGTCCGCCCGCCTCGAGCACGAAGGCCACGAGGCGGCCCTCCAGCACGGGCGCCACGTGGACCGAGAGCAGGACCCCGCCCGCCATCAGATGACGCCGGCGAAAGCCGAGTCGTCCTCGAACGGCCCGACCGCCGCGATCGTGGCTGCCTCCGCCCGGAGCAGGTCGCACCCCACCCGGCGCAGGTCGTCGAGGGTGACGCCCTCGATCATCGCCACCACCTCGTCGACCGTCAGCACCTCGTCGAGCACGAGCTCCTGGCCGCCGATCCAGGCGGCCACGGCGCGGGTGTCCTCCATGCGCAGCTGGATGCGGCCCGCCACCATGCGTTTGCCCTTCTCCAGCTCCTCCTCGGTGGCGTCGCGCAGGAAGCGCTCCATCTCCTCGCGCGCGACCTCCAGCGTGAGGCGCGCGTTCGAGGGGTCGCAGCCGGCGTAGACCGTGAAGGCGCCCGCGTCGCGGTACTCGCTCAGGTAGGAGTGCACGTCGTAGACGAGCGCGCGCTCCTCGCGCAGCTCCAGGAAGAGGCGGCTCGACATGCCCTCGCCCAGCAGGGCGCTCACCAGGCCGGCGGCGTACTGGTCCTCGTGGCCGAGGGGCAGGGCGGGATACGTGAGGCACAGGTGCGCCTGCTCCGTGGCCTTCGTGCGAACCCCCACCCGCGGGCGCTCGCCCCGCGGCTCGACGGGGTGCCAGGCGTGCGCCTCGCCCTCGGGCGAGGGACCGAGCCAGCGCGAGGCCGCCTCCACCACCGCCTCGTGGGTGATGTTGCCCGCCACCGAGAGCACCATGTTCGAGGGCACGTACTGCGCGCGGAAGTAGCGTTCCACCGCCGAGAGCGGCAGCGAGCGAGCCGTCTCCATCGCCCCGCCGATGTTGCGCCCGAGGGGCTGGTCGGGCCAGAGCGTCTCGTCGGCCAGGATGGCGGCCAGCTCCCCCGGGTTGTCCTCCACGCTCGCCAGTTCCTCGAGGATCACCATCCGCTCCTTCTCCAGCTCGACCGGATCCATCTCCGGGGCGGTGACCATGTCGGAGAGGATGTCGATGGTCTCGAGGGCGGCGAAGTCCGGCGTCTTCGCGTAGTAGACGGTCAGCTCGCGGTCGGTGGCGGCGTTGTGCAGCCCGCCGACCGACTCAATCGCCTCCGCGATCTCCTGCGCCGTCGGGCGTCGCGAGGCGCCCTTGAAGAGCATGTGCTCGAGGAAGTGGGAGAGACCCGCCTCCGCATCCTCCTCGTAGCGGCTGCCCGCGCCCACGTACACGCTGACCGTGGTCGAGCGCGTCTGCGGCATCTCGCTCGTGATGATCCGCAGCCCGTTGGGCAGCACCGTTCGCTCGAACACGATCGCGTTAATCCCCCGCCTGCCGTCTGGCGGCGCTAATCATGGGCGGCGGGGGTGTTGAGAGACAACCTCTCGTCCGCGTCAGCTTCTCCCCACAGCTCGCCCTGCGAGCCCGCGCCCGCCGTCGACGGCGGGTCGATCCCGAGGTGCCGCCAGGCCGCCGCCGTCGCCATCCGGCCCCGGGGCGTGCGCTGCAGCAGCCCGCGCTTCAGCAGGAACGGCTCGTACACGTCGAAGACCGTGTCCGACTCCTCGCTGATGGCTGCGGCGATCGTCTCCAGCCCCACGGGGCCGCCCTCGAACTGCTCCACGATGGCGCGCAGCAGGCGGCGGTCGTTCACGTCCAGCCCGAGCGCGTCCACCTCCAGCAGGTCGATCGCCTCGCGCGTCGCCTCGATCGTCGCGATGCCTTCGGCCCGCACCTCGGCGTAGTCGCGCACGCGCCGCAGGATGCGGTTGGCCACGCGCGGCGTGCCCCGCGCGCGCTTCGCGATCTCCTCCGCCGCCTCAGCCGCGAGCGAGATGCCGAGCAGCCCCGCCGATCGCCGCACGATCGTCGTGAGCGCGTCCAGCTCGTAAAAATCGAGCCGGTAGACCGAGCCGAAGCGGTCGCGCAGGGGGGCGCTGATCATCGCGTAGCGAGTGGTCGCGCCGATGACCGTGAAGTTCGGGAGCTGCAGGCGGATGGAGCGCGCCCCCGGTCCCTTGCCGATGACGAGGTCGATGGCGAAGTCCTCCATCGCCGGGTAGAGGATCTCCTCGACGGCGCGGGCCAGCCGGTGGATCTCGTCGATGAAGAGGACGTCGCCCTCTTTCAGGTTGGTGAGGATGGCGGCCAGGTCGCCGGGGCGCTCGATGGCGGGACCGCTGGTGGTGCGGATGGGCGCCCCCATCTCCGCCGCGAGGATGTGCGCGAGCGTCGTCTTGCCGAGCCCGGGCGGTCCGTAGAAGAGGTGGTGGTCGAGCGGTTCCCCGCGCTTCCTCGCCGCCTCGATGGCGATGACGAGGACTTCCTTCACGCGCTCCTGGCCCGGGAAGTCGGAGAGCTGCTGCGGCCGCAGGGTCTGCTCCGCGCGGAGCTCCTCGTCGTCCTGCGGGGCCCCGTCGACTGCGCGTTCTTCGGGCGCCATGGCGCAAGTCTACCCGTACGGGAACGGATGTTCGAGCGCTAGCCTGCCGCTTGCAGCTCCTCCGGCTCGCGGGCCGCGCGCAGCACGCGGAAGATCGTGCGCCGAGACAGCCCGAAGCGCGCCGCCAGCTCGTCGACCGACAGCCCCCGCTCCCGCGAGAGCCGCACGATCGTGGCATCGCGGCCCGTGCGCAGCATCGCCGGGGCGCCGCCGGGCTCCTCGTAGCGGCAGCGGGGCAAGGGGCAGCGCAGGCACGAGGGATAGAGGTCGCAGCCGGTGTCGCGGTAGCGGGTGTTCTCCGGCAGCGCGTCCATGCGCGGCCGGCGGATGGGGCTCTCGTCCAAGGGCTCTGCCTCCCGGGAAAAGGTGGGGGAGGCAGAATAGAACTATTGTTCTACACAGTCACGACCCGGATGGCAGTCGGGTGGAAACGTCTCGCTAGAGGCTCATGTTCCGCAGGCGCTCGATGCGGTCCTCGAGCCGCGGGTGCGTGCTGAACAGCCTCGACATCCCGCCTCCCGCGAAGGGGTGCACGATGTAGAGCGCCGCCACCGCTTCCTGCTGCGGCGTCTCCTGCATCGGCGCGTACTCGACCCCGCGGTGCAGCTTCTCCAGCGCGGTCGCCAGCGAATGCGGGTCGCGCACGATGCGCGCGCCGGTCTCGTCGGCGGCGAACTCGCGCGTGCGGCTGATCGCGAACTGGATGATCGAGGCCGCCAGCGGCGCCAGGATCATGATCGCGAGCGCGGCGAACATGTTCCGCTGCCCCCCGAAGAAGATCAGCATGAACGAGATCATCGAGATCGCCCCCGCGATCGTGGCCACGATCGAGCTCGTGAGCGTGTCGCGGTTCTTGATGTGCGCCATCTCGTGAGCGATCACGGCCCGCAGCTCGTGCTCGTTGAGCAGCCGCATGATGCCCGTCGTCACGGCCACTACGCCCTTCTCCGGGCTGCGGCCGGTGGCGAACGCGTTGGGCGTGGGACTCTCGACGATGCAGACCTTCGGCATGGGCATGGAGGCGCGATAGGCCACCTCCTCGACCATGGCGTGCAGCCCCGGCGCTTCGTCCGCCGTCACCTCGCGCGCCCCCGCCATGCGCAGGGCGAACTTGTCGCTCCACCAGAAGGCGGAGAAGTTCATGACCCCGGCAATGACGAGGAACACGAGCAGCCCGCCGGTACCCCCGATCACGTAGCCGATGAGGAGCAGCAGGGCGGTCAGCGCCGCGAGCAGGAAGCCGGTCTTGATGCCGTTCATGGGTGTGGGAAATCCTCCGTGAGTCCACGATCCAGTATAGGAGAGCCGGCGATCGGGGCGTGAAGGAATCGTGTACTTAACCGAATCTATCGCCCTTATGGATATGAAGGGTGTACATTTGCAGTGACGGGGTGAGGAGGGGCGCTCATGAGTGAAGCGATCGAGGCGGTCGTTCACTTCAGGGTGACGGTGCGAAGCGTCGAGCACGAGGGCCACTGGACGACGAAGGCCCTGGAGACGGGAATCGTGACGGCCGGCGCCTCGCGGGACGAGGCCGAAGCGCGAAACGGCGAGGCCCACATCCTCCTGGTGCGCAGGGTCAAGCGGCTCGGCCTCGTGGCGCTGGCCGAGTTCATGGACTCGCACGGGGTCGACTACGAGATCGGCGATCCGGCGCTCACCAACCGGTCGGTCGAGCAGCTGCCCCTCGCCGCCTAGCCCCGGCCGCCGACGAACCCCGCCACCGCCCGACGCGCATGCTCCTGCGCGCCGGCCAGCTCGTCCCCGCCCCGGAGCGCGGTCCAGCGGTACTCGAAGCGCAGCCCCTGCGCCCGCTCCGGCCCCAGCGGCTCGCAGCGCCAGGTGTCGGGCAGGTCCATCGCCGGGGTCGTGACGTAGCAGTGCCAGAGATTTCCGTCCACCTCGAAGGAGGCCGCCGGCTGCCAGCCGCCCAGGGGCAGGCCGCTCTCCTCCAGCACCTCCCGCGCCACCGCCTGCACGGGCGTCTCCCGGGCGTCGATCGTGCCGCCCGGCACCTGCAGCCCCGCCTCGGGCATGCCCGCGTGCTCGAACACGAGCAACTCGCGTCCTTCCTCGCCCTCGCGAAGGATGAAGCCGTACGCCTTCTCCGTCATCCCCTGATTCTGGCAGATCGCGCGCTTGCGAGAACGGCTACACTCGCACCGTGATTCAAGAAGAACGGCCAAGAGGCAGGCGCATCTGGGGCTACATCCGGATGGCGCTCATGATCGTGTTGATCGTGATCCTGGTTACGCAGATCGTCCGCGCCGACTGGACCGATGTCGTCATCACGGCCGTGTTCGTCGCCTTGCTCGGGTTCCTGGAGGCGATGGATCGGGGCCTGATCCGCGGCCCCGGTGGTGGCGGGCCTCCCGACTCGCGCTAGAATCGCGCCCCAACCCGAAGGGAGCCCTCACATGGCCGACGCCCCATACGGAGACCCACGCTACATCGCCGACCGCATCGCCATCATGGACGTCATGGTCAAGTACGGCACCGCCGTCGACGCCCGAGAGATGGACCGCTACCGCTCCTGCTTCACCGACGACGTGCTCGTCGTGGGCTACGGCGCCGAGGACATGGAGGGCGCCGACGCTTACCTCGACTACGTCATCACCGCCCTCGAGAACTTCCCCGCCACCCAGCACATGATGGGCAACCAGGTCGTCGACATCGACGGCGACACCGCCCATGCCCGCACGGACGTCCAGGCCACCCACGTCCTGAAGGAAGACCCGGACGCGATCATGACGCTCTGGGCGACCTACGTGGACGACATGGTCCGCGGCTCCGACGGCCAGTGGCGCATCAAGCGCCACGAGCTCGTGCGCGCCGGCAGCCAGCGCACGGTCAACCAGCCGTAGGGCCGCCCTACAGGTCGGCTACCTGCGGCAGGACCTTGCTCGCGAGCCACGCGGGCACGCTGTCCGATGACAGGTCGAAGTACGTGAACTGCACCTCGTCGATGCCCGCCTCGGCGAGCCGCCCCAGCTTGTGCACGATTTCGTCAGCCGTGCCCATGATCGCGCCGATGCCCCGCAGCATCTCGCGGTAGTCCGCGGGCGACATCCCCGGCGGCGGGGGCATGCGCTCCATCTGCAGCAGCGTCGCCGCCTCCACCTCCGCGTCTGTCGACCCGATGAGGCCCATCGTCGTCATCGTGTGGCGGATCTCGCCGGGGTCCCGTCCGAGCTCGCCGCAGTAGCCGGCCAGCAGCTCGCACTTGTGCCGGTAGGCATCGAGGGGCAGGTCGACGGCGTTCCACTCGTGCGCGTATTTCGCCACGAGGGGCAGGGTGCGTTTCTCGCCCCCGCCCGCGATGAGCACCGTCGGGTGAAAGGCCGCCGGCTTCGGCAGCGCCTGCGCCTCCCGGAGCTGGTAGTAGCGCCCCTCGAACGAGGCGGGCCCCTCGCCCCACATCAGCCACAGCACCTGCAGGTACTCGTCCAGCCGGTCGAAGCGTTCCCCCAGCGAGGGGTAGTCGAGGCCGTACGCGAGGTGCTCGCCCTCGTTCCAGCCGACCCCCAGCCCGAGCACGAAGCGTCCGCCGGTGAGCAGGTCGAGCTGCGCCGCCAGCCGCCCCACGTTCGAGGGCGGGCGGAACATGACCGGCGTCACCAGCGACCCGAAACGGATGCGTTCCGTCTCGCGCGCCGCCAGCGCGAACAGCAGGTACGGATCGAGCGAGTCGATCTGGTTGACCGTGTAGAAGTGGTCGCCCAGGTAGTACGACGAGAAGCCGTGCTTCTCGGTCGCGCGCATCGACGCGACCGCCTCCTCGAACGCCACCCCCCAGGGCCCGACGACCAGCCCGATGTCCATGCGCGTCTCCCTACAGGTCCCCGACCTGCGGGAGGATGTTGGCCGCGAGCCAGTCGGGCACGGCGGTGGAGGAGAGGCTGAACCAGATGAAGATGATCTCGTCGACGCCCGCCTCCCCGAGCCGCCCGATCTTGTCCACCATCTCGTCGGCCGACCCCATGATCACGGCGCTCCTGCCGCGCTGCTGGTCGAGGTAGTCGCGGGCGGACATGGGGCCGGGCGGGGCCCGGCGCAGCATCTGCAAGGCCGCCTCGGCCTCCAGTGCCTCCTCCGTCGTCCCGATGAGCCCCATCGTCATCATCGTGTGTCGGATCTCGCCCGGGTCGCGCCCGATCTCCTCGCAGTACCCTGCGAGCAGGTCGCGCTTGTGCCGGTAGCCGTCGGGCGTCAGGTCGACGCAGTTCCACTCGTGCGCGTGCTTTGCCACGAGCGGCAGGGTGCGCTTCTCGCCCCCACCGGCGATCAGCACGGTCGGGCGCCCCGGCGCCGGCTTCGGCCGCGCGTCGGCCTCGTCCAGCCGGTAGTACCGCCCCTCGAAGGAGGCCGGCCCCTCGCCCCACAGCGCCCGCATCACCTGGATGTACTCGTCCAGCCGGTCGAAGCGTTCCCGCAGCGAGGGGTAGTCGACGCCGTAGGCGGCGTGCTCGCCCGGGTGCCACCCGACCCCCAGCCCCATCACGAAGCGCCCGCCGCTGAGGAGGTCGAGCTGCGCCGCCAGCCGCCCCACGTTGGAGGGCGGGCGGAACATCACCGGCGTCACGAACGGCCCGATGCGGACGCGCTCCGTCTCGCGCGCCGCCAGCGCCAGCAGCAGGTACGGCTCGATGGAGTCGATCTGGTTGACCGAGAAGAAGTGGTCGCCCATGTGCCAGGAGTGGAAGCCACGCTCCTCGGTCGTCTGCATCGTGGCGATCGTCTCCTCGAGGGAGTGCCCCCACGGCCCGATGACGATGCCGATCTTCATGCCGTTTCTCCCTGCCCTACAGGTCCGCGACCTGCGGCATGACGTCGCTCGCGAGCCAGGCCGGCAGGCTGTCCGACGACAGGTCGAAGTAGACGAACTGCACCTCGTCCAGCCCCTCCTCCGCCAGCCGCCCGAGCTGGTCGACCACCTCGCCCGCCGTGCCCATGATCGCGCCCCCCTCGCGCAGGGCGGCGCGGTACTCGGCGGGGGTGGGGTTGCCGGGCGGGGGCGTGCGCTGCATCTGCGTGAGCGTGGCCTGCTCCACCTCCTCGTCCGTCGCCCCCACGAACCCGATCGTCGTCATCGATTTGCGGATCGCGGCCGGGTCGCGACCTACGTCGGCGCAGTGCGCGGCCAGCACCTCGCACTTGTGGCGGAAGGCCTCGGGCGTCAGGTCGACGCTGTTCCACTCGTCCGCGTACTGCGCCACCAGCCGCAGGGTGCGCTTCTCGCCCGTGCCCCCGATGAGCACCGGCGGACGCCCCGCATCCGGCTTCGGCAGCGAATCCGCCTCGTCCAGGCGGTAGTGCTCGCCCTCGAAGGAGGCGGGCCCCTCGCCCCACATCGCCTTCATGACCGCGATGTACTCGTCCAGCCGGTCGAAGCGCTCGCGCAGGGGCGGCCAGTCGACGCCGTAGGTGCGGTGCTCGGCCTCGCCCCCGCCCACCCCCAGCCCCAGGACCAAGCGCCCCCCCCTGAGGAGGTCGAGCGGCGCCGCCCCCCCCCCCACCTTCGAGGGCGGCCGGAACATCACCGGCGTCACCAGCGGCCCGAAGCGGATGCGCTCCGTCTCCCGCGCCATGAGCGTGAACAGCAGGTACGGCTCCAGCGAGTCGAGCTGCTCCCCCACGTAAAAGTGGTCCCCCAGGTAGTACGAGGCGAACCCGTGCCGCTCCGCCGCGTCGACGGAGCTGGCGATGTCGTCGAACGACACGTCCCAGGGCCCGACTGCGAATCCGATGTCCATGCGTGTCTCCTTGCGTGGTCGTGTCCGCCGCCCCGATCAGGAAGCGGCGACGCCTCACGCGCCGCCGCTTCGTTCGGTGCAGGCTGCTGTCGTGCCCCACCTAGCGGTCGGGGCCGTACAGGTAGTCGTCGATGACCTTGTTCATGTGGCGGATGCGCCGCTCGCGGTAGTTGATGAGCAGCCCCTTGTAGGAGCGCGAGTTCATCCCCCTCTGCACGCGCGGCAGGTTGTACGAGTCCTGGTCCATCACCAGCCCCAGCGAGATCTCGCCGTGCTTGTGCTGGCTGTGAATCGGACGCGGCACGTCCGTGCCCTCGGGCAGGCGGGCGTAGCTCTGGATGTCGAAGTACATCTTGTTCGGATCGGTCGCGTGCGGCCGCTGCCGGAAGAACCCGAAGCTCGCGTGGTGCGTGTTGAACGTCAGGTTCGGGAAGATGTAGTAGTGGTAGTCGTCCGACATCTGGTCGTCGTTGAGCTGTGAGACGTCCATCCCCTGCTCCTCCGCGACCTCGCGGGCGCGCTGCTGCAGGAACGGACGCACCTCAGCGCTGCGGCCCTCGAACTCCTGCGGGTCGACACCCGCGTTCCGCAGCCGCCCCTTCAGCCCGTCGGTGACCTCCTCCGGGTTCTGGTAGCGCGGGCTTACGATGCCCATCGGCACCAGGTAGCGGTTGTGGCGGTCGTACAGGTCGATCTGGACGTGGATGTCGTCCAGCCCCTCGAGCAGCTGCGGGTGGATGCCCTGCACGTGGTAGACCTCGTTGAAGGCGTCGACGGAGGCCTTCCAGTTCGTGTCCCACTCGACCGTCTTGTCGGAGACGATCGAGAACTCCTCCATGTGGTAGGCGTCGAGGTGCTGGGCCACGGGGTCGAGGAACTCGAGCAGGGGCTCGGCGTCGGGGTTCATGTTGAAGAAGATGAACCCGCCCCAGGTGTCGCAGGGCACCTCCGTCAGCGCGGTCTCCTGGGGAACGCCCTGGGTGAACGTGTCCTCGTCCGGGACGAACTTCTTGGAGCCGTCGAGGTTGAACTCGAAGAAGTGGTAGGCGCACTGGAACGACTCGGCGTGGCCCATGCCCGGGTTGCGGATCTGGTTCCCGCGGTGGGGGCAGACGTTGTAGAAGGCGCGGACCTTGTCCTCCGCCTCGCGCACGATGAGGAAGGACTCCGGCCCCAGCTCCGTCGTGAAGTAGTCGCCGACGGCGGGGATGTCGGACACACGGCCGGCCATGTTCCAGACCTTGGTCCACATGCGCTCCCACTCGAGGTCCATGAACTCCTTCGAGATGTAGCGCTCCTTGGGGATGAGGTCGGTGCCCATGTAGGGCTCGGCCGCCTTCTCCGTGGGGGTCGTGTGGGCAATCTTCTCCTGGACCATCTGCTCCTCCGCTCAGTTCGGGACGTGCGCCGATGGTACGCCGTTCTGTCAATTGCTGCTTGCGTTACAGTGATAGCGGAGGCGCGCGATCGTGCGCAGCCTGGGCCCTGGGCCCGGCGCGCGCCAGGGCTCACTCTTCCACCGGTGTTATCAGGATGGTGTACCTGACAACGCCCGTACCCCCGCTCACGGCGACGTAGCGCTCGTATGAGGACGAGGCAGTCCACTGGAAGGACACGACGTCGGCGTCACGGCGGACGCCGCAGTCCTCGCTTCGTCCCGTGATGGCCCTGCCTTCGCTGTTGTACATACACACGCGAGGTGGCTCGCCCTCCAGGGGGGAGACCTCCACGCGATAGCTCTGGTCTTCGACCGGCTGGAACCGGAAGTAGTCGACATCCTGCTCGTCCTCCAGCGTTCCCTCGATGGGCTGGAGGAGTGTCACCTCGGTGGCGGAGGCCAGGTTGTCGCCGTGATCGTCGGGGGTCTCCTTCAGCGCCACGATGCTCAGGCGGTAGGGCCCGGGCGTCCCCCCGAAATTCTGAACCGCGAGATAGAACCTTGCCGACCGGGGCGCCACCCAGACCGCGGTTCCGGTCACACCACCCGAGGCGGACCCAATCCTCTTCAGGACAGTGCCGTAGCGTTCGTAGAACTGCCTGCCAAGGTAGGCGTTCGTCAGGGGCAGGTCGTAGAGGGCAAGGCTGGACGTTGGCGTGGCGTGCTCGAAGTGGAGCTCGTATTTCTGACCGGAGGTCGCCTTGAAGACGAAATAGTCGAAGTCGTAGGCGTGCTCGAGAGCCCCCTCGACGAGCCCTCCCGGAGAGAGGGGTGAGGCCGTTTCCCTGGTGTCACCGAAGTCGTCGGGAACGTCGTCCTGCGGTCCACCGGAGACCCCTCCGTGGAGCTCGCCGTAGACCCTCTCGAACGCTTCCCGGGCGTGCTCCGGAACGGCTTGGGAGAGGGATTCATAGATGACCCGCTCCGGGTTGGGAGCGTCAGGGTCGATGTCGACCAGGCGCGGCTTCCAGGTACGGCTTTGGGCGAAACGCTCGGGGAGGCTCTCTTGCTGCAGGTACCAGTGGCCCAGCCCCGCCCCAAGGGCCTCTGCCCCAATAGCCTCGTACAGGTGAACCAGAAACCACTCGCCGAGACTGTAGGTGCAGGAGTCACCGATCAACCTACCCCGTCTCTCGCGGGCCATTGAATCCAGGTGGCGGATATTCTGCGCACCGTCCTCGCTCAGGCAGGAGAGTGCGTGGTGTGGTGGTGCGTCCTCCCGGGGGGCGTACACGGACACGTCCACGGCGTCATCGAGATACCGCTCGGTGAGCTCGGCCACTCCTTCGATGAACCAGCGGGCCTCGCCCGCCCCGTGGAAGTAGTAGTGGGCCGTTTCGTGGGGAATGCTGGGGACACCGGATGCGTAGCGAGTCAGGACCATGTGACTCCCGTAGTGGCCGCCCCGAGAGATACCGTAGTCCACGGCCGTCGCGTCACCGATGAGCAGGATGACGTCGGTAGTCGGAAACGGGACTGCCAGCCACTCTTCCATGACACGAGCCGTGTCCTCGATGCGGTCGAGCATGGCCTCGCTGTCGGGGATGGGGCTGTTCTGAACGAGATACAGGGAAACCTCCCCGGCGAGGGGGAGAAACGCCGTCCGCGTGGCCACGTAGCGCTGCTGAAGCAGATCCCTCATGAGCATCGGGTTCGCACTGGGCAGGCCACTGAGCGCAATGGCGAACGCGGCTTCCAGGGGAACGAGGCCGTCGGCGAACCAGGGCTGACGCTCGAACGTCGCCAACGCGGCGGGAGTCATGCCCGAAAAAGAGCCCATGAAGAAGCGCAGGAGGTGGTCGGTGAACCTGCCCGTGTACTCGGGGTGATCGTCAAGGAACGAAGGCGACAGATCGCCGCGGGCGAGAAGGTCGAACAGGTCGCGCTCCCGCTCGGTGATGACATCGTTGAACCAGGGGGTTTCGGCGAGCATCCCGGCGACCGCGGGACTCCGCGAGGCGAGATCCGCAAAGCGCTGCAGGACATCAACTTCGTGGGCGGTGGTGCCGTCCTGGAACCACTTTGACTGCGCCACGGACTCCGCCATGGCGGGGTCCTGCAGCCAGAGCTGGATGACGATCTCGGCTGCCTGCACCCGCAGGGAATCGCGGGGTTTCGCTATCCAGGGCACGAGGTCCGAGAGGCGCTCGTACGCCTCCCGCTCCGCGGGAGTCGACAGCGTCACCGCGGGTGCTGGGGTGGCTGTTGGCGTGGCCACGGGCGTGGCCGTCGGTGTCGAAGCCTCCGTGGGGCTGGGGGTCGGGGTCGGGGTCGGTGTGGGTGTAGGGGCCGGGGTCTGGGGCCTTGCGGTGACGGCCGTCGGCGTGGGGGAGGGGGCGTCGGCGGTCGGGGCCGGCTCGGCGCCACCGCCGCATGCTGCCAGCGCCGATGCGCCGAGAACGCAGGCAAGGAGCAGCGGAATGGGTCGCCGGTGGTTGCCCCGGGTTCTTGAGGACACGGTGGGCGGGCACCGTACCACAGCCACTGCCCGCTTCTATGCCCCGCCGCGCTCCGTTCCCATCCGCTAGAGTGATGGCGGAGGTGCGGAATGGCGGACTTCGGTGGCGGTTTCGTCCCGCCGAATCCCGGCCCGGAGCTGGAAATGTTGGCTCGGGCCCAGCAGGACGAGATTCAGCGCAAGCACGGCGGCGACAACCGCCCCCCGAGACGCCCGCGAGGCCCGCGCTTCGGCCTGCTGCGCCGCATCGCGCGCCTTATCCGCGGCGGCGGCGACTAGCCGCCGGCTACAGGGGAAGGGGAGTCAGGAAATGGCGGAGTTCGGAGGAGGGTTTGACCCGGTTGAGTTCAGGGTCCGCGCCGAGAAGGCGGAGCGCGAGCTGGCTCTGAACGATGCCGAGGCGCGCCGCGGGAGAGCCGCTCGGGCTGTCCCGCGCCCCCGCTTCGGCCTGCTGCGCCGCATCGCGCGCCTAATCCGCGGCGGCGGGGACTAGCGCTCAGCCGGGCACGATCGAAGGAGGAGGTCCCTGAATGGGTGGTAGGGGCACGATTCCGCCCTTTGGACATGGCGCCGGTTCACCTTTCGGCGACGAAGCTGGCGCCGTGCGGCTGGCCGGGCTGGAGTCGCGGCGCCGGAGGCAGGGCGGCAACCGCTCCCCGAAGCGCCCCCGGGGTCCGCGCTTCGGCCTGCTGCGCCGCATCGCGCGCCTTATCCGCGGCCGTGGCGATTAGCCTCCCGGTCTGCCCCGCCGGGCTACAGTAGAAGGAGAGGGTTCCCCCGTGAATGAGGATGGCTTCCTTGCCCCGCCCCCACCGCCGGAGGACTTCGGTACCCTGCGGCACGAGTTGGCGCAGCGGCGAGAGCAGCAGGGTGGGCACAGGCCACCCAGGCGCCCGAAGGGCCCGCGCTTCGGCCTGCTGAGGCGCATCGCGCGGCTCATTCGCGGCGGCGGGGACTAGCCGGGGAGCGAGCACCGACACGGGCTACGCGGGGGCGGGCATCCTGCTGTCTGGGCGCCCGAACCGGGATTCCCGACCAGGAGGAAGGATGGGGACTTTTGGTGGAAATCCTGACGTAGACCACGCGGCCAGAAAGGCCAGTCAAGATATCCAGAAGGCGATCAACCCCCATCGAGCCCCGCACAGGACCCCCAACCTGGGCCCCAGCCCTGAGATGAAGGAAGCCCAGCGTCGCTACGAGCAGGAGAACCGCTCCCGCATCCGCTGGCTGTTCAAGCTGGGGGAGTGGATCAACAGGCACTCCTAGGGTCCTGCCGGGGAAGCCAGGCCCAGTCGCCGGCAGGACGCGGTAGGATGCAGCTACCCGACCAGGAGGGCTGGCATGGGCTTCTTTGGCGGAAATCCTGACGTGGACCATGCAGCAGACAGGGCCAGTCGGCAGATCCAGAAAGCGGTAAACCCGCATCGGGCGCCCGACGGCGTCCCCGACCTGGGCCCCGGCTCTGAGATGAAGGAAGCGCGCCGGCGCTACGAGCAGGAGAACCCCTCCCGTTTCCGCTGGCTGTTCAAGCTCGGGGAGTGGATCAGCAGACACTCCTAGCGTCATGGCAGACCAACAGCGACCACCTCCCGGCGATGACGTCGCCGCCCAGATCGGGCGCTCCCTTGGACGCCTCGTGCGCAAGGCCCACGACGCCGCCCTCGAGGCCCAGCCCGAGGCCGAGCTCCATGCCCGCCGCGCCGCGAAGGTCGCGAAGGAGACAGTCGAGGCAGCCCGCCCCGAGGCCGAACGCATCGCGCACGACGCCATCGAGGCCGCCCGCCCCGCCGCCGAGCAGGCGGCGAAGTACGTCCGTGAGCACGAGGACGAGATCCGGCAGGTCGGGAGCGTCGCCGGCGAGGCCATCGCCTGGAGGGTGCTGCCGCGGCCCCTGCGCCCCTTCCTCGGTAGCGCCGTCGGGAAGCTGTTCCGCCCGAAGCCCCCGAAGGAGTCCTGAGGGGCCCTGCTTCCTACGCGCGCGCCGCCGACAGGCCGGGCATGTCGTTGCCGAGGTAGGTGCTCCCCAGGTTGCGGTAGTGCCGCCACGAGATGGCCGCGTGCGCGGCCGCCTGGTGGGCGTCCCGCAGGCGCCGCTCCAGCGGCGAATCCATGCGGCTCGCCGTCGTCCCCGCCGTGTTGTGGATCGTGTCGACCACGTGCCGGGAGACCTGGGCCGCGTGCACGCAGGAGAGGTACGAGCGCTGCGTCACCTCCCACTCCGGCGCGGAACGCCCTCCGTCCTTCGGGAGCGGGCCGAGGTGCTTCTCGGTCTCTTCCTGCGCGTCGATCATGAAGGCCTTGGCCGCCCGAACCGTCGCCTCCGCCTCGCCGATGCGGTATTGCAGCTCGGGCATGTCGGCCAGCGGTGTCCCCGACATCCAGGGCGTCTTCACCATCGCCAGGTCGATCAGGTCGTTGATCGCGCCGCGGGCGATGCCGAGGGCGACCGCGCCCTTGTTGTAGTGCGCCTGCATGGGGTTGCGGAGCGTCGGGCTCGCGAACGTGTCGCAGTTGCTGAAGAGGTCCATCGGCAGCGTCGCCTTGTCCGGGATGAAGGCGCCGTCGACCTTCACGTCGGCGCTGCCGGTGCCGCGCAGCCCCGCCGTGTTCCACGTATCGACGACCTCGAAGTCCTCTTTCGGGATGAGGAACGCCTTCTCGGAGGAGCCGCCGCCTTCCTTCGGCACGCCCACCGAGCCCGTGTGCACGAGCGTCCAGGTGGCGTTGTGGCAGCCGCTGCCGAATGAGCCCTGGCACCAGAGCCGCCAGCCGCCGTCAACCGGCCGCGCCTTCGCATGCTGGAGCCCCGGCCCGACGCCGCCGCAGGTCAGGACGCGCCAGTCGTCGTAGAACTCGGGCACCAGCTCCATGCTCATGCGGCGCAGCACGAGGCTGTTGATCTCGGAGTTGATGTGGACGCACCAGCCGACCGATCCGTCGATGGCGGAGGCCGCCTCGACGATCTCGATCTGGTCGCGGGCGGGCAAGTCCTCGCCGCCCAGCTCCTGGGGGATGGCGAAGCGGTAAAGCCCCTGGTCGGCGATCTCGTTCGAGGCCCAGGCGGGGATGTGGCGGATCTCCTGCGCCTCGTCGGCCGCCTCCAGCAGCGCGTCCTTGATTCCCATGAGCCGGTCGATGGCCGGCGCCGTCTCCTGCAGCGTCTTGCTGCGCTCGATGATCTCGGCTCGCACCATGGCTGCCGCCTCCCGTCGCTGGTCGCGCGATTCTAGGGCAAGCGGGGGGCGCGCCGCCTACCCCCGCCGGTCGATGCGCCGGATCGCCTCGATCGCGTAGGGGATGTTGGCGCGCATCTTGAGCGCGTACTCGTAGTCGATGCGCGCGTGGTAGGCGCGGTCCTGGGCCTCGTGCGCCTTCCCCCGCAGGACGAACGCCGCCGCCCCGATCTCCATCGGCTGGGGCGTGTCCGGCTCCCCCAGCTCCACCTCCAGCGTGTGCATCGCCAGCCCCGGCTGCCCCTCCTCGAGCTGCCGGTTCGCGTCGCACAGCGCGACGACGCCGGGGTGGTCGAGCCCAAGCGTGCGGGCGCTGGCCACGCCCAGCTCCTCGAGCATGGCGAATGCCGCCTCGCTGTCCTGCGTCCCCTGGTCCGCGTCGCTCACGCGCGCCCTCCGCTTGCCGCGGGAGGGTACGGGGGAGTGGTGGCCGGTGGCTAGTGGTCGGTGGCTGGTGGTTGGTGGGTGCTGCCGTGACAGGCAGGGGGTGATAGGTTGGAGAGCATGCCTGGTTCGAAGAGTTCCGTCCGCTGTGCTTACCCACGCTGCGGCGTTCCCAACAAGGAGACGCTGGAGGCCCTGCGCGAGGCGCGAGAGGCCAAGAACCTTGAGGTGTACGACTCCCTTGAGGAGTTCAAGGTCGCCTTCGAGCGCTAGCCCGCCCCGAAGTGCTCCCGCGCCAGCCCGATGACCCGCTCCGGCTGGTCGTGGTGGACCCAGTGCCCGGCGCCCTCGACCTTCACCGGACGCACGCCCGAGAGCCCCTCCACCCAGCGCTCCATCCCCCGCATCACCCCTGCCTCGCTCCCCACCAGGTAGAGCACCGGACACGCGATCGCCTCGATGAAGCCGCGCATCTCCGCCAGCGTGTACTCGTCGCGGCGCACCCCCGGGCGCGACCAGTTGTCGAACTTCCAGATGAGCTCGTCGCCGTCCTCGCGCACGGCGTGGACGGCGATGTGCCGCGCCTGCTCGGGTGAGAGCCGCGGGTTCATCTCCTGCACGCGCCGGATCGCGCTCTCCAGGTCCGGGTAGCGCCGCACCTGCCGCGTCTCCAGCGACCGGCGCTGCTCGACGTGCGTCCGGAAGCGTTCCGGCGTCATCGGCTCCGGCTCCTCGAACAGCCCCGGCACCCGCCCCTCGATCGCGACGATCGAGGCGAACCGCTCCGGGTACGTCCCCGCCGCGATGAACGTGACCTGCCCGCCGAACGAGTGGCAGATCACGCGAACCGGCCGCTCGAAGCGCTCGACCAGCGTCAGCAGGTCGATGGCGTACTGCGCCGTCGTGTACTCGCTCCCCGGCGACCAGTCGGAGTCGCCGTGGCCGCGCAGGTCGGGCGCGACCACGTAGTGGTCGGCGGCGAACGCCTCCGCGATGCCGTCCCAGCTGCGCGCGTGGTCGCGCCCGCCGTGGAGGAGGACGAGCGGCTGCGCACCCTCGTTCCCCCACGCCCAGTACGAGAGCCGCAGGCGCTGTGACTCGAAGAAGTGTTGGACCGGCTGTTGGCTGTTGGCCATTTGGCTGTTGGTAGTTCGCCTCTCGGAAGGGCTGGCCGCGACCCGGATGGTGGGGTTCGGCCAGGTGCGGCCCATAATAGACACGGGACTCCCGGCAGCGTGACCAACAGCCAACAGCCAACAGCCAACAGCCACCTCGGCCACGTCACGCTCGTGGGCGCTGGCCCCGGCGACCCCGGCCTCATCACCGTCGCCGGGCTCGAGGCCCTGCGCAGCGCCGACGTCGTCCTGCACGACGCCCTCGCCCCGCGCGCCCTGCTGCGCGAGGCGCCCGTCGGCGCGGAGGTGCAGAACGTCGGCAAGCGCGCGGGCGCTCATGTCGCCACCCAGGACGAAATCGAGGCGCTTATGCTCGACCGCGCCCGCGAGGGCAAGCGCGTCGTGCGCCTCAAGGGCGGCGACCCCTTCGTCTTCGGGCGCGGGTCCGAGGAGCTGCGCGCCTGCAAGGAGGCGGGCGTGCCCTGCACGGTCGTCCCGGGCGTCACCTCCGCCATCGGCGCCTTCGCCTACGCCGGCATCCCCGTGACACACCGCGGCCTCTCCAGCGCCTTCATGGTCATCAACGCCCGCAGCCTGACCGACGGCGCGACGAGCTGGCGCGCAGCCGCCGAGGTCGACACGCTCGTGCTCCTCATGGGCGCGGCCACCCTCGGTGAGTGCGCCGAGCGCCTCATGGCGGAGGGCCGCGCGCCGGACACGCCCGCGGCCTCCGTCCAGTGGGGCACCCGCCCCGACCAGCGCGTCGTGACGGGCACGCTCGCCGACATCGCGGACCGCATCGCCGAGGCGGGCCTGGCCGCCCCCCTCGTGACCGTTGTGGGGCCCGTCGCCGAGCTTGCGGGCGAGCTCGCCTGGTTCGACCCCGGCCCCCTCGCCGGACGCCACATCGCCGTCACCCGCTCCCGCGCACAGTCGAGCGAGCTGGTGGCCCTGCTCGAAGCCGAGGGCGCCCTCGTGACCGAGACCCCGACCATCGAGCTGGTCTCCCGGGCCGGCTCGCCCGACCTCTGCGAGGCAGTCGCCGCTCCCGCCGACTGGTGGGCGTTCAGCAGCGCGAACGGCGTCCACGCGGCCATGGAGACGCTCGCCGCCGCGGGCCTCGACTCGCGCGCCGTCGCCGGACGCCGCCTCGCCGCCGTCGGCGAGGCCACCGGCGCCGCGCTGGCCGGGTACGGCCTGCGCCCCGACTTCGTCCCCGAGCAGTCCTGGTCGTCCGCTCTCGCCGAGCTTCCCGCCGAACCGGGCGAGGCGGTCACCGTCTTCCAGTCGAACCTCTCCGCTCCCGACCTCTGTGCCGCGCTGGAGGCACGGGGCCTGTCCGTTCGCGCCGTGACCGCCTACGAGAACCACCCCGTTCCCCTCACCGACGAGCAGCTGGCGGCCGTCCGCGAGGCCGACGCCGTCACCTTCACCAGCAGCTCGACCGCGCGAAACCTGCACGACGCGCTCGGCCCCGATGCCGGAAGCCTGGAGGCCGCCCTCGTCAGCATCGGCCCCAGCACCTCGAAGGCCGTGCGCGAGTGCTTCGGCCGCGTCGACGTCGAGGCCGCCTCCCCGGGTCGAACCGAACTCGTGCGCGCCGTCATCGACGCGCTGGCGTGAGCGCCATGACTCGCGCGCTCGTCCTCGCTGGCCACGGATCGCACCTGAACGCGCGCTCCAGCGAGGCCGTCCGCGCCCACGCCCGCGCCCTCGCCGAAGACGGCCACTGGGACGAGGTGCTGGTCGCCTTCTGGAAAGAGGAGCCATCCCTCTCCCGCGCCCTCGACGGCTGCACGGCCACCGACGTGACCGTCGTTCCCGTATTCATGTCGGAGGGCTACTTCACGAGCGAGGTCATCCCCGCCGAGATGGGCCTCGACGGCGCCCTCACCCGGCGCGAGGGCCGCACCATCCGCTGCACGCGGCCGGTCGGCGTCCACCCCGCCCTCGCCGGCATCGTCGTCGAGCGCGCCCTGGAGGCGGGCGCCTCCGAGGACGGCGCAGTCTTCGTGCTGGGTCATGGCAACCGCCGCATTGCCGCCACCGCGAGCGCCGTCCACGAGCAGGTCGAACGCGTCCGCGCGACCGGACGCTTCGCCGAGGTCGCCACCGTCTTCACCGACCAGGACCCGGGCATCGCGTCGGTCCCCGACCTCGCGGGCGAACGGAACGCGGTGGTCGTGCCCTTCTTCGCGTCCGAGGGCTGGCACGTCGACCAGGTGGCCGCGAACGGCGCCCGCGCCGTCCGCTACACGGATCCGGTGGGCACCCACCCCGGCATCGCCGCCGTCATCCGCGATCTGGCGCTGGAGGCGGCGAGCGCGTAGCGCCCGTCCCTACCGCTCGATGGGGCCGCCGGCGAAGACGGTCGAGCGCACGACGGCGGGGTTGCCGTCGTTCTGGATGGCGTCGTGGCGGCGGGGGATCTGACCCTCGTGGTCGTCGTGCGTGAGGATGTAGAAGCGGTTCGCCTTGATCCCCTCGAACACGCACTCCGCCGCCCACTCCGGCGAGAGCGCCTGCAGCCGCACGGTGTCGCTGAAGCCCGGCGTGTTCTCCGTCCGCGCCCGTACCGACTCCGCGTCCATGTCGCGCAGGTGCTCGGGGCGGTTGCGCTCCGAGTTGCGCAGGTTCGTCCGGATGATGCCCGGGCAGAGCACCGACACGCCCACGTTCGAGCCCGCGTCCTGCAGCTCGCCGTAGAGCGTCTCCGAGAGGGTGACGACGCCGTGCTTGCTCACGTTGTACGGCCCCGTTCCCGAGACCGAGACGAGCCCCGCCATCGAGCCCGTGTTCACGATGTGGCCCTCGTCCTGCTCGACCAGGTGCGGCGTGAACACGCGCACGCCGTGGATCACGCCCCACAGGTTCACCCGCAGCACGAACTCCCAGTCGTTCACGCCCAGCTTCCACATCGTCCCCCGCGCCCCCACGCCCGCGTTGTTGCAGACGACGTGCACCGAGCCGTAGTGCGCCAGCGACTCCGCGGCTAGGTTGTCCATGGAGGCGGCGTCCCCGCAGTCGGTCTGGACGGTGAATACCTCGGCACCGTTCTCGCGCAGGCCGGCGGCGGCCTCCTCCAGCACGGCCTCCTCGATGTCGGCGAGGACGAGGCGCATCCCCTCGGCGGCGAAGCGGGTCGCCATCCCCAGCCCGATACCGCTCGCCCCGCCCGTGATCACCGCGACCTTCCCCTCGAAATCCTGCATATCCGTCCTCCTTGTGGTGGCGCGCGCAGCCTACAACAAGAAGGCCGCGCACAATCCGTGCGCGGCCTCCCGCGTGTCGATGGCTGAAGGGCCTAGCGGTCCGGGCCCTCCAGGTAGTCGTCGATGACCTTGTGCATGTGGCGGATGCGGCGCTCGCGGTAGTTGATGAGCAACCCCTTGAACGAGCGCGAGTTCATCCCCTTCTGCACGCGCGGCAGGTTGTACGAGTCCTGGTCCAGGCCCAGGCCCAGCGAGATCTCGCCGTGCTTGTGGGTCGTGTGCACCGGGCGCGGAGGCGGGTCCGAGCCCTCCGGGATTCGCACGTAGTTCTGCAGGTCGTAGTACATCTTGTTCGGGTCGGTCGCGTGTGGCCGCTGCCGGAACAACATCACGCCCGAGTGGTGCGTGTTCAGCGTGATGTTCGGGAAGATGTAGTAGTGGTAGTCGTCCGAGAGCTGGTCGTCGTTCAGCTCGGAGAGGTCGATACCGTGGGCGGCGGCGTGCTTCTTCACCTGCGCCTGGAGCGCCGGGCGCACGTCCGCGGGGCCGCCCTCGAACGTCTCCGGATCGATGCCCGCGGCCTGCAGCATCTCCTTGAGCGCTCGCGTCAGCTCCTCCTGGTTCGGATAGCGCGGGCTCAGCAGCCCGAACGGCACGAGGTAGCGGTTGTGCCGCTCGTACAGGTCGATCTGGACGTGGATGTCGTCGATGTTCTCGAGGATCTGCGGGTGGATGCCCTGCACGTGGTAGACCTCGTTGAAGGCGTCCACCGAGGTCTTCCAGTTGCAGTCCCACTCGATCGTCACGTCCTGGACGAAGTACTGCTTCTCGAAGTGGTACGGGTTCAGGTGCTCCGGGATCTCGCCCAGGAACTCCATCAGGGGCTCGGCCTCGGGGTTCATGTTGAACCAGACCCAGCCGCCCCACGTGTCGCAGGGCACCTCGGTGAGGGCCGTCTGCTGGGGAACGCCCTGGGTGAAGGTGTCCTCGTCCGGCACGAACTTCTTGGAGCCGTCCAGGTTGAACTCGAAGAAGTGGTAGGCGCACTGGAAGCTCTCCGCATGCCCCATGCCGGGGTTGCGGATCTGGTTCCCGCGGTGGGGGCAGACGTTGTAGAACGCCCGCACCTTGTCCGGCGCCTCGCGCACGATCAGGAACGACTCGGGGCCGAGCTCGGTCGTGAAGTAGTCGCCGACGTTCGGGATGTCCTGCTCCCGCCCGGCGATGTTCCAGACCTTGGTCCACATGCGCTCCCACTCGCGGTCCATGAACTCCTTCGAGACGTAGCGCTCCTTGGGGATGAGTTCGGTGCCCAGGACTGGCTCGGGCGCCTTTGTCGTCGGCGTCTGCTGGGAGACGGATTGGAGGACCATGTGACTACTCCCTCTCTGTGGTCACGCAAAGACCGGCGCTGGCATGCGCCTTTGCTATGTCGTCAATCCTACGCGCGTTGTCAACGCCCGTGGGGGCCCGATCAGACGGGCGCCAGCGCCGCGATCTCCTTCAGGCTCTGCTCCCGCGGCGTGCCCGAGGTTCCGAACACGAACGTCTCCCCGCTGGGGCCGTCCGACCCGTGCGAAAGGATGTTGATGACGGCCTGCCCCACGTCCGAGGGACGCATGCCCGCCTCGGCTATCGCGACCGAGACGGCGCGCAGCATCGGCGTATTGGTGGCCCCCATGCAGAGGCCGTTCACGCGGATGTTGTGCTCGGCCAGCTCCATCGCCCAGGTCTCCACCTGGCGCCACTGCACCCACTTGGCGCAGTCGTAGCCGCTGGCGGCCCCGCCCGTCATCAGGTGCCCTTCCTTGATGTGCTCGGTGATGACGTTGAGGATCTCGCCGCCCCCGACCGCCTGCATCGCCGGCACGGCCGCCGTCGCGCAGTAGTAGCTGCCCATCGCGCAGATGTCGATGGAGCGCTCGTAGGCGTCCGTCTGCGACTCGTAGCTGCCGCCCGTGAGCGTCGTGTCCTCGTAGATGGCGGCGTTGTTCACGAGCACGTCGATGCGCCCCAGCCGCTGGAGGGCGCTGTTCATCGCCCGGCGCACCTGCACCTTGTCGGCCACGTCGCAGTCGATGGCGATGCCCTGGCGGCCCGTGGCCCGCACCTGCGTGGCCGTCTCCGCGTTGTTCGTGGCGTCGATGTCGAGGCTGGCGACGTCGGCGCCGTTCTCGGCCAGCGCCACCGCGATCCCGCGTCCGATCCCGACCGCTCCGCCCGTGACGACGGCGGCCTTCCCCTCAAGCAGCATGGCGTACCTCCCCTTCTGCTTCGAAAGCGCGCCGATTCTGGCGGATCGCGCGCCGCCCCGCCACGGGGCCGTGAGGATGGCGGCGCGTAGACTCGGCCTCCATGCGTGCCGGTCCCCCTCGCGCCCGCGGTCCCCGCCAGGCCCTCGCGGCCATCGGGACCGCTCCGGCCTTCCGCGCACTCCGCCACCGGAACTTCCGCCTCCTGCTGGCGGGAACGGTGCTCGTCGGCCTCGTCCAGCCCCTCCACTTCGTCACCCAGATCTTCTGGGTGCAGGCGGTCTACCCCGAGCACGAGATCATCTACACGGGCGTCCTCATGGGGGCGCGGGGTGTCGCCACGCTCGCTTTCGGCCTGATCGGCGGCGCCATCGCCGATCGCTTCGAGCGGCGGCTCGTCCTGCTGGGCTGCGAGTCGGCCTCGCTCGTCCTCAGCGCCTTCGTCGCCCTGCTCATGCTGACGACGCCCTTCGGCGGGGCGACGATCATTGGGGTTGCGGCGCTCACCTTCCTGGCGGCGGCCACGCAGGCCATCGACCACCCGGCCCGGCAGGCGAGCCTGCCCGCCGTGGCCGGCAGGGACGACCTCGGCAACGCCATCAGCCTCAACTCCGCCGCCCAGCAGCTGATGATCCCGATCACGATTCCCATCGCCGCCGTCCTCAACGACGCCTTCGGGGCGGGTGTGCTCTACGCCGGGTCGCTGGTCACCTGGCTGGGAATCATCCCCCTCATCGCCCTGCTCGATTACCGCAGCCGTGGCGCCGCCGCCGGCCGCCAGATGCTGACCGCGGTCGTCGAGGGCCTCCAGTACACCCGCCGCCACCTCGTGATCCTTGGAGCGGTGGCGCTCGTGTTCGTCATGCACGGGGTGGGAATGCCGGGCGTCGGGCACCTCGGCATCCTCTGGGCGACCAACATCCTCGAAGTGGGCGGGGTGGGCTTCGCCTTCATGGCCTTCGGCTGGGGAGTCGGCGCCGTCGCCGGCTCCATGTACTTCGCCCAGCGTCCCGACATCGCCGGACGCGGCTCCACCCTCGTCCTGGGGGCCATCGGCTTCGCGGCGGCGTCGATCGTGTTCGCCCACTCCCGCTCCATCGAGCTGACCGCGCTGGCCAACGTCGGCCTCGGCGTTTCCCTCTCCGCCTCGACCATCAGCGCGTCGGTCATCATCCAGCAGAAGGTGGCCGAGGGCGTGCGCGGACGGGTGCTCGGCCTGTTCCCCCTCACGAACGGGTTCGCCATGCTGCTCACCCTTCCCATCAGCGCGGTCGCCGAAGGAGCCGGCCTCGTGATCGTCGTCACGGTGCTGGCCTGGGCCACGCTCGCGTGCTCCGCGGCCATCGTCGTGGCTCTCCCCCAGGTCCGGCGCGTCCGCCCCGAGCCCGCCTACTCGACGGCGCCGGGTTAGCGGGAAACGCCCCTACCCAGCGACCGCCGCCTCCCCCTCGCGCGACCCGGCCGCGAACGTGTACTCGCCGTCCGCGAAGTCGACCGTGATGCGCTGGCCCTCGCCGAACTCGCCCGCGAGGATGCGCCGCGCGAGCTCGTTCTCGACCCGCCGCTCGACGGTGCGCCGCAGGGGACGCGCGCCCAGCTCCGGGTCGTACCCCTCGCGCACGAGCTCCTCGCGCACCGCCTCCGTCAGCTCGATGTCGATCTCGCGCTCGGAGAGCCGCCCGCGCACTTCCGCCACGAGCAGGTCGACGATCTCGGTCAGTTCATGCTCCGTCAGCGGCTCGAAGACGATCGTGTCGTCGATCCGGTTCAGGAACTCGGGCCGGAAGTGCTCGCGCAACGCCCGCTCCACCGACTCCCGCACCTGGTCCGCGGCGCCGCTCTCTTCGCTGCGCTGCGTGAACCCGAGCGTGAGCCGGTTCTGCGCCCCCGTGCCCAGGTTGCTCGTCATGATGATGACCGTGTTGCGGAAGTCGACCGTGCGGCCGTGCCCGTCCGTGAGCCGCCCGTCGTCGAGGATCTGCAGGAGCGTGTTGAACACGTCCGGGTGCGCCTTCTCGATCTCGTCGAACAGGATGACGCGGTACGGCCGTCGCCGGACCAGCTCGGTCAGGCCCCCCGCCTCGTCGTAGCCGACGTAACCGGGAGGCGCGCCCACCATGCGGCTCACCGTGTGGCGCTCCTGGTACTCCGACATGTCCAGCCGGATCATCGCCTCCTCGTCGTCGAACAGGCACTGCGCCAGCGCCTTCGCCAGCTCCGTCTTCCCGACGCCCGTGGGCCCCAGGAAGATGAACGAGCCGATCGGGCGCTTCGGATCCTTCAGCCCGGCCCGCGCGCGACGCACGGCGTCGCTCAGGGCCTCGATGGCGCGGTCCTGCCCCACGACGCGCTCGTGCAGCGTCTCTTCCATGCGCAGCAGCTTCTCGGTCTCGCTCTCCTCCAGGCGCGAGACGGGGATGCCCGTCATCTGCCCGACGAGCGAGGCAATGTCCTCCTCGGACACGCGCAGCTCCTCGGGGCGCCCTTCGGCGTCCTCCGCGCGCAGGCGCGCGTACTCCTCCTGGAGCTGGAGCACCTCCTGCTTGACGGTCGCGGCGCGCTCGTGGTCCTCCCGCTCGACGGCCGCGTCCGCTTCCGCCGCGAGGGCGTCCAGCCGCTTCGCGATGGCGCGCACCTCGGGCGCCGTCTCCTGCGCGTCGATGACGTGCTTGCTGGCCGCCTCGTCGATCAGGTCGATCGCCTTGTCGGGCAGGTGGCGCTCGGTCACGTAGCGCGAGGAGAGCCGCACCGCCGCCTCCAGCGCGTCGTCGCCGATCTCCACCCGGTGGTGGTCCTCGTAGCGCGAGCGCAGGCCCTGCAGGATGGCGAGCGTGTCCTCCTCCGACGGCTCGTCCACGTACACGGGGGCGAAGCGCCGCTCGAGGGCGGGGTCCTTCTCGATGCGCCGGTACTCGTCCAGCGTCGTCGCGCCGATGGCGCGCAGCTCGCCCCGCGCGAGGGGAGGCTTCATCAGGTTGCTCGCGTCGATGGCGCCTTCCGCCCCGCCCGCGCCCATGACGGTGTGCAGCTCGTCGATGAAGAGGATGATGCCGCCGTCGCTCTCGCGGACCTCCTCCATCACGGCCTTCAGGCGCTCCTCGAACTCGCCCCGGAACTTCGCCCCGGCGAGCAGCGCGCCCATGTCCAGCGCCCGCAGCGACTTCTCCTGCAGGTTCTCAGGCACGTCGCCCTCGGCGATGCGCTGGGCCAGGCCCTCGACGATCGCCGTCTTGCCGACGCCCGCCTCGCCGATGACGACGGGGTTGTTCTTCGTGCGCCGGTTCAGGATCTGCATCACCCGGCGCACCTCGGTGTCGCGCCCGATGACCGGGTCGAGCTTGCCCTCCCGCGCCAGCTGCGTGAGGTCGGCGCTGTAGCGCTCGAGGCTCTGGTAGCTGCTCTCGGCCGTGGGGCTGGACACACGCGCGCTGCCGCGGATCTCCCGCAGCGCCCGGTAGATGCCTTCCTTCGTCACGCCGAACTCGGCCAGCAGGCCGGCGGCGCCGCTCTCCTCGTTGTCGGCGATGGCGATGAGCAGGTGCTCCACCCCCACGTAGTCGTCCTTCAGCCGCTCCGCCTCCGCGTTCGCAACCTCCAGCATCCGCACCACCTCGGGGGTCGTGTAGATCTGGACGACGTCCTGCTGGAGCGTCGGCTGGCCCTTCAGCACCTCGTCGACGCGCGCCTTCAGCCGGGCGACGTCGACGTCGAGCTGTTCGAGCACCTGCAGCGCGAGTCCGCCGTCCAGCCCGGAGAGGGCGAAGAGCACGTGGGGCACGCCCCACTGGTTGTGGCGGCGCGTTCGCACGGCCTCCTGCGAGGCGGCTAGCACCTGCTGGGCCTGCTCGGTGAATCGGTCCTGTCGCATCATGGTGGTCACTTCTCCTGCCCCGCGGGCGCGGGGTCTTGCGGGCTGGGCGGTAACGGTTGGGCTAGCGGGCGGGACGCCCCTCACTGTCGACGGCGGGCGCCGGAAGCCGCGTCCGGCGAAGCGTGTCGAGCTCGGCCTTCACCTCGTCGAGCTCGGCCTGGAGGGTGCGGAGCTGGTCGCTCATGCGCAGCACCACCTCCACGCCCGCGAGGTTCACGCCCAGCTCCTCGATGAGCCGCTGGGCCTGGCGGATGCGGTGGATGTCGGCGTTCGAGTACATGCGGATGTTGCCGCTCGTGCGGTGCGGCCGGATGAGCCCGGCGCGCTCGTAGTAGCGCAGCGTCTGCTGGTGCAGCCCGACGAGCCGCGAGGCGATCGAGATGACGTAGCAGGGCTCGTCGTCGCGCAGGGGCTCGTCGGGTGGTCGTCGGCGGGGCATCGGTTCGTCCTTCCTGGTTAGCCGGCGGCCTGCGCGGCCGCCGTGTCGTCGCGCAGCTCCTCGAGGAGGGCGCGCTCGCGTTCGGTGAGCTGCTCGGGCAGGACCACGCTCACCCGCGCGAAGAGGTCGCCGCGGCGGTCGTGGCGGCCGAGCACGGGCATCCCCTTCCCGCTCAGGCGGATGCGCCGCCCGTTCTGGGTGAGGGGCGGGATCGTGAGCATCACCCGTCCCGTAAGCGTGGGCGCCTCCACCTCCCCGCCGAGGACGGCGTCGAGGTAGGGCACCGGCACCTCGACCGTGAGGTCGTCGCCGTTGCGTTCGAAGCGGGCGTGCGGGAGCACGGTGATGAGCAGGTAGAGGTCTCCTGCGGGACCGCCCCCCATCCCCGGCCGCCCCTCCCCGGCCATGCGCACGCGCGAGCCGGTGCGCACCCCCGGCGGCACCTTCACCTCGAGGCGGCGGGGCTTGAGCGCCTCGCCGGCGCCCCCGCAGGTGTGGCAGCGGGCGTTCCCGATCGAGCCGCTCCCGCCGCAGATGCCGCAGGACTCGCTGCTCTGCAGGGCGACCGTGCGGGTCGTGCCCGCGGCTGCTTCCCCCAGCGTCACCTCCGTGGGCGACTCGATGTCCTGGCCGCGGCGGGGCCCCCGCGGCCCGCCCCCGAAGATGCCCCCGATCCCGCCGAACACGCTCCCCAGGTCGAGGTCGTCCAGGCCACCCCCGAAGGAGAACCCGCCCCCACCGAAGCCGGCCTGCGCGCGCTGGCGCTCCATCTCCTCGATCTGGTCGGCCTGCTCCCAGCGGTCGCCGTACTTGTCGTACTTCGTGCGCGTGCCCTCGTCGGAGAGCACGTCGTAGGCGCCCTGGATCTCCTTGAAGCGCTCCTCGGCCCCCTTGTCGTTCGGATTGACGTCGGGGTGGTAGCGGCGCGCGAGCTTGCGGAACGCGGAGCGGATCTCCTTGTCGGCGGCGCCGCGCGGCACCCCGAGGACCTCGTAGAAGTCTCTTGCCATGGCCGTACTATAGCAGGCAGACGCGATTCCTTCCACATTTCTTGAGCGCTATTCACTCATAAGTATTGACATGCCATACCCCACGACCTATCATCTACTCACGCATAGCAAGGAGGCAGCGCGGGGGATCAAGACCACGGCTCGGACAGCGGACCGATGGAAGCGAGTAGTGGCCCGACACACGGTCGGACGCCAACAGGAGGAACCGTTTGAACCTGACCAGCTACATCGAGGCAGTACGGCGCGCGGATGGCTCGGCACGGCCGCAGGAGCTTTCGCCAGCCGACCTGCAGGTAGCGCTCGTGCGCGTGGGCGCGGCGGTGCAGAGCCCGCCCTTCGGCTTCAACTAGGCCCGGCACGGAGCCGGGATGCAGCGCCCGGCGGTCATCAACAGGAGGCACTCCGAGGACACATCGGACGCCTTGCCGGCTGAGCCGGCGACAGCGCAACAACGAAGGAGAGGACACAGACAATGGCAGACATCATGGTTCGTCGCGACCCGTTCGTGGGGATGCGCCAGGTGATGGACCGGCTCTTCGACGAGTCGTTCTTCCGGCCCATCCACACCCACTCGTGGGACGAGGGCACGCTCCCCGTCGACATCTACGAGGAGGACGGGGCGCTGCGGGTCCGGGCATCGTTGCCCGGCTTCGACACGGACGACATCGACATCCAGGTCCACGAGGGCGTGCTGACGATCAACGCGAAGCACACCGCCGGGGACAAGACGGACGACGGGCGCTGGTACCGTCGCGAGCGTCACATCAGCTCGGTGAGCCGCCGCATCGCCCTGCCGGGCGTGGTGCAGGACGCCGAGGTGGACGCTGAGCTCACCAACGGCGTGCTCACGCTGAGCCTGCCCCTGCAGGAGAAGCCGCAGCCGCGCCAGATCGAGATCCGCACCAGCTAAGCCAGGCGGACCCTCAGCCACGGCAGCCCCGGGGACTCCCCCTCCCCGGGGCTGCGGGCGTTTAAGGCCCGCGTTGCGCGTCATTCACATCGCCGG
>JAJDUR010000014.1 GCA_022826585.1 Dehalococcoidia bacterium
CGCGGAGGACATCGTGCTCTTCATCCATGCCCGCCTGCAGGAAGCGGAAGCCCTCCTCCGCCTCCATGGCGGCAAGCTCCTCCATCATCGCGTCGGCATCGGGATCGCCGATCGTCGTGTGGGTAACGTACCGTTCCGCCAGTTCCGGGTTGACGGCGCGGGCACGCTCGTAGCCGGGCAGGTAGTCGGTCGGGATTGTCATCGCAGGGCGCCAGTCATAGTGCTGGAATGGACCTTCGTCTGCATCCATGCCTCAAGGTCGGGGGCTCCGGCCGCCCTCGGGCCGAGACGCCGCACCAGTCTACAACGTTTCTTTGCCCCGCCAACAAACTTGCCCCGGGACGTAGAGTTCACCAGGCGACCCGGAGCACTCGGGATCGGCGGCGGGACGGGACCAGCACACGCGGCCTAGCGCTTGGTGTACTGGGGAGCCTTGCGGGCACGCTTGAGACCGGGCTTCTTGCGCTCCTTCACTCGCGCATCGCGGGTAAGGAGGCTGGGGGTGCGCTTGAGCGTGATCTTGAGGGAAGGGTCGGCCTCGACAAGGGCGCGGGCTATCCCGAGGCGAATGGCTCCGGCCCAACCGGAGACGCCGCCACCCTCGCACTTCACCTGGGCGCTGAACTTGCCCTCGGCGCCGACGCGCTTGAGGGGGAGCATCACCTCGTCGCGGTGCATGTCGCGATCGAAGACCTCGTCGAGGGGCTTGCCGTTGACGATGATGGCGCCGCCGCCGGGGTAGAGGCGCACGCGCGCGATCGCCGTCTTGCGGCGTCCGGTGCCGTAGTAGTACTGCTCGGCCATTACTTCTCCTCGGACTCGTCTTCAGGCTCGTCGTCGGCTTCCGCTTCGGCGGCGGGCTCGGCCTCGGCAACGGGCTCGTCTTCGGGGGCGTCATCCTCCTCGGGGAGGTCGTCGTCTTCCACCTCGGCCATGGCCGCGGCGTCCGCCTCGGCGGCGGCGCGAGCTTCCTCAAGCTCGGCGAGCCAGGAGGCGACCTTCTCGCGGCGGGTGAGGCGGGGCGTGGGCGTCTCCGGCACGGAGAGTGGGCGGAGTCGGGGAGGCGGGGTCGGGTTCGAGATGCTCGCCTGCAGGGCCTCCGCCTCCGCCTGGGCGGCGGCTTCGGCGGCGCGCTCGGAACCGGTGACCTGCGCCTGGTGCGGATGATCGGCGCCGGCATAGACCTTGAGGTGGCGGCGCATCTTCTTGCCCAGCGGTCCCTTGGGTAGCATCCCCCACACGGACCGCTCAAGCACGCGCTCGGGGGCCCGCGCCATCTGCTCGGCGAAGGTGCGCTTGCGCAGATTGCCGGGGTAGCCGGAGTGCCGGTAGTAGACCTTCTGCTCGGCCTTGCGGCCGCTCAGCCGGACCTGTCCGGCATTGATGATGATGACGAAGTCGCCATCGTCGAGATGGGGCTCGTAGGTGGGCTTGTGCTTGCCACGGAGCAGGGAGGCAACCTCGGTGGCGACGCGCCCGAGGGGGCGGTCGGCAGCATCGACGACGTGCCAGCTCTTGGTGATCTCGGAGGCCTTGCGGCGCACGGTGGATGTCATGTTGCGTACCCCTCGTCGTACCAGACGCGCTGCAGGCAGAGGCCGTGCGGCGGCGCAGGCGGGCCCACCGTAGCGGGCGCAGCGGCGGCGACGGCGTTCTCGAATTCACCAGCGGTGATGGCGCCGCGTCCCACCCGCACGAGCCCGCCGACGATGCGGCGAACCATCTGCGGGAGGAAGGCGTCGGCTTCGATGTCGAAGGCGAGGAGGCATCCGGCCTGGGAGAAGTTCGCCTCGGCGACGGTGCGCACGGGCGAGCGGCCCTCCTCGAGCGGTCCGGCACAAGCGCTGAAGTCCCGGCAGCCGAGGAGCGTGCGGGCAGCTTCCTTCATGGCGGCGAGGTCGAGCTGGGCGCCGATGCGCCAGGCGGTGCGGCGCTGCAGGGGCAGGCGCACGGCCGAGGTGAGCAGGGAGTAGCGGTACCAGCGGCGGCGAGCCCAGCGCCTGGGGTCGAAGCCCTCGGGCGCCTCGCGCACGTCGCGGACGGCGACATCCTCGGGGAGGTGGGCGTTGAGGGCGCGCTCGACGGTGCGGGATTCGAGCGCCGTGTCGGCCGAAAAGGCCGCCACCTGCCCGACGGCGTGGACACCGGCATCGGTGCGGCCGGCGAGCTCGACGCGGGTCGTGGCTCCGAAGAGGCGCTCGGCGGCGCCTTCGAGTTCGCCCTGCACCGTGCGGGCATGCAGCTGCCGCTGGGAGCCGGCGAACTCCCGACCGTCGTAGCTGACCGTGGCGGCGAAGCGCGTAATCCCGGACACGTCTAGCGTTCCTCGTCCTCCGCTTCCTCATCGCCGGCGTCTTCCGACTCCGCCTCTTCCGCCTCGACCTCCTCGGTTTCGAGGGAGGCAACGGACTCCTCGACATCGTCATCAGCCTCGATGGAGGCCTGCGGCTCGTCGGCGACGGCCTCCGCCTCATCAGGGGCGGCCTCCGCCTCGTCGGCGGGCGGGGCCTCGGCCAGGTCGAGCGCCTCCTGGTAGTCGACGGTCTCGATGACGGCCATCTTCGCGCCGTCCCCCTTGCGCGGTTCGAGGCGGGTGATGCGGAGGTAGCCACCGGGCCGGTCGGCCATGCGGGGAGCGATGTCGTCGAAGAGCTTCTCGACGACGTAACGGTCGTAGATATAGCGAAGCGCCTGGCGGCGGGCGTGGAGGTCTCCGCGCCGGCCGAGGGTGATCATCTTCTCGGCGATGGGGCGGATCTCCCGCGCCTTGGCATCGGTGGTGGTGATGCGCTCGTAGCGGAGCAGGTCGGTCACGAGGTTGCGATAGAGGGCCTTGCGATGGGCGCTATCGCGACCGAGATGACGGCCCGCCTTGCGATGTCGCATGACTATTCCTCGTCGTCCGCGCCGAGGAGGTCGTCTTCACCGACTTCGCGGAGCGCTTCGCGCAGGGCCTTGCCGAGGGCGCCGAGGCTCTCCTCGTCGTCTTCCTCATCGAGGATGACGCCGGGAGCGGGAGCGGGCTGGGCGGCGGGGGCGGCGAAGTCGGGGAGGATCTCGAGGCCGGGCGCGCTCCCATCGATGAAGTTCATCTCAATGAGGCGGTCGCGCAGCTCGTCGTAGGACTTGTGGCCGAAGTTGCGCAGGGCGAGCAGCTCTTCCTCGGTGCGCTCCAGTACCTGGCCGATGGTCATCAGCCCGCTGCGACGGAGGCAGTTGTAGGCGCGCACGGAAAGCTGCAGGGCTTCGATGGGGGTGTGGTAGCGCTCGGGGGAGATGGGCAGGCTCGTGGTGGGGGCAGGAGGCGCCGCCGGGGGCGCGCCGACCCCACCCGCGGTGCTGAAGAGCGCGAACTGGTCGATGAGGATGGCGGCAGCCTGGCCGACGGCCTCGACGGGAGCGACGGTGCCGTCGGTCCAAACCTCGAGGACCATGCGGTCGAAGTCGGTGGCCTGGCCCACGCGGACCTTCTCGACGTGGAAGTTCACCTTGCGCACGGGGGAGAAGACGGCATCGACGGGGATGACGCCGATGGGCATGCCCTCGACCTCGGTGGCGGGGGTGTAGCCGCGCTTGAGCTGGGCATGGAACTCGGCGTTGATGCGGGTCTCCGGGCCATCGAGGGTGGCGAGGTGGAGGGAGGGGTTCACGACCTCGAAGTCGGCGGGCACCTGGAGGTCACCGGCGGTGATCTCGCCGGGGCCTTCGGCATCGAGGGTGAGGGTGCCGGGGCGGTTGCTCACCGCCTTCAGGCGGATCTCCTTCACGTTGAGGAGGAACTCGGTGCAGTCTTCCTGCATGCCCTCGATGGTGGAGAACTCGTGCTGCACCTGGTCGATGCGCACGGAGGTGATGGCCGCGCCTTCGAGCGAACTGAGGAGGATGCGGCGGAGGGAGTTACCGAGGGTCGTGCCGTAGCCCGGGTCGAGGGGCTCGGCGACGAGGCGGGCGTAGCCTTCCTCTTCGTTCTCGATGGTGAGCTCCGGCACCGGCACCGGTGGAGGGGCCGGGGGCATGTCGAGCGGATCGAGTGGCGTTTCGAGTGTCATGGGACCTGCTGACCTGCCTAGCGAGAGTAGTACTCGATGACGACGTTCTCGTTGAACCGGTGGGTTTCGCCCGGCACAACCTCGAGCGGGCCGGCGACCCGCGCGGTGAGGGCGCCGGGATCGACCACGAGCCAGGACGGAGGCGTCTTGGCGGTGATGGTTTCCTGGAGCACCTTGTAGTGCTCGCTGCGGACGCCGCGCTGCGTGAAGCCGATCATGTCGCCATCGCGCAACTGGGCGGAGGGGATGTCGGTCTTGCGTCCGTTGAGGGTGATGAGCCCGTGGCGGACGATCTGGCGGGCCTGCGAGCGCGACTCGGCAAAGCCGGCGCGATAGACGGCGTTGTCGAGGCGGCTCTCGAGAATGCGCACGAGGTTCAGTCCGGACACGCCGGGGCGGCGTACGGCCTCCTTGTAGTAGCGCAAGAACTGGCGCTCGAGCACGCCGTAAGTGGCGCGGGCGCGCTGCTTCTCACGGAGCTGGAGGCCGCGGTCGCTCACCTTGCGGCGGCGGGCGGGACGGGGCCCCGGCGGGTTGGGGCGGCGCTCGAAGGCGCACTTGGGCGAGTAGCAGCGCTCGCCCTTGAGGTAGAGCTTGTCACCGCGACGGCGGCAGATACGGCAGACAGGGCCGGTGTAGCGGGCCATTGCTAGACGCGCCTCCTCTTCGGAGGGCGGCAGCCGTTGTGGGGGATGGGCGTTACATCGCGAATGGCGGTCACGTCGAGGCCGGTAGCCTGCAGGGCGCGGATGGCGGCCTCACGGCCGCTGCCGGCGCCGCGCACGAACACCTCGATGGTCTGCATGCCGTGCTCCTGGGCGCGCCGGGCGGCCGCTTCGCCGGCGAGCTGGGCGGCGAAGGGGGTGCTCTTACGGGAGCCCTTGAAGCCGGTCTGGCCGGCGGTGGCCTGCGCCACGACGTTCCCGTTGGGGTCGGTCAGGGTGACGATGGTGTTGTTGAACGAGCTCTTGATGTACGCGCGCCCGCGCGGCACGGATTTTCGCTCACGACGCCTCGATCGGCGGGTTCCCTCGGGCATTCGCTCGTTCTCCGGTTACTTCTTGGTGGCGGCGCGACGGCGGCCGGCAACGGTCTTGCGGGCGCCGCGGCGCTGGCGTGCATTGGTGCGCGTGCGCTGCCCATGGACGGGAAGGTTGCGGCGATGGCGCTGGCCGCGGTAGCAGTTAATCTCGACGAGGCGCTGGATGTTCTGCCGCACCTCGCGGCGGAGGTCGCCCTCCACGATGAAGTTCTTCTCGATGTAGTCGCGGATGCGGACGAGCTCTTCGTCGGTCAGGTCGCGCGTGGGGGTACCGGGGTCCACGCGGGTGGAGTTGAGGAGCTGGCTCGCGCGGGTGGGGCCGATGCCATAGATGTAGCGCAGCGAGATCTCGATGCGCTTCTCGTTGGGGATGTCGACGCCGGAAATCCTCGCCATGACTAACCCTGCCGCTGCTTATGTTTCGGGTTCTCGCAGATGACCATGACCCGTCCGTGGCGGCGGATCACCTTGCACTTGTCGCAACGCCGTTTGACCGAGGCCCGAACTTTCATGATCGCCTACCAACTCTCTGTGGTCCAGTTCTTGACGCACTCACGGAAGGGTCAGCACCTCTGGGCGCTGCCCCTTCCGGATCGCGATCGTGTGCTCGAAGTGACAACAAAGGCTACCGTCCTCCGTGGCCACGGTCCATTGATCGTCCAGTTCCCGGGTGTAGCGCGTGCCGATGTTGACCATCGGCTCGAGGGCAAGGACGAGGCCGGGCTTGAGAGGCGGACCGCGGAAGCGGCGGCGGTAGTTGGGAACCTGCGGCTCCTCGTGCATGTCGCGGCCAACGCCGTGGCCGGTGTACTCGCGCACGATGTAGTACTCGTCCGGGATGGCATCCTCGATGGCGGCCGAGACATCGTTCAGGTGCGTGCCCGTCCCCATCGCCTCGATGCCCGCCCAGAGCGCCCCCTCCGTGACCTCCATGAGGCGCCGCGCCTCGGGGCTGATCTCGCCGACGGCGACGGTGATGGCGGAGTCGCCGACGAACCCCTTGTAGGTGGCCCCGAGGTCGAAGGTGACGATATCGCCCTCCTCCAGGACCCGGTCTCCCGGGACGCCGTGAACGAGCTCGTCGTTGACGCTGGCGCAGATGTTGGAGGGGTAGGGCGGCTTCCCGGCGGGGTCGTAGCCTCGGAACGTTTCAATCGCGCCGTGACGCTTGAACTGCTCGGTGACAAAGGCCTCGGCCTCGAGGAGGTTGAAGCCGGGGCGGATCATCTCGCGGATGCCGGCGAGCGTCTGGCCGACGATGCGGCCCGCCTCGCGCATGGTGTCCAGTTCGGCCTCGGACTTGAGCTTGATGGGCATGGGGCGACTACCTCAGGGCTTCCAGCAGGTCGGCGGTGACGGAATCGAGGTCGCGCTCACCGTCGATCTCGCGCAGGACGCTGCTCGCGCGGTAGTGCTCAAGCAGGTCGGCGGGGGGCTTCATCTTCTCCAGCCGCGTGCGGACCACCTCGGGGCGGTCGTCGTCGCGCTGGTAGAGCTCGCCGTCGCACGTGTCGCAGGCGCCTGCCTTGCGAGGGGGATCGTTGCGCTCGTGGTAGACGGCGCCGCAAACGCGGCAGAGCCAGCGTCCGCCGAGGCGGGCGACGAGCTCCTCATCAGCGACGGCGATGAGCAGGGCGTGGTCGATGGAGTCGCCCCGCTCGCCGAGGGCCTCGTCGAGGGCGGCGGCCTGCACGACGTTGCGGGGGAAGCCATCGAACATGGCCCCCTCGGCGGCGTCGGGGCGGGCGATGCGCTCGAGCAGCATCTTGATGGTGACCTCGTCGGGGACGAGCTCGCCGCGGTCCATGTAGCTCTTGGCGAGAACGCCGAGCTCCGTGCCCTCGCGCACGTTCTCGCGGAACATGTCGCCGGTGGAGAGGTGAAGGAGGCCGGTGGAGGTGGTGAGGCGCTGGGCCTGGGTTCCCTTGCCCGCGCCCGGGGGACCGAGAAGCACGACGAACATGGCTAGCGGATGAACCCTTCGTAGTTCCGCATGAGGAGCTGCGCCTCAAGCTGTTTCATGGTGTCGAGCACGACGGCGACGACGATGAGGAAGCCGGCGCTCGAGATGGTCAGCGCCTGAACGTCGGTAATGAGGCCGATGAAGAAGGGGGCAACCGCAACCGCCCCGAGGAAGAGCGCGCCTCCCCAGGTGATGCGGGTGACGACACGTAAGAGGTAGGCCTCGGTGGGAGGCCCGGGACGGATGCCGGGAATGAAGGCGCCCTGTCGCTGGAGGTTCTTGGCGATGTTCTGCTGGTTGTACTGGACGATCGTATAGAAGAAAGCGAAGCCCACCACGAGGACGAAGAGCACGACCCAGTAGATGCCGGTGCCACCGCCGCCCCGGCCTCCCTGGAACTGGTTGACGAAGAAGTCCGCCACCGTCTCGACCCAGCCGCCCGCGCCGGAGAAGTAGCCGGCGACGACGGCGGGAAGGATGACGATGGAGAAGGCGAAGATGAGCGGGATCATGCCCGCCATGTTGACGCGCAGGGGGATGAAGCTCTGGCCCTGCTGGCGGTACATGCGTCCCCCTCTGAAGGAGGATCGGGCGTACTGCACCGGCACTCTCCGCTGGGCCTCCTGGAAGAAGACGATGACGAAGATGAGGCCGACGGCGAAGAGGAGCATCGCGGCAACGGTGATGATGGAGGTTGTGGAGATATTGGGGATGAGGCCGGGAAGGACGGCCACGATGCCGCCGAAGATGATGAGGGAGACGCCGTTGCCGATGCCGTGCTCGGTGATGAGCTCGCCCAGCCAGACGAGGAACATGGTTCCCGCGGCGAGCGTGAAGAGCGTGGCAATCGTGCCGAAGAAGTCGTTCTGGAAGCCGAAGTCCCGGATGACGGCGGCGCCGCCCTGGTTGTTGATGAAGATGATCTGGCCGTAGCCCTGGACGAACGCCAGGGGCACGGCGAGCCAGTGCGTGTAGACCTGGATACGGCGGCGGCCCTGCTCGCCTTCCTCCTGCAGGGCGCGCAGACGGGAGGAAATGGGGGTGACGATCTGCATGATGATCGAGGCGGTGATGTAGGGGTACACCCCGAGGGCGGCGACGGAGAGGTTCTGGAGGGCGCCGCCGGAGAAGATGCTGAGGAAGTCGAGCACGGCGTTTCCGGCGAACGCCTGCTCAAGGGCGCCGCGGTCGACATTAGGGACGGGGACGTGGGCGACGAAGCGGAAGATGATCAGCATGCCCAGGGTGAAGAGCAGCTTTCGCCGCACCTCTTCCTGGCGGAAGGCGTCGACCATGGCCTGGAGCAGGCGCGGGCGGTTGGTGCCCGGGACGGTGGTGGTCTCGCCCATGAACGACACGGTTCGGCGTTCCTACTCCTCGGTGGCGGTGGTTTCGTCCCCCGCGGCTTCGATCAGGGTGACGGTGCCGCCGGCACCCTCGATGCGGGCGCGGGCGGCGGCGCTGACCTTGTGGGCATGCACGTTCAGGGGCCGGGTGAGCTCGCCGCGGCCGAGGATCTTGACGGGCTCGCGCAGGTGGCGGAGCACGCCCGCGGAGCGGAGCGACTCGGGCGTGACCTCGGCGCCATCTTCGAAGCGCTCCTGGAGGGTGCCGGTGTTGACCGGCTGGTAGGGAACGCGCCAGCGGTTGTTGAAGCCGCGAAGGGTGCTCATGCGGCGGATGAGCGGCATCTGGCCGCCCTCGAAGCCGAGGCGGATTTTGCTTCCGCTACGGGACTTCTGGCCCTTGAGGCCCTTGCCAGCGTAGGTGCCGCCACCGGCGCTGTTGCCGCGGGCAAGGCGCTTGCGGTTGTGCGTCGCGCCCTCGGGCGGACGAAGGTCGTTGGCGTGGATGCTCACGAGGCTTCCCCTGCTTCTCCGTCGCGCACGTCCACGAGGTGGCCGACCCTGGCGATCATGCCGCGGAGGGCGGGGCTGTCGTCGTGCTCGACGGTCTGGTTGAGGCGGCGCAGGCCGAGCTTGCGAATGGTGTCCTTCTGGCGCTGGTTGTAGCCGATCGCGCTCTTGCGCCAGGTAATGGCGACCCTGCCCATTATGTCGCCTCCGCTGCCGTGGCCTCGGCGATGATCTGCAGGCGGCGCTCGCGGGCGACGTCGGGATCGCGGAGGGTGGCGAGGCCCTTCACGGTCGCACGCGCGACGTTGACGGGGTTGCGGCTGCCGAGCGACTTGGTGAGCACGTCGGTCACGCCGGCGGCCTCCATGATCGCGCGCACAGCGCCCCCGGCGATGACGCCGGTACCGCTGCTGGCGGGCTTCATGAGGACCCGCGCGGCCCCGAACTCGGAGGTGTACTCGTGGGGCAGGGTTCCGCCCTTGAGCGGCACGGAGAACATCTCCTTGCGCGCGATGGCCGCACCCTTGCGGATAGCCTCGGGCACCTCGTTGGCGCGGCCGAGGCCGATGCCGACGTTGCCGTGGCCATCGCCCACGACCATGAGGGCGGTGAAGCTGAAGCGGCGCCCGCCCTTGACCACCTTGGCCACGCGGTTGATATAGATGACCTTCTCGTTGAGCTCGTCGCCAGAGTTCTCGAAGTTGCCCATCAGAATCCCAATCCGGCTTCGCGTGCGGCCTCGGCGAGAGCCTTCACGCGGCCGTGGTATTTGTAGCCGCCGCGATCGAAGACGACCTCGGCGATGCCGTGCTCCTTCGCACGGGCGGCGATGGCGGTGCCGACGACGGCGGCGCGATCGGCCTTGGCCTTCCCGGCGACATCGCCGGCGAGGCTGGCGTCGAGGTCGCTGGCGGCGGCAATCGTGTGGCCCTGGTCGTCGTCGATGACCTGGGCGTAGATATGCGAGCCGCTGCGGAACACGTTGAGGCGTGGCCGATCGGCAGTGCCGGCCAGGTTCTTGCGCACGCGCCGGTGGCGGCGGTGGCGGGCGTGGTAACGGTTGGCCTGGGCCATCAGACTCCCACCTTTCCGGCCTTTCCGGCCTTGCGGCGAACGCGCTCGCCGAGGTAGCGGATGCCCTTGCCCTTGTAGGGCTCGGGCGGACGGATCTTGCGGATGTCGGCGGCCACCTGACCGACCTGCTCCTTGTCGATGCCGCTCACGTTGATGCGCGGCCCCTCGACAGCGAAGGTGACGCCCTCGGGGGGCTCGACGATGACGGGGTGGGAGAAGCCGACGGCGAGCCGCAGGCTGTTCCCCTCGAGCTGGGCGCGGTAGCCGACGCCCTGGACCTCGAGGGTCTTGGTGAAGCCGTCGGTCACGCCCACCACCATGTTGTTCAGGAGGGAGCGCGAGAGGCCGTGCAAGGCGCGATGCGTGCTGGCGTCGCTGGGGCGCGTGACGACGATCTGGTCGTCCTCGATGGCGAACCGGATGATATCCGGGAAGGTGCGCTGCAGCTCGCCTTTGGGGCCCTTGACGGTGATGTCGTTGCCCTCGCCGAGGGTAACCTCGACTCCGCTGGCGAGAGGAACGGGTTGCTTGCCGACGCGAGACATGATGGCTCCTACCAGACGTAGCAGAGGACTTCGCCGCCAACCTGCTGGCGGCGGGCCTCCTGGCCCGTCATGACGCCCTTGGGCGTGGAGATGATGGCGACGCCGAGGCCGCCGTAGACGCGGGGGATCTCGCGGCGCTGCACGTAGACGCGCAGGCCGGGCTTGCTGACGCGCTGGAGCCCGTTGATGACGGGCTGCTTGCGGCCGCCGTAGCTGAGCTCGACCTTCATGGTGGCCTGCGGCTCGGCGGGCTCCTTCTGGACTTCGTAGTCGCGGATGAAGCCTTCGCTCTTGAGCACCTCGGCGATCGCCACCTTGACCTTGGAGGAGGGGATGGTGACGGCATCGTGGCGGGAGCTGACGGCGTTGCGGATGCGGGTGAGCATGTCCGCGATCGGGTCACTCATCGTCATCGGTTCGTTGCCTCCGTGGCGTGCAGGGGGTCTACCAGCTCGACTTGGTGACGCCGGGCAGGTAACCCTTGTGGGCCATCTCGCGGAAGGTGATGCGGGAAAGGCCGAACCTGCGGATGTAGGCGCGCGAGCGACCGGTGACGATGCAGCGGTTCTTCAGGCGCGTGGGACTGCTGTTGTTGGGGAGCCTGGCGAGCTCGAACTGGATGCGCGCCAGCTCCGTGGGGTTGCCCTGGGCGGCGCGGCGGGCAGCCTTGAGCTCCTCGCGGCGGTGGCGGTACTTCTGGTACAGGGCGCGGCGCTTCTCGTCGCGCGCAATCTGACTCTTCTTCGCCATGGTATCCCCCCTAGTTCCGGGCGAAGGGCATGCCGAGGAGCTCCAGCAGACGCCGGCCCTCGTCATCCGTGCGGGCGGTGGTCACGATCGTGACCTGGAGACCGCGCACCTTGTCGACGCGGTCGTAGTCGATCTCGGGGAAGACGAGCTGCTCGCGCAGCCCGATGCTGTAGTTGCCACGCCCATCGAAGGCGTTGGGGCTGAGGCCCTGGAAGTCGCGGATGGCGGGCAGGGCGGCGCTGATGAGGCGGTCGAGGAATTCGTACATGCGGGTACCGCGGAGGGTGACGGAGACGCCGATGGCGTTGCCCTCGCGCAGGCGGAAGTTGGCGATGGAGCGCTTGGCCCGCTGGATGACGGGCTTCTGGCCGCTGATCGTCTGCAGGTCCTCGGCGGCGCGGTCGAGGCTGTTGCCGTCGGTGAGGGCCTCGCCCATGCCGATGTTGAGCACGACCTTGTCGAGGCGCGGCACCTCCATGGGGTTGCCGTAGCCGTACCGTTCGCGCAGCTGGCGCACGACCTCGTCCTCGTAGCGGACGCGCAGGCGGGGAAGGGTTGCCTGGGTCATTCGACGTCCTCCCCGGTGCGCTTGCTGACCCGCACCACGGTGCCGTCCTCGCGTTGCCGGAAGGTGACGCGGGTGGGCTCGTCGGTGGTGGGGTCGAGGAGCATGACGTTGCTGATGTGCACGGGCCCCTCACGCTCAATGATGGAGGACTGCTGCTGCATGGAGCGGGCCCGCTGATGGCGCTTGATCATGTTGACGCCCTCGATGGTGACGCGCTGCTTCTTGTGATCGACGGAGCGGACGACGCCCCGGGCGCCCTTGCTGCGCCCGCTGATCACCACCACCCGATCGCCGCGACGGATCTTCGATGGCATCACAGCACCTCGGGGGCGAGCGAGACGATCTTCATGAAGTTGTGATCGCGGAGCTCGCGGGCTACGGGGCCGAAGATGCGCGTGCCCCGGGGGTTCTCGTTGTCGGGCGCGAGGAGAACGGCGGCGTTCTCATCGAAGCGGATGTAGGAGCCGTCGGAGCGGCCGTACTCCTTGGCGGTGCGCACCACCACGGCGCGCACGACCTCGCCCTTCTTGACGGGGGAGTTGGGCTGGGCGGTCTTGACGGAGGCGACGATGATGTCGCCAGGACGGGCGTAGCGGCGGCGGCTGCCGCCGAGCACGCGGATGCAGAGGATGGAGCGCGCGCCCGAGTTGTCGGCGACCTTGAGGCGGGACTCCTGCTGGATCACGAGCCATCCTCCTCGTCGCCCGTCTCGCCGGCCTCGGCTTCCGCGACGGCAACGGCGGCAGCCGTAGGCGAGGCCTGCACCTCTTCCTCGATGCTGCGGCCGATGTCTTCGGGAGAGACCTCGGCGACGTCGCCGCGCTCGAGGATCTCGATCACGCGCCAGCGCTTGCCCTTCGAGATGGGGCGCGTCTCGAGGATGCGGACGATGTCGCCCACGCTGCACTCGTTCTCGGCGTCGTGCGCCTTGAAGCGCTTGCTGCGGTTGATGACCTTGCGGTAGAGGGCGTGCTGCTTGCGGCGCGCGACGTTGACGACGACGGTCTTATCCATCTTGTCGCTGACGACGACGCCCTGGAGGATGCGAGCGCTCATTCGGAAGCCTCATCGAGCTGCGCGAGCTGGCGTTCGCGCTTGATGGTTCGGAGCCTGGCGATGGTCCGCTTGGCATCGCGCAGGGCACGGTAGTTTTGCAGCTGGCGCGTGGCCTGCTGGAAGCGGAGGGTGAAGAGGGCGCGGTAGGCCTCGTTGATCTCGTTATCAAGACGGGCGTCGTCCCATTCGCGCACGGCGGTGGCCTTTTCGTTCGGCATGGCTAGATCACCAGCTCGTCGCGCTGGACGACCTTCGTGGGGATGGGGAGTTTGTGGGCGGCGAGGCGGAGGGCCTCACGGGCCACTTCCTCGGGTACGCCCGCGATCTCGAAGAGGACGCGGTTGGGCTTGACGACGGCGACCCACTTCTCGGGGTTGCCCTTGCCGGAACCCATGCGGGTCTCGGCCGGTTTCGCCGTGACGGGCTTGTCGGGGAAGATGCGAATCCAGACCTTGCCGCCGCGGCGCATCTCGTGGGTCATGGCGCGTCGGGCGGCCTCGATCTGGCGCGAGTCGATCCAGGCTGGCGCCTGGGCCTGGAGGCCGTACTCGCCGAAGGACACGACGTTGCCGCTCGTGGCCTTGCCCTTCATGCGGCCGCGGTGGTGCTTGCGATGCTTGACGCGCCGGGGCTGCAGCATCACTCGTCCTCCTGGCTCTGGCGGGCGACGGCTTCCTGCTGCTCCACCGAGATGGCCATATGCTGGGGCCCGCGAACGGCCTCGACGGGAGGCTCGACCGGGGCGGCGGGCGCTTCTTCCTCGACCTCCGGGGCAGGCTCCTCGATCTCGAACTCGAGGGGCTCTTCGATCTCTTCCTCGACTTCGTCGGGGAGGATGTCGCCCTTGTAGATCCACGCCTTGACGCCGATGCGGCCGAAGGTGGTGTGCGCTTCGGCGAGGCCGTAGTCGATGTCGGCGCGGAGGGTGTGGCGAGGCACGCGACCGGCGGTCTCGGTCTCGCGGCGCGACATCTCCGTGCCGCCGAGACGCCCGGCGACGGAGATGCGAACGCCCTGGGCGCCGCGTTGCATGGTGCGCTGCACCGCCTGCTTGACGGCACGGCGGAAGGCGACGCGCCGCTCGAGCTGGTCGGCGACGGAGCGGGCGACGAGGTAGGCGTCGAGCTCGGGAGTGCGGATCTCCTGGATGTTGACGCGGACGCGTCCGCCGGTGAGTTCCTCGAGCGAGCCGCGAAGCTCCTCGACGCGCGCACCCCCACGACCGATGACGATTCCCGGCTTGGCGGTGTGCACCGTGACGGTCACGAGGTTGGCGTTGCGGTCGATCTCGATGCGGCTGATGCCGGCGTCCGGCAGGAGGCCGCCGCGGCCGTCCGTGCCGCAGATGTGCTCGCGCAGCTCGATGTCGTCGGCGAGGCGGTCCTTGTAGTCCTTCTCGGCGAACCACTTGGATTCCCAGTCGTAGATGACGCCGAGGCGGAAGCCGTGCGGATGAACCTTCTGACCCACGTTCCTATCCCTCGCGCTCGTCGAGAACGACGGTGATGTGGCTATGACGCCTGAGGCGGGGCGCCGCGCGACCGCGCGAGCGCGCCTTGTAGCGCTTGACGGTGACGCCCTCGTCGGCGAAGGCGCGCTTGATGTAGAGGTCGTCGACATCGAGGTTGAGGTTGTTCTCGGCGTTGGAAGCGGCGCTGAGGACCACCTTGGAGACGTCGCGGGCGTGGGGAGAGGGGACGTAGCGCAGCAGCGCGAGCGCCTGATCGACCGAGAGACCGGACAGGCGGTCGAGGATGAGCCGCACCTTGCGGGCGGATCCGTTGACGTTGCGCGCGCTGGCCTGGACTTCCATGGCTAGCTCACCCTCGTAGCGCGGTCGCTGCGGCCGATGTGCCCGCGGAAGGTGCGCGTGGGAGCGAACTCGCCGAGCTTATGGCCGACCATGTTCTCGGTGACGAAGACGGGCACGTGGCGGCGCCCGTTATGGACGGCGATGGTGAGTCCGATCATGTCGGGCAGGATGGTGGAGGCACGCGACCAGGTGCGGATGACCTCGCGGCTGCGGGAGTTCCGCGCCTGGACGACCTGCTTGTAGAGCGAGGGGTGAACGAAGGGGCCTTTCTTGGTGGAGCGCGACACGGTCTACCTCCCCCGCCTGCGGACGATGAACTTGCCCGTGCGCTTGTTGCGCCGGGTGCGGTGGCCGAGCGTGGGCTTGCCCCAGGGCGTCTTGGGCCCGGGCATGCCGATGGGGGCGCGGCCCTCGCCTCCACCGTGCGGGTGGTCGACGGGATTCATGACGGAGCCGCGCACCTGCGGGCGGCGGCGGCGATGGCGGGTGCGGCCGGCCTTGCCCAGCTTGATCAGCGAATGCTCGACGTTCCCGATCTGGCCGATCGTGGCCATGCACTCGATGCGAACGCGGCGCATCTCGGAGCTGGGGAGGCGCAGGAGGGCGTACTCGCCTTCCTTGGCCATGAGCTGGGCCGACGCCCCGGCGGTGCGGACCAGCTGGCCGCCCCGTCCCGGGGTGAGCTCGATGTTGTGGATCTGGGTGCCCGTGGGCATGTTGGCGAGGGGCAGGGCGTTGCCCGTGCGGAGCTCGGCGTCGGGTCCGCTCATGAGGCTCACGCCCACCTCCAGGCCGCTGGGGGCGAGGATGTAGCGCTTCTCGCCGTCGGCGTAATGCAGGAGGGCGATGCGCGCCGTGCGGTTCGGGTCGTACTCGATGGCAGCGACCTTCGCGGGGATGCCGTGCTTCTCGCGCTTCCAGTCGATGCGGCGGTACAGGCGCTTGTGGCCGCCGCCGCGATGGCGAACGCTGATGCGACCCTGGTTGTTGCGACCGGCGCTGCGCTTCTTGAGCGACTCGACAAGCGACTTCTCGGGGCGCTTCTTCGTGATCTCCCCGAAGGTGTGGCCGCTGGCATTGCGGCGTCCGGGGGAAGTCGGTTTGAACTGCTTGATCGGCACGACTAGATCCCCTCGAAGAGCTCAATGGTGTCGCCGGACTGGAGGGTGACGATTGCCTTCTTCCAGTCGGGCTGCTTGGTGACGTTGCGTCCGAACCGGCGATTCTTGCCCTTCACGACCATGGTGTTGACATTGAGCACGGTGACATTGAAGGCGAGCTCGACGGCCTCGCGGATCTGCGGCTTGTTGGCGCGCAGGTCGACCTCGAAGACGTACTTGTCCTGGCCGGCGAGGGAGGTGCTTTTCTCCGTGATGAGGGGGCGGAGGAGGATGGCGTAGGGATGCAGTTCGCGCGGCATCAGCTCGCCTCCCGGCGCCCGCGGGCGGGCTTCACGTTCTCGCCGCCCCAGAGCTCCTCGGCGCGGCGCACGGCGTCCTCGGTCATGACCACGTGGTGGGCGTCGACCAGGTCGACGACGTTGAGCTGGGCGGAGGGCAGGGCGCGGACGTTGTTGATGTTGCGGGCGGCGCGCACCAGTGTCGCGTCGTGCTCGCCGCTGACGATGAGGGCCCGGCGCTCGACGCCGAGGGCGTTGAGGGCGGAGGCGACTTCGCGCGTCCTGGTTTCGCCGTCGGCGAAGGCGCCGACCACGATGAGGCCGCCGCTGGCGGCATGGCTGCTGAGCGCGGAGCGGATGGCCAGGCGGCGCATCTGGCGGGGGAGGGCCTTGGCGTGGCCGTGCGGCTTGGGGCCGAAGGCGATGCCGCCGCCGATGCGGATGGCGGCGCGGTTGGAGCCCTTGCGGGCGGCGCCCATGCCCTTCTGCCGCCGGATCTTGGCGGTGGAGCCACGGACCTCGCCGCGGCTCTTGGTGCTATGGGTGCCCTGGCGGGCGTTGGCGCGCTGGGCCACGTAGGCCTGGTGCATGACGGCGCGGTTGGGCTCGATGCCGAACACCTCGTCGGCAACCTCGATCTCGCGGCGCTTGCGCCCGCGGCGGTCGACCACGGGAAGGTTCATGACCTGCCCCGCGATCTCGACACGGCGCGCGCGTGGCGGACGCGCACGAGCCCGCCGTTGGGGCCGGGAACGGAGCCCGCGACGAAGATGACGCCGCGATCGTCGTTGCGGGCGATGACCTCGAGGTTGCGCACCGTGGTGCGCTCGGCGCCCATGTGGCCGGCCATGCGCGTGCCCTTGAACACGCGGCCCGGGGTGGTGCCGGCGCCGATGGAGCCGGGCGCGCGGTGGCGGTCGCTCTGGCCGTGGGTCTTGGGGCCACCACGGAAGTGGTGGCGCTTGACGCCGCCCTGGAAGCCGCGGCCTTTGGATGTTCCGGTCACGTCGACGAGCTCGCCCTGCTCGAAGATGTCGGCGCCGAGCTGGTCGCCGAGACTCACCTCGCCGGTGGCGCGGAACTCGGCCAGGTGACGCAGGTTGGGCGCGCCCGAGGCGGCGAGGTGGCCGGATGCCGGCTGGTTGAGCTTTCGCTTCTCGTCGAAGCCGATCTGGACGGCGGAGTAGCCGTCCTTCTCCTCGGTGCGGACCTGCGTCACCCAGCAGGGGCCCACCTGGACGGCGGTGGCGCCGCGCAGACGCCCCTGGTCATCAAAGACCTGGAGCATTCCGAGCTTGCGGCCGAGGAGTCCTTCGACAGTCATGGTTACAGCTTGATCTCGATATCGACGCCGCTGGCGAGCTGGAGGCGCATGAGGGTGTCGACGGTCTTGGAGGTGGGGTCGAGGATGTCGATGAGCCGCTTATGCGTGCGGATCTCGAACTGCTCGCGCGAGTCCTTGAAGATGTGGGGGCTGCGGATCACCGTGAACTTCTCGATGGAAGTGGGAAGCGGCACGGGACCGGCGACAGCCGCGCCCGTGCGCTCCGCGGCCTCGACGATCTGACGCGCGGAATCGTCGATCAGCCGGTGATCGTAGGCCTTGAGCTTGATGCGGATCTGCTGGCGCGCCATCGTCGTCCTTCCGGCCCTTTACTCGAGCACCTTGGTGACGACGCCGGCGCCAACCGTGCGCCCGCCTTCTCGAATCGCGAAGCGCAGACCTTCCTCAACCGCTACCGGCTGAATCAGCTCCACCTTCATCGTCACGTTGTCTCCGGGCATCACCATCTCCATCCCCTCCGGCAACCCGATAGAACCCGTCACGTCCGTCGTCCGTACGTAGAACTGCGGCCGGTACCCCGGGAAGAACGGCGTGTGACGGCCCCCCTCGTCCTTGCTCAGCACGTACACCTGCGCCTCGAACGTCGTGTGCGGGTTGATCGACCCCGGCAGCGCCAGCACCTGCCCGCGCTGCACCTCGTCACGGTCCATCCCGCGCAACAGGCAGCCGACGTTGTCGCCC
>JAJDUR010000004.1 GCA_022826585.1 Dehalococcoidia bacterium
CCTCGAGCGCTTCCGCGCCAAATCCTGAGCAACCCCAGAAGGAGCCCCATCATGGTCACTGCCGCTACCGCCGAGGGACGCATCGTCCAGATCATCGGCACCGTGATCGACGTCGAGTTCCCGCCCGACCAGCTGCCCCCCCTCTACAACGCCCTCCGCATCGACCGCGGCGACGGCACCGACCTCGTCGTCGAGGTCCAGCAGCACGTGGGCAACAACTGGGTGCGCGCCCTGGCGATGGACTCGACCGACGGCCTCACCCGCGGCATGGCCGTGGCCGACACGGGCCAGCCCATCGCCGTTCCCGTCGGCGAGGAAGCGCTCGGGCGCATGTTCAACGTGCTCGGCGACCCCATCGACGACCTCCCCGTTCCCGACGAGGCGCCGCGCTGGCCCATCCACCGCGAGCCCCCCTCCTTCGAGGACCAGGAGACCCAGCCCTCGATCCTCGAGACGGGCATCAAGGTCATCGACCTCATCGCCCCCCTCGTGCGCGGCGGCAAGGTCGGCCTCTACGGCGGCGCCGGCGTCGGCAAGACCGTCATCATCCAGGAGCTCATCTCCAACATCGCCCGCGAGCACGGCGGTTTCTCCGTCTTCGCCGGCGTGGGTGAGCGCTCCCGCGAGGGCAACGACCTCTGGAACGAGATGAAGGAATCGGGCGTGCTTCCCCGCATGTCCATGGTCTTCGGCCAGATGAACGAGCCCCCCGGCGTCCGCCTCCGTGTCGCCCTCAGTGGCCTCACCATGGCCGAGTACTTCCGCGACGAGCAGGCGCAAGACGTCCTCTTCTTCGTCGACAACATCTACCGCTACACGCTCGCCGGCATGGAGGTCTCCGCCCTCCTCGGGCGCATGCCCTCCGCCGTCGGCTATCAGCCCACCCTCTCCACCGAGATGGGCGACCTCGAGGAGCGCATCACCTCCACCAAGAAGGGCTCGATCACGTCCTTCCAGGCCATCTACGTCCCCGCCGACGATTACACCGACCCCGGCGTCGCCACTACCTTCGGCCACCTCGACGCCGTCGTCGCCCTCGAGCGCTCCCTCGCCGAGCAGGCGCTCTACCCCGCCATGGACCCCCTCACCTCCTTCTCCCGCGCGCTTGAGCCGCGCATCGTCGGCGAGGAGCACTACGAGGTGGCCCGCGACGTGCAGGGCGTCCTCCAGCGCTACAAGGACCTCCAGGACATCATCGCCATCCTCGGTATCGATGAGCTCTCCGACGAGGACAAGCTCACGGTCGCCCGCGCCCGCAAGCTGCAGCGCTTCCTCACGCAGCCGTTCTTCGTGGGCGAGGCCTTCACCGGTCGCGGGGGCCGCTACGTCTCCATCCGCGACACCGTCCGCGGCTTCAAGGAGATCCTCGACGGCCAGCACGACGGCCTCCCCGAGCAGGCCTTCTACATGAAGGGCTCCATCGAAGAGGCCGTCGAAGAAGGCCGCCAGATGAGCGAGGAAGGCTAGTGCCGCTCTTCGTCGAGATCGTCACGGCCGAGCGCGTCGTCCGTACCGAAGAGGACGTCGAGGTGCTCATCGCCCCGGGCAGCGAGGGGCAGCTTGCGATCCTGCCCCGCCACGCCCCCCTGATGACGACCCTCGACTACGGCGAGCTCATCTTCCGGCGCGGCAACGACGAGTCCGCCTTCGCCATCGGCGGCGGCTTCCTCGAGGTGCACAGCAACCATGTGACCGTCCTCGCCGACGCGGCCGAGGCAGCCGAGGACATCGACGTGGACCGCGCGGAGCTTGCCCGCCAGCGAGCCGAGGAGCGGCTCGCCGGCGCCCGCGACGAGGGCGTCAGCGAGGCCGACCTGGCCCGCGCCCAGGCGGCCATGCAGCGCGCCCTCCTGCGCCTGCGCGTCGCCGAGCGCCGCCGTCGCCGGCCCGGTCCGCCCATGCCCGGAGGCTAGGCCGCTCACTCCCCCTGCGTGCGGTGCGTCCCCCGCTCGAACCGGTCCGTCCGTTTGCGGCTGCTTTCGCCCCGCCCCCATACTGAGGCGCAGGATGGCCTCGAAACGCACACAGGGATCCTGCTACCAGGTACGCGGCGGCGTTGCCCTCAGCGGGTCCGTGCGCATCTCTGGATCGGCCAACGCGGCCCTCGCTTCCATGTGCGCCGCCCTCCTCACCGACGAGACGGTCGTTCTTGAGAACGTTCCCGCCGTCTCCGACATCGACTCGCTCGCCGGTCTGCTCGTGCATCTCGGCGCCACCGTCGAGCGCCCCGAGCCCAACAGGGTGGAGATCAACGCCTCCGGTGTTGGCACCCTCGAAGCCCCCATCGGCCTCGTCTCCGAGAACCGCGCCTCCTTCCAGGTCATGGGGCCCCTCCTTGCCCGCCACGGCTTCGCCGCCTTGCCGCCCCCCGGTGGCGACGTCATCGGCCAGCGCCCCATCGCCGTCCATCTCGACGGTTTCGAGGCCATGGGCGCAACCATCGACCGCGTTGGCGAGCACTACCAGGCCCGCGCCCCGCAAGGCCTCTCCGGCACCCGGCTCTTCGCCGACTACCCCTCCGTCTCCGGCACGCAGAACGTCATGCTGGCCGCCACCCTCGCCCGCGGCGAAACCACGATCGTCAACGCCGCCACGGAGCCGGAAGTTCAGGCCCTCGCCGCCCTGCTGAACTCCATGGGCGCGCGCGTCTCCGGCGCCGGCACCCAGACCATCGCGATCGAGGGCGTCGAGTCCCTCCACGGCACGACCTTCGCCCTCGTCCCCGACCGCATCGAGGCGGGCACCTTCGCCATTGCCGCCGCCATGACCCACGGCGACGTCGAGCTGGTCGACGCGCCCGTGGGCGTGATGGACGCCATCATCACCAAGCTCCGCGCGGCCGGCGCCATCGTCGAGGCGCGCGAAGGCTCCCTGCGTGTGGCCGCCGGCGCCCGCCTCGCCCCCGTCGGCTTCCAGGCCCTCCCCTACCCGGGCCTGGCCACCGACCTGCACGCCCCCATGGCCGCCCTCCTGACCCAGGCTGACGGCGTCTCCATCATCCACGAGCGCGTGTTCGACAACCGCATGCTCTACGTGGACGAGCTCCGCAAGATGGGCGCCGAGATCGTGAGCACGGGCTCATCCGCCATCGTCAGCGGCCCCACCCCCCTCCACGGCGCCCGCGCCCGAGCGCTCGACGTGCGCGCCGGTGCGGCCGTGCTCCTGGCCGGCCTCGTGGCCAGCGGCAAGACCGTCATCGACGACCTCCACCATCTCGACCGCAAGTACGAACGCTTCGACGAGAAGCTCCGCGGGCTCGGCGCCGAGCTCGAGCGGGTGTAACCGGATGGCGTTCGGCTTCATCTCCAACACGCGCGCGGGAATCGATCTCGGTACGGCCAACATCCTGGTGTTCGTCCAGGGGCAGGGCATCGTCGTCAACGAGCCGTCGGTCGTCGCGCGACATAACCGAGACGACGCCATCGTCGCCGTTGGCGCCGAGGCCCGCATGATGCAGGGCCGCACGCCCGGCGCCCTCAGCATCATCCGGCCCATGCGCGAGGGCGTGATCGCCGACTACCTCACGACGGAGGCGATGATGCGCTACTTCATCGGCGTCGTGACCGGCCGCTTCAACCTCATCCGCCCCGAGATCATGGTCACCGTTCCAGCGGGCGTCACCAGCGTCGAGCAGCGCGCCGTGCGCGACGCCGCGGAGCAGGCCGGCGCCCGCCGGCCCGCCCACCTCGTCCCCGAGCCCCTCGCCGCCGCCATCGGCGCCGGCGTCCCCGTGGGAACGCCCCGCGGCAACATGATCGTGAACATCGGCGGCGGCCGTACCGAGGCCGCCGTCATCTCCCTCTACGGCATCGTCGTCAGCGAATCCGTGCGCGTCGCCGGCGACCGCATCGACGAGGCCATCCAGGCCTTCGTCCGCCGCCGCCACAACCTCGTCATCGGCGAGAGCACCGCCGAGGAGATCAAGATCGCCATCGGCTCCGCCATCCCCCTCGACGAAGGTATCTCCACCCAGGTGCGCGGACGCGATCAGCTCAGCGGCCTGCCCCGCACCATCACCCTCAACAGCGACGAGATCGCGCAGGCCATCCAGGACGCCCTCGGCCAGATCATCCAGGCCGTCCGCAGCGTCCTCGAGCGCACGCCCCCCGAACTCGCCGCCGACGTGATCGACCACGGCATCGTCCTCACCGGCGGGGGCGCCCTCCTCCGCCACTTCGACGAACTCCTCACGCAGGAGACGGGCGTCCCCTGCTACGTCGCTGATAGCCCCCTCGAGTGCGTCGCCGTGGGCGCTGCCATCGCCCTCGACCACCTCGAGATCATCGAGCGCAGCCTCCCGACGGAGGAGGAGCAGCTCGTTGGCCTCTTCCCCCAACCCGATCGCTGACCTACGCTCGGTCCTTCGTGTCCGGGAACCCCTCCGCCGAACCCCTTGCCATCGGCCCGA
>JAJDUR010000022.1 GCA_022826585.1 Dehalococcoidia bacterium
GTCGCGACCCTCCCTGCCCTCCGCGAGGAGGAAGCGGGGCTCGACGGGGAGCGCTCCCGCCTCGCCCGGCTCGACGCCGGCGTCCGCGAGGCGCAGGACGCCGCCTCCGACGCGCTCCGGGTGCAGGCGGAACGTGCCGACGAAGCCGGCGGCTACCGCGCCCGCGCACAGGAGCTCAAGGATCGCGAGGCGACCCTTGCCGCGGCGGAGGGGGAGCCGCTCTGCCCCGTCTGCCGCAAACCCCTGACACCGAACGAATTGCAGGCGACCGTCGACCAGTACCGGCAGGAACGGCGTCAACTGGGCGAGCAGTACAACGCGGCGCAGGGCGCCGTCGACGAGGCGAAGGCGGCGGCGGCGACGCACCAGGGGCGTGCCGCCGCCCTTCAGGAGGAGCGCGGTTCCCTCGACGCCCGCATCCGCGAGTGCGAGCAAGGCCTCGCCGGTCGCCTCTCGAAGGCAGCGAGCGCGGAGAGCGACCTCCCGGGCCTGGAAGGCCGCCTCGTCACCCTTAACCAGTCCCTCGACTCCGAGGCGTTCGCGCAGGAAGCGCGCGAGCGGCGCGCCACCGCCTGCGAGCAGCTCGCCGCTCTCGGCTACGACCCCGAGCGCCATGCGCGCACCCGCGAGCGCGTCGCCGAGCTCGACCCCGCTGAGGCCGACTACAACCGGCTGACCGGCGCGAAGGCGCAGGCCGAGGGACTCGGCGATCGCATCGCCGGGGCGCGCGACGAGCTGCGCCGCGAGCATCAGGAGCGCGACGACGCCCGCGTAACCCTGACCGAAGCGCAAACTGCCCTGGAGGCCTCCGACGATGTCTCCGCCCGCCTCAGAGCCGCCGAGGACGCCGTCGCCGAGTGCCGGGACCGCCTCGCCGCCCTCGACAAGGAGCACGGCCGCCTAGAGGAGCGACGAGCCACCCTCGATGCCGTCGCCGCCCGCGTCGAGGAGGCGAAGGGTCGTCTCGCCGCCGCCCGCGACGCCGCCCAGCTCCACGAGGACCTGGCGCGCGCCTTCGGCCGCGACGGCGTTCAGGCAATGCTCATCGAGCAGTCCCTGCCCGAGCTCGAACGCATCGCCAACACACTCCTCGACCAGCTCACCGAGGGCCGCGGGCGCACCCAGGTCTCCCTCCGCACACAGCGGGAGAGCGCCTCCGGCAAGACCGTCGAGACGCTCGACATCCACATCAGCGACGACCTCGGCACCCGCGACTACGAGATGTACAGCGGCGGCGAGAAGTTCCGCGTCGACTTCGCCCTGCGCATCGCCCTTTCACGCCTGCTCGCCATGCGCTCCGGCGCATCCCTCCCGACTCTCATCATCGACGAGGGCTTCGGCACGCAGGATGAGGACGGGCGCGACCGTCTCGTCGCCGCCATCAACGCCATCAGCTCCGAGTTCCGCCTCATCCTCCTCGTCACTCACATCGAGGAGTTGCGCGAGAGCTTCGGCCGCCGCATCGAGGTCACGAAGGACCCCGAGCGCGGCTCACTGGCGGTCGTGCGCTAGCGCCTATGAGCGGCGGGGCGACAACCGCCGCGCCAGCTTCTCCCCACGCGAGGTAATGGCCAGGCGGGGACGGCTGGCGTGCGTCTGCAGCTCGAAGGCTTCATGGATACTCCCGCGTCGCGTGAACACCGGTCCCCCCTCACCGGGCTGGTAGATCTCCAAATGGCCCGCGTGCAGCAGCTCGTCGAGGGCCGCTCGCCCCTCCTCCGTCTCGGGCAAATCTCGCTCCCCGCTCCTCGCCGTCTCCAGCAAGATGCCGATTGCCTCCTCCGACAACCCCCGTCCTCCGACAAGCCCTCCGAGGCGGCGAAGAGCGCTCCCGAGACCACTCCACCCGACCATGCCCCAACGCCCTCTCATTGCCCGACGCGCGGGCGCTCCGTACCCTTGAGCCTTCGTGGCAGGGTAGCTCAGCTGGTAAGAGCGCACGACTCATAATCGTGAGGTCGAGAGTTCGAGTCTCTCCCCTGCTACCACATCGCCCCGGCAGGTGATGTCAGGAGGAGCCACATGGTCCTGGGTCTGGGAACCGTCCCGTTGACGTCCGTCGCACACGCAAGGCGCGAGGCGAAGCGCAAGCTGCCCCGCTCGATTTACTGGTACACCGAGGCTGGCACCGAGCTTCGCCGCACCGTCCGCGCCAACCGCGACGGTTTCAAGGAGATCGGCCTCCAGGCCCGCGTGCTCGACTCCCACGAGCCGCGCAAGCTCTCCACCACCGTCCTCGGGCGCGAGATCTCGATGCCCCTGATCACCACCCCCGCGGGCTTCATCCGCATCGCCCACCCCGACGGCGAGCTAGGCGTCGCCCGCGCCGCCGAGGCCGCCGGCACGGCTGTCGGCCTCGGCATCCTCGCCAGCTACCCCATCGAGACCATCACAGCCAACGCCAGCGACGTCTGGTTCCAGCTCTACATGCTCGGCGGCCGGGAGGGCTCGGCTGTCGCCATTGAGCGGGCCAAGGCGGCCGGCTGCCGCGTCCTCATCATCACCGTCGACTTCGCCGCCCTCTCCGGCGGCCAGGATTACCAGCGCGGCCACCCCGGCGTTCCCGACACCGTCGACCTCCCCACCGCCCTCAAGTACGCCCCCGAGATGATCACGAGGCCCCTCTGGGCCCTCAACTTCCTCCGTGGCGGCGTCGATCTCGTGTTCCCCAATGCCCCCGGCAACGCCAACCTCACGGCCAGCCAGGTGGGGGCCGGCATCATGGCCCACCCCCCGACCTGGGACGACATCGCCTGGGCCCGCAAGCAGTGGGACGGGCCCTTCGTGGTGAAGGGCATTAGCTCCGTCGACGACGCCCGCCGCGCCGTCGACGAGGGCGCCGACGCCATCTCCGTCTCGAACCACGGCGGCAACTCCCTCGACGGCTCCCCCGCCACCATCCGCGTCCTCCCCGAGATCGTCGACGCCGTCGGCGACAACCTCGAGGTGCTCCTCGATGGCGGCGTCCGCCGCGGCAGCGACGTCGTGAAGGCGGTCGCGCTGGGGGCGAAGGCCGTCATGGTCGGGCGCCCCTACATCTGGGCCCTGGCCGCGGGCGGTGAGCAGGGCGTTCGCCAGATCCTCGAGGTCTACCGGCAGGGCATCGCGGGCACGCTCACGCTCCTCAACTGCCAGTCCGTCGAGGACCTCAACCCCTCACACCTGCGCCTTCCGCCCGGATTCGCTCCCTAGGGGGTGTGGGGGAGGGCGGTCGTCCCCCAACAGCCGGCAGCTAACAGCCAACAGCCGCCCTACCCCAGCCGCACGTTGTCCAGGAGCTGCGCGCCGACCGGCGCCTTGCGGGTGCGGGCGATCTGCAGCACCAGCAGCAGCGGCAGGAACCGCCCCACCAGGATCGTGATCATCACCACGATCGTCGCCGTCGTCCCGAGGTCCGGCGTGATGCCCGTCGACCACCCCACCGTCCCCACCGCCGACGACGTCTCGTAGAGCACGTCGATGAAGGGCTGCGTCGTCGTCCGCAGCAGGATCATCGACACGACAAAGTGGACCGCCGCGAAGGCGAACACGATCCCCACCGCCTGCCGGATGACCGCCTGCGGCAGCATCCGCCCGAAGGCGATCACGTTGTCGCGGCCCCGCAGGGCCGCCATCGTCCCCGCCACCAGCACCGCCAGCGTGGCGAGCTTCAACCCGCCCGCCGGCGACCCCGCCGCCCCTCCCACCAGCATCAGTACCGACTCGAACAGCTTCGTGTGCTCGTGCAGCAGCCCCGTCTCCACCGCACTGAAGCCCGACACCCACATCGAAGCCTGGAACAGCGCCAGCACCGGCCGGTCGCTCGCCGCCACCGCCGCGAGCGTGCCCGTGTTGGTCCACTCCGCGATCCCGATGAAGAGCGCGCTTCCCCCCACCACGCACACCGCCGCCGCCAGCACCATCTTCGCGTCCAGGGGCATGCGGCGCGGATCCAGCCGCAGCACGCCGAGAATGACCGGCACGGCCCCCAGCGAGCCGGCGAGGCAGAGGATGATCATGGGGATGAGCACGGCCGGGTCGTCGGCGAAGGGCCGCATGTCCTCACCCGTCACGTTGAATCCCGCCACGTTGAAGGCCGAGATCGCGTGGAACACCGCCCACCACACGCTCCTCGCCACCGGCACGCCGGCGGAGACGAACCCCCCGAAGAGCGCCAGCGTTCCCAGCACCTCGAACGTGAGCGTGTAGAGCACGATCGTGCGCACGAACGAGACCGACTCGCGCATCGTGGGCGCGCCGTAGTAGAGACGCATCAGGTTGCGGTCGCGCAGGCCCAGGTTGCGACCCAGCACCCACAGCACGATGCCCATGCCCGCCATGTAGCCGAGCCCGCCGACCTGGATCAGCCCCAGGATCACCGCCTCGCCGAAGTGGCTCCAGTGCGTCTGCGTGTCGACCACCACCAGTCCCGTCACGCAGATCGCCGAGATCGCCGTGAACAGCGCCTCCAGCACCGTCGGCTCCTGCCCGCTGTACGAGATGGGCAGATGTAGCAATGGCGTGGCGATCGCCAGGACGATGCCGAAACCGATGAGGATGCGGATTCCGCCCGAGCCGAAGGGTCGCGATCGGCTCGGAGGCTCGATGCTGATGGTGCGGGAGCCCATCAGCCGCCGTCGCACCGTGCGGCGCGCGGTCACTCGCATGTGCGCTCAGCGTGCGCGCGCAACCGCCCGAGCGCAAGCCCGCGGTTACAGGGGAGCGAGCTGCGCGTCCGTCGCCCCTCCCCAGCGCGGCTCATGCGTCCCGTCGGGGAGCATGTCGAACGCGTTCACGTCGTCCGCCATCTGCCCCTGGAGCAGGTCCACGATGCGCTCCGCGATGTCGCCGTCCAGCACGGGGAAGATCAGCTCGATGCGCTCCTCGAAGTTGCGTGGCATCCAGTCGGCGCTCCCCGCCCACACCTCCCACTCCCCACCGGAGCGGAACGCCGCCACCCGCGCGTGCTCAAGGAAGCGCCCGACGATGCTGCGCATCACGAAGCGGTCGTCGTGCAGCGTGAGCGTGCTGCGCGCGATCACATCGACCCGCGCCCCCGCATCCGCCGCCGCCCCCAGCGCCTCGAAGACAGCTGGGTCGGTCAGGTGGTTCATCTTCAGGATGACGTGCCCGCCGGGAGTGGCCTCGGCGCGGATCTTCTCCAGCATCGCGTCGCGGGCATCGATCCCGTAGCGCATCCGCCCGAGCTGCGGCGGTTCCCCGTCCTCCAGCGCGTCGAAGAACTCGAGCGCATCGCTGGCCAGTTCCTGGTTCGAGCTGAAGAGCGAGATGTCCGTGTAGAGACGCCCGTTCATGGGGTTGTAGTTCCCCGTGCACAGGTGCACGTAGCCCCGCCCCCCGCGGCGCACGTAGAGCGCCTTGGCGTGGACCTTGTACCCCACCGGCAGCGGCAGGATGCGGACTCCCGCCGCCCGGAACAGCAGGCTCCAGTGCAGGTTCTGCAGCTCGTCGAAGCGTGCCCGCCCCTCCAGCAGCACGGCCACGTCCTTGCCCGCCTCCGCCGCCCGCATCAACGCCTCCGCGATCGGGTTGCGGGCGCCGAGCCGGTAGAGGCTGATCCGGATCTGGTCCACCTCCGGATCCTCCGCCGCCCGATCGACGAAGGCCTCGACCGACCCGTAGTCGTCGAGGGGGTGGTAGAACGCCACGTCGCGCTCGTCAAGCAACTCGAACGGGTCGGCCACGAAGTCCGGCGCGGCCCGGGGCGCGATGGGTTTGTACCGCAGCGGCGTCGAGTTCCGCTTCGGGGGCTCCTCGTCGATGAGTGTGTTCAGGTAGCGGTGGTCGAGCGGCGGCGACAGCCGGAACGCCGCTTCCTCCGGCAGGTTCAGCGCCTCCCGCACGTCCGCCACCCAGGGGAACGCCCGCTCCACCTCCAGCCGCGTGGCCGGCCCTTCCGGCCGGTCCTCGATTGCCTGCGCGAGGTCGTCCCAGTCCACGCGCTGCACGTCGAGGTCGGCCAGGCGCGTGAGCCGCATCTCGTACATGGGCAGGTCTTCCGGCAGGAACAGGTCGCTGCGCAGGCGCACCAGCGGCCCCAGCCGCACAAACGCCCCCGGCCTCCCTGGAACCGGTAGCAGGCGCGGCAGCGAGTCCGGCAGCCGCACCAGATAGTCCAGCGACTCCCGCCCCGCCGCCAGGTAGAGGGCGCGGCTCGAAAGGCCCGCCAGCGCCCCCGGGTCGAGCAGGTCCGCTCGTGGCGATGCCTCCTCCGCCAGGTAGGCGCCGAAGTAGCTCCGCTCCAGCGGCGTCAGCTCACCCGGCTCCAGCAGCAGGAAGCCAACTTCCGTGAGGGCGTTCCGCAGCTGCTCGTGGATCTCCGTCGCCTGGAGCGCGCTCTCGTAGGCTTCCGCGAGGACGGCCCGGTACTCGTCCGCCTCCCGCCGGCCGCCGCTCCGTTCCCGCTCGTACACACCGTAGATGTGCGCCGCGAAGAACTCGTCCAGGTTGGACGCGAAGATCGCGAGGAAGCGCAGCTTCTCCAGCAGCGGCACGTCATCCCGCGTGGCCTGCAGCAGCACGCGGTGATTGAAACGAAGCCAGGATCGTTCTCGCGAGAGGACGGTGGACACCACTAGATTCCCTCCCGGTAGGGAACAGCCACCGGATTAACGTCCCGTGCAACCCCGAAGATCCTGTACCCCGTTACGATACTGGCTCCATGACGAATTCCGCCAGAGTTATGGAAATCGAGTGGCAGTTCATCCCGGACGACCTCGAAGCCGTTCGCGGCTGGCTCGATCGCGAGACGCCGGCGCCGTTCTGCGTCCAGCCCGGCGCCGAGCGGGAGCTTCGCGACGAGTACTGGGACACCGCCGGCTGGCTCGTCTGGCGGGCCGGTTTCGCCTGCCGCACCCGCCGTCGGGGAGAGGCCGCCGAGCTCACGCTCAAGGGCCTCGCCGGTGGCGACGGCCATTTCCGCAAGCGCTTCGAACTCGACGAGCCCCTCGACGGACTCGGGGAGGTCGCCGGCGCTGTCGCCCACCCTGCGGGGGAGGCCAGCGCCCTGCTGCGTAGGCTCGTGGGCCCGCACGCCCTTCGCTCCGTGGCGGCCCTTACCACCCACCGCACCACCGTGGCGCTTTCCGACGGGAAGGGACCGCTCGGGGAGGTCGCCCTCGACCGCACGATCGTTGGGGAAGGGCGCAAGGCCCACGAGCTCCTGCGCGTCGAAATCGAGGTGGGCGACGACTCCGTCGGGCGCGCCGAACCCTTCGTGGCCGCCCTTCGCGACGGAGCCGGGCTCCGGCCAGCGCTTTCCGGGAAGCTCGCCGCCGCCCTCGCCGCCGCCGGCGCCTCGCCCGGCTGGGAGCCCAGCCCCGTCGGTCCCATGACCATCGATCGGGACAGATCGCTGGCCGAGGTCGCCTACGCCGCCCTCCGGCGCGACTTCCTCCGCCTGGTCGAGCACGAGCCCGTGGCCCGGCTCGGGGACGACATCGAGGGCGTCCACCAGATGCGTGTCGCCACGCGCCGTCTGCGCGCCGCCCTCGACACGTTCCGCGACATCCTGCCGCCCGCGCTCGCGAAACAGCGCCGCGAGCTCCGCTCGCTCGGACGCTCCCTCGGCGAGGCCCGCGACCTCGACGTGCAGCGCGAGCGGTTCGCCCTGGCCGCGCCGCTCATCGGCCGCAAGGCCGCCGGCGCCATCGAGGCGATCTTCGACGATCGCCTCGCCCGTACCCGCGAGGATGTCCTGGCGGCGCTCGACTCGGAGCGCTACGTCGCCATGACCGACACCGTGTCGGACCTGCTGCGCGCCGGCCCCACGGCCGGGCTCGGGGACGAGCCGGCCCTCGCCTCCGCCCTCGAGACCGTCGAGGACCAGCGCCGCCGCGCGCGCCGCCTCGGCTCCGCCATCGACAGCAAGTCCCCCGATGCCGACTACCACGCCCTCCGCCTCAGGGTGCGCGATCTGCGTTACGTGCTCGAGTTCTTCGCCCCCCTCGGCGGGGAATCCGCCGAGGCCTACATCCGCCAGGCGACACGGCTCCAGACCCTCCTCGGCGACCATCAGGACTCCGCTGTGGCGGCGGAGTTCTACTCCGCCCTCGCGCGCGACGAGAGCGAGCGCCTGGGCAAGGCAGGCGTCCGCGCGGCCAACGAGCTGGCCGCCAACGCCACCGCCGAGGCCGAGGGATACCGCTGGAAGTTCCCCAAGCGCTACGCCCGTCTGCGCGGGCGGCGCTGGCACGCCCTCCGGCGGGCGCTCTCGATATCGTGAACGACCGTTAACAATTCACGGCCGCACTTCCTGTATGTTGAGTGCGATGGGAGTAGTCCCAGCCGGTTTGTCTCCACTGGCCGTCGCTGACGGCGTTTCTTTTGCTCCCCCTTCGCACGCACCTGTCGCCATTCTCGACCTCGGTTCGAACTCCGCCCGGGTCGTCGTGTTCGACCACCCCATCCCCGGCGTTCTCGAGACCATCGCCGAGGAGCGGCTCGACCTGCGCCTGGCCACCGAACTCGACCACGACTCCCTTCTGAGCGAGCGCGGCGTCGCCACCACCATCGACGCCGTCGCCGAGTTCGCCGCCTTCGCCCGCGAGGCGGGCGCTGTTTCGCTCAGGGTGGTCGCCACCGCCGCCATCCGCTCGGCGCGGAACCGCGCCGAGCTTCTTGCGCGCACCCACGCCGAACTGGGCCTCGCCATCGAAATCCTCGATGGAGCGGAAGAGGCCGAGCTAGCAGCCGTGGGCGCCCTCCATGGGCTGCCCATCCGCTCCGGCGTCATCGTCGATGTCGGGGGCGGCAGCACCGAGGTGGCCCGCGTCATCGCGGGCACGATCGTCGGCGCCTGGAGCTTCCCGCTCGGCGCCCTCGGCGCCAGCGCCGAGTGGCTCACCGCCGACCCCCCAACCCGCAAGCAGGTCAAGGCCATGCGCCGCATGATCGCCGCCACCCTCGCCACGAACGCGCCTTCCCGGCTGGACGGCGGCGAGGAGCTCATCGCCACCGGCGGGAGCGCCCGCACCCTCGCCCGGCTCGCCCAGCGCCAGACCGGCTATCCCCTCTCCCGGCCCCACGGCTACTCGCTCGACCGGACCACGCTTCGCGACGTGAACGCCTTCCTCATGGCGCACACTGCTGCCGAGCGCTGCGACATCGACGGCGTCCGCACCGGCCGCGCCGACTCCATCGTTGGCGGCGCCGTCATCCTCGACGAGTTGATGCGACACCTCGGCGCCGGCCGCCTGACGATCGCCGCCGGGGGCCTGCGCGAGGGCGTCGCCATGCGCGCCTTCGGCGAGCCCGTGCCCCAGCCGCGCCTCGTGCGAGCAGCCTCCGTCGAGGCGCTCCTTCGCCACCACCAGGCCTGGGGCGAGGAAGAGATGGAAGCCCGCGCAAGTCTCGCCGACTCCCTCGCCCCCGACCTCATCGACGACCCGTTCAGCGACACCCTCGAGGCGGCGCGACTCGCGGCCATGCTCCGGGTCATCGGCGAACGATCCGGCGCACCGGGCGCCGGCGCTAGCACGGTCGAGGCGCTCCTGACGCAGGATCTGGCCGGCTTCGACCACGCGATGCTCGCCCGCATCATCGCCATCCTCCACTTCAGCGATGGCGACAGGGACGCCGCCAGTCCCTTCCTCGAACTCCTGCCCGCCTCCGAGAAGCGCCTCCTGCGCCGCTGCGGAGTCCTGCTGAGCTAGCCCAGCGTCCGTCCCAGGAAGGCCTCGATCGCGTCCAGGCCCTCGCCCGCTGCCGGCACGTCCTCGATCTGCAGGAACGCGTGCGTGGCCCCCTCGCAGACGAGCATCTCCGCCTCCACCCCTGCCGCCCTCAGCGACTCCGCGAAGTCCAGCGATTGCTGGAGGAGCGGGTCGCGCGTCCCCGCCGTCATGAACACCGGCGGGTAGCTCGAGAGGTGCGGGCCCAGGCGCGGGCTGACGGCCGGCGAGGCCAGCAACGGGTCGTCCGGCGCCACTCCCAAGTAGTCCTCCACCTGCCACACGAAGATGCGCCCGTTCACGAAGGGCGAGTCCTCCGGCAACTCCAGCATCGCCGGGAAGTCGTACACGCCGTAGGGCAGCACCGCCGACTGGAACACCGTCGCCCCGTCCCGGTCGAGCAGCCGGTGCAGCGTCGCCGCCGCCAGGTTCCCGCCCGCCGAGTCGCCCATGATCGCCAGCCGCCCCGGATCGATCCCGAGGCCCGCCGCCTCCCCTGCCAGCCAGTCCGCGGCCAGCACGCAGTCGTCGAGCCCCTCGGGGTGCTTGTGTTCGGGAGCGAGCGCGTAGTCCACGCTCACCACCGAGTAGCCGCGCTCCGCCAGCCGCCGAGCCAGCTTGTCGTGCGTCAGGGGCGAACCGGCGACCCACGAGCCGCCGTGGATGAACAGGATGCCCGGATGGGGCCCATCGCCATCCGGCCGGTACAGGTCCACGGTCAGCGCCTCTCCCCGCCGCCTCGCGACCACGCGCCCGCGTTCCACGGTCCTGTCCGGCCCGCCCTGGTTCAGGAATCCGGCCGTGACCGCCCAGCGCTCGCGGATCTCGAGGCCCGTGACCCGCTCAAGGTCGGCTGCGGGCGGCGTCGCGTAGAACTCGATGATTCTGGTGGTTATGTCGTCCAAGCGACGCGCCTCAGTTGCCTTCGACGGCGTCCAGCACGCCCACGGCCGCCATCGTCCGCTGCGCTGCCGCAACGTCGTGGCTGAGGATGACGAGGTCGTGCTTCTCGCCCGCGCGATCCTTCACGTGGTCCCGCAGCAGCGCCTCCGGCTGGAAGCCCAGCGAGCGGAAGACGGCGATAGCCTCGTGCTGGTCGACCGTCATCTGCCCGATGATTTTGTCGACGCCCATCCCCAGCGCGATGCGGAACGCCTCCTCCGTCAACAGCCGCCCGATGCCCCGCCCCCGAAGGGTCGGCCCCACGAGCACGCGCAATTCGGCCACGTGCTGCGACCAGGGCAAGTCGTTGCGATCGACGGTCGCGTACCCTGCGATGCTGTCATCCCCGTCGAGTACCAGCAGCGAGGTCGTCACACCCGCGCCGATGCGCTGCACCCACGTCTCCACCTGCTCGGGCTGCGTGATGTCGCGCCGCAGGAACAGGAGGTCGTGGTCGGGGAGCGCCCGCGCGAAGGCGAGCACGGCATCGCCGTCGCCCGCCTCCATGAGCCGAAGCGTCACGCGCTTGCCCCCCACCGTGCCCGAGGCGGGGTAACGCTCGTCGCTGTTCACCGACGTCAGATCGAACGTACCGAAAGCCATTGGTCCAACTTTGGCCAGAGACGATACATGGCGTTCCCTCCGGCGACGAGACTGGCGTGGCCGCCCCGCAGGACGACCTCTTCCGTGTCTTCCGACCCCACCTGTTCGAGCGCGGGCTTGGCCGCCTCGTAGGGCACGATGTGGTCGTGCTGCGCCATCGCGTGGATCATCGGCACCCGGATGGAGGGCAAGTCCACGGGCCGGCCCTCCAACTCCAGCGTTCCTTCCAACATCGCGTTCTTCCAGTACAGCTCCTTCACCATCTGGCGGAAGGCCTCGCCCGGGAAGGGGATCTGATCAGCCGCCCAGCGGTCGACCATCATGAACGACTTCACGTACTTGTCGTCGCGGATGCGATCCAGCACCTGGATCGGGCTCGTCAGGCGCCCCGTCGGACGCAGCATGTCGAACGCCGACAGCAGGATCTCGCCGGGAACGTTGCCCAGCGTGTCGACGATGCGGTCGACGTCGAAGTAGCGCTCGTCCGTCCACTGGCTGAAGAGCCCCATCCCCTTGAAGTTCACGGGGGTGGTCAGGCAGGCCATGTTGCGCACCGGCGTGTCGGGATGCGTGCCCATGTACATCAGCGCCAGCGAACCGCCCACGCAGTACCCGAGCAGGTTCAGCTCGTCCTCGCCCGAGTCCTCCAGCACCCGATCGACGCACTCGGGGATGCGGGAGAGGGCGTAGTCCTCGAGCTTGAGGCTGCTGTCCTCCGTGCGCGGCACCCCCCAGTCGATCAGGTACACGTCGTACCCCTGCTGCACCAGGAACTCCATCATGCTCTGGCCCGGTGTCAGGTCGAGGATGTACGGCTTGCTCACAAGCGACGTCACCACCAGCAGGGGAACGCGGTAGACCTCGTCGGTCTGGGCGCGGTAGTGGTACAGCTTCATCGAGCCGTCGGTGTGGATCGTATCCTTCGGCGTCGAGCCGACCTGCGGGTCTTCCAGCGAGATGTACTCGAGCCCCACCAGCCCCCGCCGCACGATCGCGTCGACAGTCGCCTGGACCTGGCGGGCAACATCAGGGGAAGGGGAAGCAGAAGCGGTCGTCATCGGTCAGTCCAAGGTGCGGGGTCGCCCCGCAATGCGCAAAACAAATCTCGGCGGAATGGAAACAGGCGGGTTACCGCCGCGTTAATTCGAGGAGCCGCCCTCGCTCCCCCTGGGGGGACGCTTCGTGCGCTTCGGCCTGCTCGGCTTGGCGGTGCCACCGCCCGTCGGAGGGTTCGCCAGCGCCGCGGAAAGCTGCGCCTCGATCGCCGCCAGCCGGTTTTCGATCGCCAGCATGCGGTCGCCCAGCGCCAGCACGTCGGTGCGCGTGGGAACGTTCATGGCCGTGAAGAACGAGCCCATCGCCTCGTTCATCGTCTTCTGGAAGTGCAGGAACACGTCGAGGTTGCGGCCCAGGCTCTGGCTGAACTCCTCGGTACCCATCATCTGGTTGAAGAACTCGTTCCACTGCCGTTCCGATTGCGTCGCCCACTGCCGCCACGCCTCCGAGAAGTCGGGGGCGGATGTTTCGTTCGTGCTCATGCGTCGTCCTCTTCCGTGCCCTCGTCCTCGGCCGCGGGTGTCGTGTCGAACCCCGCGAGCGCGCCCGTGAGCACCTCCTGGTACCGGTTGAGCGCCTCGATCCACGTCCCCAGGAACAGTTCCCCCGCCGCCGTCAGCGAGTACATGCGCCGCGCCGGACCCTGGTCGGAGGTGTCCCAGAACGAAGAAACGAAGCCGCTGCTCTCGAGCTGTCGCAGCGCCCGGTACACCGTGCCGCTGTCGGACTGCGGCAGCCCCGACTCGCTCAGCTGCTGGCTGAGCTGGTAGCCGTAGGCGTTGCAGCCCTTCAGGAAGGCGAGCAGGCTCGTGGCCAGCATCTCCCCGTGGAGACGCGGCTCCGAGGTCGTGCGCTTGCGCCCGCCGCTTTCAGCCATGGGAACATTCTGTCGCTAGGTGCCAATACACGCAATCTGCAAGTTGCATGTAGCTGCCGGCGGCCGTACTGTCTCAGCATCACGGACTTCAACGGAGCGACCAGCATGAGCAACACCTCCCAGACCGACCAGTACTTCGAGGCCCTCCTGGCCAGCTACGACGCCCTTGCCCGCGCCATCGAGCAGGCTAACGAGCGGGGCCTCAACCTCTCCCGCCAGCTCCTCGCCGACGTCACGGCCGCCCAGCGCCAGGCCCTCGACCTCGCGCGGCAGGTCGCCGCCGACCCCGCCGACATGGGCGCTGCCTACTCCGCCATCATGGAGTCCGCCGTCGCCGCCCAGAGCCAGGCGCTCGATTTCACCCAGACCGCCTACAAGGAAGCCGTCGCCGCCAGCGGCGAGGCCCGCGAGGCCCTCGACAGCCTCCTCAGCGCCAGCCGCACCGCCGCCGAAGCAGCCCTCGATCTCTCGCGCGAGTGGCAGGCCTCCAACCCCTGGGCCGACCTCTTCCAGAAGGGCATGGAAAGCTTCACCGCAGCCGCGACCGGCGCCCCCGCGACCGGCAACGCCAAGAAGCCGAGGGCGAAGGCCAGGGCCTAGCGGTTCGCTTCGGCCAGCAGCTCGGCCACCGTCCGGTACGCCTCGCTGCTGTAGATGATTCCGTAATGGCTCGTCGCGATCCCGATGTTGTATTCGGGCTCGTCCTCGAGGCAGCTCTCCGGGCTCACCAGTCCGTCCCGCTCCGCATAGAGGGCCCGCCGCCGGAACGCCGGCTGGCTCGGTCGCATGATGTGCCCGGTGAAGCGGCACGTGCAGTGGCCGCTGTAGCAGGCCGGCTCCACGTTCCAGGTCAGGTGTGAGCCCGCCTGCCGGCGCACCGCCGCCATCGCCTCGATCAGCGCCGGGTGGACGTACGCGACCTCGTTGAAGGGCGCCGCCAGCGAGATCAGCAGGTCCACCGACTCGGGGTGCTCGAACGCGACGCTGCGTGCGATCAGCGCCCCCAGGCTGTGCCCCACGAGGTGAACGCGCCGCCCCGTCTCATCGGCCGCCCGCCGCACCACGCCCCACACCAGGTCGGTTGAGGCATCGGGGCAATCGACGTTCAGTCCCAGGCCCGAGTAGTAGGGCTCATAGCCGATCCGCCCGAGCCACCAGAACAGCTCCATGAGCGAGAGGTCGGTGCCCATGAAGCCAGGCACCACCACCACGGGCTCCCCGTTCCCGTGGGGAACGTCCAGCCCGTAGTACGCCGGCGAGAGGCGAAGCTTCAACCAATCCCGGTACAGCCCCACCTCGTTCCCGATGGGAGTGAGGACCGGCTGGACCGAGTGGTCGTCCTGGTAGTGGTCCGTGAACGGCGCCGTGGCGCCCGCGGGCGGCATGCCGGAAGAGTGCTCCCTCAAGCTGAACTCCAGCTAGGTGCACTTTACAGCAAGTGCCGGCATGCCGCCCGTCCGGGACTCACTCCCGGTGCAGATCCTCCGGACTGAGGATGCGGAAGCCGACGCCCAGCGTGACCTGCGTGGCCGCGGCCTTGCCCTCGCTGATCGCCCCCCGGATCTGCCGAACCTCAAACCAGTCGAGGTTGCGCAGCGTCCGGCTGGCGCGCTCAAGCGCGTTCGCGATGGCCGCATCCACGCCGTCAGGCGAGGAGCCGACGAGTTCGACGATCTTGTAGGTGTGCGGCTCGTCCATGAAAGAGCTCCTTCCCGCGTTCCCGCGTTCTTCGCTCGTAGGGCCTAGCCCTCTCCGCCCATGTCCCGTTCGAAGGCCTCGTAGGTCAACTCGACGCCCGCCGCGATGTGATCGCGAAAGTCGCTCTCCAGGCGACCCGCAACCCCGCGAAGACGGTTCACCTCCACCCTGCCCCCCTCCATCTGGTGGGCCACCGTGTCCCGTAGCGTCTCCGTACGGTCGATGAGCGGCTGGTGCTCCGACCGCGACCGCTCGACGCGAGCGCTCAGCCTCGGCTCCATCCGCTCTATCTCATCAAGGCTTCCCCCGGGCCGTTCCGATGCCTCCCGGTGCCGGTGGAGAACGTCGGCCAGCTCATCGAGGGCGTCGTGCAGGCCGCCGGCCCAGGCCATCGCGTCCTCCGCCGAGGCCACGATCGCGGCGTCCATCCGCTCCCTCGCGTGGTGGAGCGCGTCATGCCCGCGCCGCCGCTCCCCGCCACCCCCGTCTGCCGACCGTTCCGCCTTTTCTGCCAGCATAGCGAGCCTCCTGCAATCCTCGACTTACAGATGCATTGAATCCATTTATCCGCATCCTACGACGCACGTCAAGACACTATCGGAGAACAATACGAGGCTGCCATTCCCGTCACTAGTCACACAGTATGTGAAAGGAATCACCTGTGGAGTTCGTGAAATTCAGGACAAGCTATTGCTTCGCCCCTCAACTGCTCGGCAGGTACCGGAGCGGTGATGGGTCCGTTCAAGCGGCCCCGGCGCTGCTTCCTCCTGGCGATGGCCAGACCCCAACCGCTGCCCCTGCTCCTGGTTGACAGGTGGCGGCGCTCGGCTGCACGCTGGGTAAGGCTCGATAAGACGAGGGTGCCCATGCCACGGTCGACAAGGACCATCACCTTCTCCCTCTCGCCCGACCTCATGGAACGGGTGGACGAAGTCACGAGGAGCGAGGGGCGCTCCCGCAGCGAGCTCCTCCGCGAAGCCGTGCTTCGCTATCTCGAAGAACGCGAGTGGCGCAGCATCCTCGACTACGGTGAGCAGCGCGCTAGGGAGCAGGGCCTCGGCCCCGAGGACGTGGCGCTCCTCATCGACGAATACCGAAGCGAAGCTGCCTCCCCACGCTCGTGAGGGTGGTTCTCGATTCCAACGTCGTTATCTCCGGCCTCAACTTCCCTGGGAACGAGCGGACCGTCCTCGACCTTGCTCGTCGGAACCGCTTCGACCTGTTCCTCTCGCCCTTCATCCTCCAGGAGGTCGGCGGCGTTCTCGTCCGCAAGTTCGGATGGGATGGTGAACGCGTGACGCAGGCCCTCGCCATGCTGCGAGATGCGGCCACCGTCATCGAACCTCCGCGAGGCCCGGATGTCCTGCAGGACAACCCGGCAGACAACCGGGTTCTCGACTGCGCCGTCGCCTCCTCGGCCGACTACCTCGTCACGGGCGACCGCCGGCACCTTCTCCCGCTCGGGGAGCACGAAGGCATCACCATCGTCAATGCGCCGCAGTTCCTGTCCCGTATCGAACGGGACGCCTGAGGCGCTCCCTAGCCCGCCGCCGCCGTGGGGTCCGCCTCCGCCCCGGCGAAGCTGCGCCCGCCCCGGCGCCGCACCCGGATGGGGAACTGTTGCAGGCCCCGCAGGACGATGTTGGGCTTGTAGACGGGTTCGCCCGAGCCGAAGCCGATCTCGCCGAAGCGCTCCAGCAGCACCTCGAAGGCGATGCGCCCCTCCATTCGCGCCAGCGGCGCCCCCAGGCAGTGGTGGATGCCGCGGCCGAACGAGATGTTGACCGCCTCCTCCCGCGTCACGTCGAGCGTCTCCGGGTCGGAAAACTGCTCCGGATCGCGGTTGGCGCCCCCGATCAGGAGCAGCAGCCGCGAGCCTCGCTCCGCCACCTTGTCCCCGATCGCCGCGTCCTCCGCCACATACCGTCCGTCGACCTGTACCGGCGCGTCGTAGCGTAGCAACTCCTCGATGGCAGTAGGCATTCGCTCCGGTTGCTCGCGCAGGAGCTCGATCTGGTCGGGGTGCCCCAGCAGCGCGCGCAGGCCGTTCCCGATCAGGTTCGTCGTCGTCTCGTTCCCCGCCACGAGCAGCAGGCGCAGGGTGACCTGCGTCTCCTCCGTCGTGAGCTGGTTGCCTTCCTCTTCCGCCAGCACCAGGCGCGAGACCAGGTCGTCCTTCGGGTTCCGTCGCCGCTCCTCGATGATCGGCGCGAAGAAGTCGTGGAACTCGTCCGCCGTCTGGAGGACCAGGCGACCCTCCTCCTTCGTGAGGTTCGGCTCCAGCACCCGGGCCAGCCGGTCCGACCAGAGCTTGAACTGCGCCCGGTCCTCGGTCGGAACCCCGATCATCTCCGCGATCACGATCATCGGGAGCAGCGTCGCCAGGTTCGCCATCAGGTCGAACTCGTCGCTGTCGCCCACCTCGTCCAGCAACCGGTGCGCCGTCGCGCGCACGTGGTCCTCCATCATGTTGATCTGCCGGGGGGTGAACGCCCGATTCACGAGGCCCCGCAGGCGCGTGTGGTCGGGCGGGTCGAGGGACAGGATCGACGGGGTCAGTTGCTCCCGGATGTCCGAGTTGCTGATGCCCCGGCCCTGCCACTCCCGCTCTCCGTTCCTGAACCGCTGGTGGTCCCGCAGGATGGCGTCGACATCCTCGTACCGGGAGACGACGAGCATGCCCGTGAGCAGGCTCCGATGGTACGGATCGCGCTCGCGGAGCCGCCGATACGTGGGGTACGGGTCCGCGATGTAGTCGGAATCGAGCGGATACCACGACACCCCCGACTGGATGCGCTCCTGCAGCAGTCTCGTGCGCACGTACGCCGGTGCGATTGCGGAACGGATGGTGTCGCCGAGCGTCATGAGCGATTGCCTTCGTGGGGATCACCCCCAGCTTAGTACATCGAGTTGCCCCTCTCCGGAAAGGCACGGTGTGCGGTGCAGCCAGAAAGTCGGGTGCTTCAGCGCAGGACGTGCTAGCGTCGGGGGAGGACGCCCTCACGCGTACACCACGTGCCTGGAGAGACGCCAGCTTGAGGTCAGGCCGCATCCTCGCCCTGCTGCTCGGGAGCACCCTCGCACTGCTGCTGTGGGTCGCCTCCATGCCCGCGACCACCGCCGGGGCCCAGGAGCCCGAGCGCGAGACCGTCACGACGCTTCTCCACCCCGGCTGGAACATGGTCGGCTGGGTGGACCGCACCACCCACGTGCGCCAGATATTCGAGGCCATCCCGGAGCTGACGGAGATCCGTGGATGGGACACCAGAGACCAGCGCTACCGCCGGTCCACCCCCACCAGCACCGGCTACCGCATGAGCCGCGTCAGCCATGGGCAGGGGGTCTGGCTGCACATCGAGAGCGACGCCGTCGTCGAGTGGGTCCGCCCCGTCTGGGACAGGTACGCCCTGCTCGCGCTCGAAGCGGGCCTCAACCTGACCGGCTGGACCGGCCGCGATGCCGAACCGGTCGACGCGGCCTTCGCCCGGTTCGGCGACAGCCTGAGGGTCGCCTGGCGCTGGGACGCGGAGGCGCAGCGGTTCCAGGTGTACGTGCCCGGGGCGGGCGACCTCAACACCCTGGAAACGCTGAACCGCGGTGACGGATTGCTTGTGGACCTCTCCGGCGAGGTGAGCTGGTGGCAGTCGGGGTTCGGCAGAACCACCGTTACCTTCACCGAAGAGGTCACGCCTGAGCGCCGGGAGGATGTGCACGCGGGGCTTGCCGAGGTGATCGCGTTCTTTGCCGAGACCTACGACATCCAGCCGCCAGATTTCGACCTCCGCTCCGGAGAGGGCCTTCCCAACCAGGCCAGAACGGTCTTCCTGGGCCGTCCCCCCGGCAGCCGCGTGCAGTCCTCCACCGTCAGCATCGGAAGCGAGGTCACCGGACTCTCCCTCAACCGCACCCTCGCCCACGAGTACTTCCATGTCCTCCAGCACAGCTTCGCGAAGTACCCGTACCCGCCCCGGTGGATGACGGAAGGGGCGGCAACGTACGCAGCGGCCCTGTACGAAGTCGCGGTAGGGGTTCAGGCCGGCGAGACCATCCGCCAGGGCTGGCATCACTCCGCCGACTACCTCGACCGGCCGATCACTGAGCTCGAGGATGAAATCTACGGAATCCCCGGCGGGTACGAGATGGGCGCGCTTGCGGTGGATTGGCTGGTCCAGCATGCCGCACGAGAACCCGACGGCGACACCGCCCCGGCATCTCGCGCTCCGACGTCGCTCCCCGAACAGGTGCGCCTCGAATCGTTCATCGAGTACTACCGCCTGCTGTCATCCCTGCTGGACTGGCAGGCCGCCTTCGAACAGGCCTTCGGCATCAGTACCGAAGCCTTCTACGCGACCTTCGAACCGGCGCGCGAAGAGGCCGGCTTCGAGAGCGCCCTGCGCGTCCTCTTCGACATCGGCCTGGAGGAGTTCACCGACGACCGGGAAGCCTACCGTGAGGCGGCGACCCGCCCCCTGCCCCACACGATCGACGACGTGACCCAGCCGGTAGCCGTTTTTCTCGGCGACGTCGCCCCCGCCCTCCAGGAGTCTCTCCGCACAAGGCTGAAGGACATCAGCACCTTCCTCATCAGCCAGTTGGGAGCAGAGCCGTACGAGTACTCCGTGTACGTAGCCGCCGACGATGAGTCGGCCCGGCCCACCCTCTACGGCCTCTACCGTCAGCGGTACTTCAGCGGGACGACCTACTGTTCGTTTCGAACCCCACAGTTCGTATTCCACAGGGTGTCCTGCAGTGGCGAATTGTCCGATCGGACCCTTGTCCGCATGGCGTTCATAATGCTCCGCCCTCCGACGGCCAGCGCCGGCCAACCGTGGTGGATCCGCGAGGCGGGGCACTACTACGCGACCATCGCCTTCAAGGCATGGATGGGAGAAGAACCCTACGAGGACGAACTTGTCCGCCTCACCGGGGAGGCCCACACGACATCCACGCCCCTGCAGGAGATCGAGACGCAGGAGGGCTGGCAGACGGCGGGAAACAGCGAGAGCCTGGCGCTGAGCCTCCTCGCTGTCGACTGGCTCGTGAAGCACGCCGGCGAGCGCTCGCTCCTCGAGTACTACCGCCTCCTGCCCCGCAGCGACGCCGGCCACGACGGCTACGAGCCGCGCGCCGGGAGCTGGGAGGCCGCCTTCGAACAGGCCTTCGGCCTTACCCCCGACGACTTCTACGGCCGGTTCGAGACCTACCGCGCGGAACTCCTGAAACCCTGAGCGACAGCGCTGCGGCTAGCCGTACCGCTCCGATGGGGGCGGCGGGTCGAGCTGCGGGTACCAGGGGCTCCGCAGCGGCTCCCCCGGCTTCAGGTGCAGCCCCAGGCCCGGCGTCGTCGGCACCGTCGGCCGTGAGGCCGGCCGCGACGCGAACACCACGTCGTCGCCGAACATCCGAACCGCGAGGGCGCGCCGCTGGCTGTCGAGGTTCGTTGGGCCGCCCCCGTGGATGATGTGCGGGTTCGACACGATCACGTCGCCCGGGTTCACCTCCCAGCCGACGATCGGGAAGCTCTCCCGGTCCGCCTCGATGTCCGGCAGGATCGGCAGCTCCTCGCCGTAGAACCCGCTCGACGGGTCGTCCGGCTTCGACGGGTTGAAGCCGTCGTACATCGTCCCCAGGTGGCTCCCCGCGACGAACTCCAGGCACTCCTCGCGCTTCAGCTCGTCCAGCGAGATCCACATCGAGGCGAACTGCGAGCCCCCGATCGGGTAGTAGGGCGTGTCCTGGTGCCAGGGCGTCCGCTCCGCCCCGCCGCTGCTCTTGAGGAAGAACTCGTCCGAGTAGTACCAGACGTTCTCCGAGCGGATGAACCGCCCCAGGATCTTCTTGATCGGCGAGTCGTACAGCAGCCGCCTGATCTCGAAGCAGTAGTCGAAGTTCCGCACCGTCTCGTGGAACTCGCCCTCCGTGCCCTCGAAGAACGTCGCCTTTTGCATCCCCGAGTCCGCCAGCACCTTCCCCAGCCCCATCCCCAGCAGCATCATCCACTCGGGCCCGAGCGCATTGCGCAGCATGACCACGCCGTCCTTCTCCCAGCGCGCGATCACCTCATCCGTAATCCCCGCGACGGGGTCGGCAGGGTCAAGGTCGTAACTCGCCGCGACGGTTTCGGTAGTCATCACGCTGCTCCCGGGGCCTGCTGGCGTCGCCATTATAGGCACGCCGGAGGAGGTCACATCCTGGTGGGCAAACGCATCGGTTAGTGAGAGAGCCGCCTTTCAGTGACGGAGAGCGAATGCCCGGTGTGCTGCCCCCACCCACGAGGCTCGCGCCCTTCTTCGTCGCCCGAGCGCCTGCACGGGTACGTCTGGCTCCCGCGTCGATCACTCCGCGTCACCTGCACGATGCCGGACAGGGAGCGGGGGTTTCGGTGTGTGCTAGCCTTGCACCCGTGAAGCGCCTCGGACCCCTCGCCGCTTCCATCGTCGCCGGACTGGTATCCGCGTCCGGCGGGGCCATCTGCAGCCCGATGTCGCGCTGGCATGATGAGATTTGCCACGCGGGCTTCGTCAGCAGCGCGATGCTCCCCCATCTCCACCCGGGCGTTCATCTCGGTCCAGGAATAGCGGTCGCTGGCTTCTGGACGCTCGAGCCGGCGAAGGTGCCATCGCGCGAACTGCTCCATGACAGCGGCCCTCGCCGGCGGGCTGACGATCCCGAGCCCACACCCGTGCAGCCCGTCGAGTTGGGTGACGCCACCACGGGCTCCCTCCCCGTGATGACCCCGCTGGCCACGCGGCAGGCCCGGCGTGGTATGTCCCCGCTGATGTGGGTGCTGGCGATTGTGACGATTGCGGGGCTGGTGTTCGTCTCTTACGCACCCGGCTAGGTCCAGGACCTTTTCCTGCTCTCCACTTCGCCGAGTGAGTGGCCTGCGAGCCGGTGTTGCCAAACAGGATCCTATTGAAGCTCCGCTGGCACCGACTCCCATCCCCCCCAGTGGACGATTTCTCCCGTCTCCAGCACCGCGAAGGTGACGTGGCCATCCCAGCTCACCGAGCGGTATCCCTCGGCCAGCGGAAGCGTGTAGGTTGCGGCACTGAATAGGTCGCCCGGGTAAAGCGACCCGGGAGCTGGCCAGCAGACCGACTTGCCCGACTCGTGAACTGCACACGGTTCATCTGGGTTCAACGAGCGATACTTCCCGGGCGGTCCTTCAACTAGATCGGCGTAGGCGGGAATCCAGCAGACCATCTCCCCCGACTCACGCAGGGCGCACGTCAGGTAACGGTAGGCGGCCACGGAACGGTACGCTCCCGGTGGCGCCCGAAGCTCAGAACTGGAACCTCCTGAGCGATAGTCTCGGCCCCAGCAGAGGAGCTCGCCCGACTCCCGCACCGCGCAGGTGTGCTCCTCGCCCGCGGCTACCGAAAGGTATTTTCCGTCCGGCGTCACGGCCTGGCCGTAGTCCACTGGCATGCCATGATCAGTTTCGTCGGGATGCTCCAGATCGTCTTCCGCGCCCCAACAGGCGACTTCTCCCGAATCCCGCAGTGCGCAGGTGTGGAAACGGCCGACACTCACCGCCTGGTAGCGGCCGTGGGGTACATCCGTCTGGCCGCTCGAGTTGCCCCCCCAGCAGGCGAGATCGCCTGAGTCCTCCAGTGCGCACACATGGGTTTCGCTCATGCTTAGCGACCCATAAGTCCCCGGTGGCCCATCCATCCTTCTGTCGCCCCCTCGGAACCAGCAAGCGATCTCGCCGGAATCTCGATGCGCACACGCCAGGTAACCCCGAAGGCGGAGCGAGCGGTACGTTCCGGTCGGCGCATCGTAGGGACCGTCTTCGGCTAGGCCCCAGCAGACTACCTCGCCCGACTCTCGCAGAGCGCATGCCCACCCTAGAAAGGAACTCACGGAACGGTACTCGCCGGGAGGCGCCTCCAGCAGTTCTGAGATGTCGCTCCTTCCCCAGCAAACGACCCCACCCGACCGCCGAATGGCGCACGTATCCGAATCACCCGCGCTGACCGAGCGGTAGTGGCCCGGCTTCACATCAAGCTGGCCCCAGTAGTTGTTGCCCCAGCACACCACCTCGCCCGACTCCCGCACCGCGCAGGCGTGTGACCCCCCGGCGCTCACCGAGCCGTACCGCCCCGCAGGCTCACGTGTCGTTTCGCCGTGGTCGTTCCTTCCCCAACACACGACCTCCCCCGAGTCTCTCAGCGCGCATGTGAAAGCGTCGTGCGCGCTTACTGCCCCGAAACGCCCAGAAGGCGCATCGGCTATGCCAAGGGAGTTGTCCCCCCAGCAGACCACCTCACGCGATTCCCCTATCGCACACGCATGACGGCGCCCGGCAGTAACCGCGTCGTATTGCCCAACGGGCCCATCTGTCTGGCCGTAGCTGCCCTCGCCCCAGCACACGATCTCTCCCGAGTCCTTCAGCGCGCATGTGAAGTCATCGCCCGCGCTCACCGCCCTGAAGCGCCCCGGAGGCGCATCGGCCTCGCCATCGAAGTTGTCGTCCCAGCACGCCAATGCTCCCGTTTCCCGCACCGCACACACGTGGTCGAAGCCGACACTCACTGAAAGGTACTTCCCCGGTGGTGTGTCCATCTCGCGTCCGTACGACCAACAGAGGAGTTCGCCCGAGTCCTGCACCGCGCAGTTGGTACCGCTCCCAACGCTCAACTGCACGGCTGGGTCCAACGGCGATGTGGGGATTGGCGTGGGCGTGGGGGTGTCGACGGGCGCTGTGGCAGCGGGTTGGGCCGAAGGCGTGGCCGCAACCGTGGGGGAAGCCGGGGTCGGAGTGGGCGGTGGGGCCACGGGTACGGGCTCCCCGCTCCCAACCGCGAACACGAGCACGCCGACGACGACAGCTGCGACAGCCAGCACCCCCGTTCCGATGCCCAGCCAGGCGAGAGGGCGAGCGAGGGAGCGGAGTGCGGCGGGAACTGAGAGCAGCCCTCGCAAGCGGCTTCGCTCCACTCTGGGACGCCACGCAGCGAGCTGCTGACGGTTCTCAAGCTCCAGCTTCGAGAGCATGCGGGCGATGTGGGTCTTCACCGTCTCGGGGCTGATGCCAAGACGGACTGCGATCTCGGCATTCGTGCCGCCTCGGCGCAGCTCCTCCAGCACCCGCTCTTCGGCCGGGGTGAGCGGTCCGGGATAGGGCGGTCTGCCGCCACGATTGCGCTCCATGCGGCGATGGTCGCACACACAGGGGGGAGGTTTCGTCACCCGACCCCGTGGGAGGGAGACGAACAAGCGGCTGGGCCGACGGTCGGGAAATCGTAGGCCCGGGGAGACTCGAACTCCCGACCAATGGATTAAAAGTCCACTGCTCTTCCAGCTGAGCTACGGGCCCGCACCTATCGTAGCCCCGACCGCCCCCACGAGCCCCACCGCCGCCGGGGATGCCCGCTTGCGTGACCCTCCGGTAAACTCTCGCCCAAGTGAGGCACGTCCATGGTTGAAACCCTGACCGGCACGAACCGCTCCGCAGGACTCTCCGTCCAGGAACTCATCAAGTACGACACGCACGAGGTGCCCGAGTACCTCAGCCGCGAGTCGGCCATGCCCCCGGGGCCCACCCTCGTCCCCGCCGAGTTCTACTTCTCGCGCGAGCACCACGAGAAGGAGATGGAGCAGCTCTGGAAGCACGTCTGGCAGATGGCCTGCCACGAGGACGACCTGCCCAACGTCGGGGACTACCTCCCCTACGAGATCGGCGAGCTCAGCTTCCTCATCGTTCGCAGCGGCCAGGACGAGTTCAAGGCCTTCCGCAACGCCTGCCTCCACCGCGGCCGCCGCCTCAAGGAGCGCGCCGGCAAGAAGACCCACGAGCTGCGCTGCCCCTTCCACGCCTGGGCCTGGCACCTCGACGGCTCCATCAAGGAGATCCCCTGCCAGTGGGACTTCCCCTACGTCAACAAGGACGAGCAGGACCTCCCCGAGGTGCCCGTCGGGCGCTGGGGACGCTTCATCTTCATCAACCCCGATCCCGACTGCGAGCCCTTCGAGGAGTTCCTCGACGACTTCCCCGACAACTTCGCGCTCCTTCCCTACGAGAAGCGCCACAAGGTCGCCGAGGTGCGCAAGGTCATCCGCGCCAACTGGAAGGTCGCCCAGGACGCCTTCGCCGAGTCCTGGCACGTGTTCTCGACGCACCCCCAGGTGGTCTGGGGCTTCGGCGATTGCAACGCCCAGTTCGACGCCTTCAAGAACTACTCGCGCCAGCACAACCCCGCCGGCGCTCCCAGCCCCCACCTCGAGGGCATCGAGTGGACCCCCCTCCCGCCCTCCGCCGACGGCGTTCCCCGCGAGCGCCACGCCTTCACCGGCGCTATCTACGAGCGCCGCCCCGACGGCAACGTCGACGTCACCATGCCCGACGGCCGCAGCGGCGTCTTCACGCAGCAGGCCGTCTGGGTCGAGGGCGAGCTCGGCCACGCCGACCTCCACCTCTGCCAGTGGGTTGCCGGTCCCCAGGTCGAGGAAAGCCTGAGGATGGCCGTCCCCGAGGACCTCGATCCCAACAACACCGGTGGCCGGATCGACGAGAACGGCGCGTCTCCGAGCGAGAACGGCACGACGCCCGACGGCTCCGAGCTCTACGCCCAGATCGAGGACGACGGGCCGCCTGCGCCCGCCGAGCCCCAGACCCGCGAGGAGCGCATCATGGCCACCGCGGCCGTCCGCGCCAAGGCCGCCAACGACATGCGCGAGGCTATGCGCCCCCTCCTCGGCGACCTCATGGACAAGGTCTCCGACACCGAGCTGACCGGGAACATCTACTACAACCTGTTCCCCAACCTCATGCCCAGCAGCTCCTGGGGTCCGCTCGCCATCTGGTTCCGCTTCCGCCCCAACGGCAACAACCCGGAAGAGTGCGTCATGGAGGCGATCTGCATCGCCCCCACGCCCGAGGGCACCGAGCCCCCGCCCGCTCCCCCCGTCCACGAGCTTGATGTCGACGACAGCTGGACCCTCGCTCCCGAGATCGGTGGCCTGGCCATGGTCATGGACCAGGACACGGGCAACATGCCCTGGGTCCAGAAGGGCGTGCACTCCCTCGAGGGCGGCACCCTCCAGCTCGCCGACTACAACGAGATGAAGCTGCGCCACTTCTACGCGGTGCTCGAGACCTACCTCGAGCGGGAGTGGTAGCGCTCCGTCGCTAGTCCCCGGTGAGGTAGGGCGCCAGCAGCGTCAGCGTGTCCGGCGTCGAGGGCGCCATCTGCACGCGGTCGATGCCGAGCTCGCCCAGCCGGCGCAGGTTCATGGCAACCCGCTCCGGCTCGCCCAGGAAGCCGCCGAAGATGCGGTCGCCCATCGCCTTGCCCCTCTCGCGCAGTTCCGGGTCGTCCCCGGCGCCCACGAGCGCCAGGAATCCCAGCGGCTTCCCCGGCGCGACCTCGCGCGCCATCTCCACGCGCTTGCGCAGGGCGTCCTCGTCGAACGCCGCCACCTTCCCCGCGAACTCGACCGGATCGCCCACGTCGCTCACGGGGAACCCCATCAGCTCGATGCGGTCCACGTGCGGCGCCGTCTCGCGCAGCGTGCGCGGTCCCGCCGACGACGACATCAGGAGCGGCGGCGGCTTCGGCAGCGGCCCGATCAGCGGGATGTCGATGTCGTAGTACTCGCCCTTGAAGGTGCACGACCCGGTGTGCAGCAGCTCGCGCGCGATCTGCAGCGCCTCGACGTACATCCCCACGCGGTCGCGCGCCGAGGGAAACTCCCAGCCCATGCCCGTGATCTCGTTCTCCGCCCAGCCTGCCCCCAGCCCAGCCTCGCACCGCCCGCCGCTCACGCGGTGCAGCGCCAGCGCCGCCGCCGCGAACTCGACCGGCGAGCGGAACAGGTTGTTCCCGAACGCGACCATCACGCGGATGCGCTCCGTCGCCAGCGCGAACGTCGTCGCCGTCACCCACACGTGCGGGTGCGGCTGCGGCGAGGAGATGTGGTCGGCCACCGAGATGATCGGGTAGCCCTCCGCCTCCCGCTCCCGCGCCCACTGCGCGGGGTCGTCGTCGACGCTGATGAAATTGGGGCAGAACTCCATGCGTGCTTCTCTCCAGACCGGCGAAGCCTACCGGCATCCCCTCCCTAGCGGGAGGCCGAGGCCGTCGCCGGCTGCTCCTCGCCTTCTCCTTCTTCCCTGGGCGTGGGAGCCTTACCCCGAAGCGGTATCTCGGTCAGGGCAAGCGAGGCCAGCACCAGGATCAGGCCTCCGACCGCCGAGATGAGGAACAGCCGCTGGTTCGCGACCGCGGCCGCCTCCTGCTGCGCCCCCAGCGCCCGCTCGAACAGGGACTGCGAGCCGCCCGCCTCCAGGAAGGTGGTTCGTACCTCCTCCATCCGCTCCGCGTCGATGCTGATCGTGGCGTCGTCCCTGAGCTCCTCGAACACCGCCACCGGCATGGCCGCCTGTACCTCCTCGTCGAGGTTCGCGGTGAACGAGGAGCTGTACGTGGTCGTGAGCAGCACGCCGAACAGCGCCACGCCGATCACGCCGGCGATCTGGCGGAAGTACATCTGGCTGCTCGTCGCTACCCCCGTCTCTTCCTGCGAGACCGACGCCTGCACGATCACGTTGATGAGCGGCGTCACCAGCCCGGAGCCCATGCCGAAGATGACCATGTAGATCGCCACCTGCCAGAGTGGGTCGCCCACGCCCATCGTCTGCAGCAGGAAGGCCGACAGCCCCGAGAGCGCGCACCCCGCCACGACAAGGTGCTTGAAGCGCCCCGTACGCGAGACGATTCGCCCCCCGATGAAGCTCATCACCACCAGCCCGATGGCCTGCGGCATCGTCAGCAGCCCGGACGTCTGCGCCGAAGCCCCCAGCGATGTCTGGATGAACGTCGGCAGGTAGATGGGCACCGAGAACAGGACCGCGCTCGACAGGAGTGCGACCACCCCCGTGATCACGTACATCCGGTTGCGGAAGAGCGACATGGGGATAATCGCGTTCGGGTGCCGCAGCTCAAGGAACACGAACAGCACCAGCAATACCCCCGCCCCGACCAGCAGCCCCACCGTGATCGCCGACCCCCAGCCATGCGCCTGGTACGCCCACCCCGCGGCCAGCAGCCCCGCCACCGTGGCCGTGGTCAGCACGGCCGCGCCCGCGAAGTCGATGTCCCAGACCCGCCCCCCCTGGCGCGTGTTCGGAAGCGTCGTCCAGATCGTCGCCAGGGCGATCGCGCCGATCGGGATGTTGATGAAGAAGCACCAGCGCCAGCCCGGCCCGTCGGCGAAGAAGCCACCGACCGGAGGCCCCAGCAGCGTGCCCGCCGTGATGATCGCGAGGATGTAGCCCACGTACTTCGCCCGCTCCCTGGGCGTGTACATGTCCGCCATCACCACCAGCACGCAGGCGAGGATGAAGCCGCCCCCGATCCCCTGCACGCCTCGCGCCGCGATGAGGGTCAGCATCGAGGGCGCCAGGCCCGCTCCCAGCGACCCAATCAGGAACACGACGACCCCCGAGATGACGAACGGCCGCCGCCCGAACATGTCCGAGAGCTTCCCCACGATCGGGACGACCACCGTCGACGTGAGCATGTAAAGGGTCAGCACCCAGGGGAGCAGCTTGAACCCGCCCAGGTCGGACGAGATCGTCGGCAGCGCCGTCGCCAGGATCGAGCCGTCGAGCGAGCTGAGGAACATGCACATGGCCAGCGAGAGGAGCAGAAGCATCTTCTCGCGCTCGCTCAGGAGAACGCCCAGGACTGGCTCGGACGACGATACGGATGTGGTCAACGCCTACCTCGCCCGGGCCGTTGCGGGCCGCGGGCATCGTAGCAGCCCCGGCGCTCACGCCCCTAACGGGCGCTCGCGGTAGAGTCCGCGATCGTGCGCGCAGCCCGCGCGCGGGAGAGACCCATGGCGAACCTGCAGGAACCCCTCTGCAGCTGGGACAGCACCATCGACGAGCGCTACAACGACTACACCACCGGGAACACCGACGAAGTCCTTCCCGGCATCACGAAGCCCCTACCCGCCGACCTCATCCGCGAGTGGAACTACCAGTGGCTCGTCGTCGGCACCCGCGAGCTCCAGATCGAGGACCTCGTCCCCATCCCGGACAAGCCGGGCACGACCATGCTCCCCATCGTGGGCGGCCAGTTCTGCGTCAACATCAGCGTCGTCAACGCCCTCACCTCCTCCTTCGAGACCGGCGGCAGCGCCGACTACCTGAAGCAGTTCTTCGAGGGGGAGGAGGAGATCACCGCCGAGGTCGCCCAGGACACCTCCCGCGCGGAAGAAGTCCAGGAACGCCTTATGGCCCGCTTCGTGCGCGCCCGCGAGTTCGTCGATGCCGACGCCGACCGCGCGAAGGCGCACTACGCCGCCACCCTCGCCCGCGACTGGACGGCCGTCGACGATGCCGGCCTTCTCGCCGCCCTCGACGAGACCACCAACCACATCGGCGACATCTTCTACACCCACTACTGGTGCAGCAGCGGCGGCGGCCTCCAGACCACGCTTCTCGAAGGGCTGCTAAGCGAGCACGTCCCCGACCACCCGGCCGGCTGGATGACCGGACTCACGAGCGGCCTTACCGACGTGGAGAGCGCCCGGCCCTCGAAGGCCATCTGGGATCTCAGCCGCTTCGCCGTCGCCCGCCCGCCCCTGGCAAACGAGATCGCCGGCATCTCCGTCGAGGACTTCCAGGCCCGCCTCGCCTCGCCCCCCAACGGCGACTGGGCCGCCTTCGCCAGCAACTACGAGACCTTCATCGCCGAGCTCGGCTTCCGCGGTCAGCGCGAGACCGACCCCTCCTGCCTGACGTGGAACGAAAACCCCCGGTTCGTCCTCAGCAGCCTCCAGGCCGACCTCGCCCTTGGCGAGGAGCACAGCCCCTTCCTGCGCGAGGAGCGCTCCGCCAGCGAGCGTGTCGCCCTCGAAGCCGAAGTCGAGGCGGCCCTTCCCGAGGACCAGCGCGCCGAGTTCCGCCGTCTCCTCGACCTCGTGCGGGTCATGAACGGCAAGCGCGAGACCACCAAGGCGAGCTGGACCCGGCTCTGCCGCACCTACCGCCAGCCCGTCCTCGAGATCGCCAGGCGACTGGCCGACCGGGGCGAGCTCGACGACCGCGAGGATGTCTGGTTCCTGCGCCTCGCCGAGCTACCCGAAGCGCTTGACGGCGGCCTCTCAGCTGCGGAGGTACAGGACGTCATCGTCGAACGCCGCACCCGCTACGAGATGCTCCACGACTACGAGTTGCCGGTCATCTTCCAGCGCCCCGTCGAGGCCACGCCTCGCCAGACCGCCGACGCCGGCGGCCAGACTTCCTTCCAGGGCATCGGCGTGAGTCCCGGTCAGACGCGGGGCCGCGCCCGCGTCGTCCTCAGCGCCGACGGCGCCTCCGAGGCGACCATCCTCCCCGGCGAGATCCTCGTGGCGCCCGTCACCGACGCTCCCTGGACCCCGCTCTTCCTCCCCGCCGCCGGCGTCGTCGTCGAGACGGGCGGCCTCCTGAGCCACGCCGCCACCGTCGCGCGCGAGTACGGCATCCCCGCCGTCACCGGCATCCGTGGCGCCACCGACTTCATCGCCACCGGCACGATGCTCAGCATCGACGGCTCCACCGGAACGGTGACGATCGAGGAGGGCTAACCGGGGAACGGTTTCCCAACGGGCCTAGAGCGGACTGCCTGTCGCGGAGTTGTCGGCGCTTCTCATGCCGACCATCAGGAGCTTTGCGTCTACGAGCTCGTGGTTTTGCGTATCGGGAATCAAGCCCAGAGCCTGCAGCGATGTGGCTCCCAGCAGGGCAATACCCTCCTCTCCAAAGAGGACGGGAGAGGTACGCGCGCGCCCCGCGATCTCGAACGAGGCCTGGCCTATGGCGTATTCCTCTATCCGGTCATCCGCCAGGACGACAGGATAGGTCTGTTCTTCTGGTTCGATGCCCAGCCTGTCCAACAGGGAAACTGGCAGCTTGGAGTACGACGCCCCGGTGTCGACGGTCATCGTGGCCTTTGCGTAGTCCCCGCCCATTGGGTTGCGCACCCGGACCTGGATCTCGAACGTGCCCACCAGACCAGCCCTCACGGTAGTTGGAAACTCCAACCAGTATGGCGGAGAGAGTCTACCGTGTCACGTGGTTAGCACGCGCGTCGTGGCGCCTCTACGTCTTCGCGCGGCTGAACACGAGCCGGTCGTCGCTTGAGAGGTCCGGCCGGAAGCCATAGCCCTCGTCGTCGAAGTCCTTCAGGCCCTCGACATCCTCGATCCGGTTGCGGATTACGTAGCGGGCCATCAGGCCGCGGGCGCGCTTCGCCACCAGCCCGATCGTCTTCAGCTCGCCGTTCCGCTCTTCCTTGAAGTCCGCCGCCACGAGTGGCCGCGCGAGGCTCTTCGGCGGCACCGCCTTCGCGTACTCCTGCGAGGCCAGGTTCAGCACCGGCGCCTCGGGGTCAGCGTCCTCGTCGTTGAGTGCATTCGCCAGGCGATCGCCCCAGAACTCGTACAGGTTCTTCCCGCGCTCGTTCGAGAGCTTCGTGCCCATCTCCAGGCGGTACGGCTGGATCAGGTCCAGCGGCCGCAGCAGCCCGTACAGCCCCGAGAGGATGCGCAGCCGGTCCTGCGCCCAGCCCAGGTCGTCCTGTTCGAGGCTGGACGCATCGAGCCCCTTGTAGACGTCCCCCTGGAAGGCGAGCACGCAGGGTTTCGCGTTCTCCTCCGTCAGAGGCAGGCTCATCTCCTGGAAGCGCGCGTGGTTCAGCTGCGCCAGCGAGTCGCTCAGCGACATCAGCTTCCGCAGGTCGCTCGCCTCGAGCGTCTTGCACGTCTGCAGGAGTGAGGCTGTGTCGTCGACGAAGCGGGGCTGCGTCGCGGAGAGCCCGTTGGCGACGGGCGAGAAGTCGAGTGCCTTGGCCGGCGAAATGATGGTAAGCACGGGCGTTCCTCCCCGGATGAAGAACGGTATCTGCCGAAAATCGTACCAGAAGCCCCCGGGCCGGCCCTTGCCCCTCCCGCCTTCGTGCGCTGAGATCACCCTGCCCCCCAACGCCAGAACGGAGTACCCCATGAACGGAAACGAGCTCATCGCCAGCATCCTCAAGCAGGAAGGGGTCGCCGAGATGACCTGCTTCCCCAACAACCCCCTCATCGAGGAGGTGGCGAAGCTCGGCATCCGGCCCATCATGTTCCGCCACGAGCGCGGCGCCATCATGGCCGCCGACGGCTACAGCCGCATGAGCGACGGCGAGCGCTTCGGCGTCGTCGCCACCCAGAACGCCGCCGGCGCCGAGAACGCCATGGGCGGCATCGCCCAGGCCTTCGGCGACAACGTCCCCATCCTCGTCCTGCCCGGCGGCTACCCGCT
>JAJDUR010000050.1 GCA_022826585.1 Dehalococcoidia bacterium
CCACGGACGACACGAGCCCGTTCGAGGCCTCGAGCATCGACGTCCCCACGAGGCTCGCGAACGCCATCATGCCGAAGCCCGCGCCCATCGTCTTCAGGGCCTCGCGCCGCGTGCGCGGCTCCCCGTGGATCATGCCGCAGCCGTGATGATCGTGATCAGACATCGGTCCTCAAACCTGCCATCTCAGTCCACAAACCTGAATTCCGCGACGCTGAACAGCGCGCGCGCGTACTGGACCCACGCCTGCATGGAGGCGCGGTATTCGGGAGTGTCCTCATCCTCGCTCGTCCCCGGGTCCTCCGCGGGCTCTTCGTCTCCTGCGGGCTCTTCGTCCTGAGCAGGCTCATCGTCCCCCGCTGTCCTCGCATCCTCCTCCGATGCATCCGCCCCGGCCTCGGATTCCGCTTCGCCACTCGACTCATCTTCCAGCTTCGCCAGCTCATCCGCCAGGAACGCGGCGCGCCTCTCTTCGAGGAATTCGAGGCCCGCGGCGATCTCGGCTTCGGTGACGTCCCGCGAATAAAGCAGCGGGTAGGCGGCTTCGATCATCTCCCGATCGCGGAAGATGGGCGTTGCGGGTTCACCTGCACCGCCATCGGCGTTCATTTGGGCACCCGACGGCTTCTCCCCGTTGCCGACGGTTGCGAGCCCAGGCGCGCCGTTTCCGGCGTCGGCGTGGTCGCCGTTGGTGCCGTTGCCGCCATCGGCCGAACCGCCGTTGCCCACGCCTGCGTTCCCGACCTGCCCATTCCCCGTACCGACCCCACCGCTCACTTCCTCCCCATCCTCCGCAACCAGCTCCGCCCGCGCCGTCTCATCCAGCAGCCGCTTCACGAACAACTCCGCCTGCCTCCGCACGAAGGGGCTGTTCATGAAGTAGAGGCTCTGGCCGGGCACGTTGGTGGTGTAGCGGCGCTCCGCGGACAGGCTCGGGTTGGGGAAATCGAAGGTTTGCAGGAACTCGTCGACCTGGAAGCGGCTCACCTCGCCGTAGATGGTGCGGCGGTTGTTCTCCTCGTCGCGCAGGCTCTTCGAGGGCCCGCCCACCGTCGCGTCCAGGTCTCCGGACACCTGCAGGATCGCGTCGCGGATGCTCTCCGCGTCGAGCCGGCGCCGGTCCGCGCGCCAGTAGTAGCGGTTCGCCCCGTCGATGTCCTCGTTGCCCGCGTGCCGCCCGCTGGCCAGCTGATACGTCGCCGACAGCATGATGTCGCGGTGCAGCTGCTTGATCGACATCCCGCCCTCGACGAAGCGCGACGCCAGGTACTCCAGCAGCTCGGGGTTCGTGGGCCGCTCGCCCATCATCCCGAAGTTGCTGGGGGTGTCGACGATGCCCGTGCCCATGTGCCAGCGCCAGACGCGGTTCGCGATGACGCGCGCGGTGATCGGGTGCTCGGCGATGGCCTCCGCGAGCTGCAGGCGACCGCTCCCCTCGGCGTACGGCTTGGCGCCCTCCTCGTCGAGGACGGTCAGGAAGCCGCGCGGCACCGCCTCGCCCAGGTTCGTGGGGCTGCCGCGGATGTGGAGCGCGATGTCGGTCAGATCCTCGGGCCCCTTGTCGGCTACGCCCATCGCGAAGGGCAGGTCCGGGAGCTCCTCCTCCAGCTCCTCGATGCGCTCGCGCATGGCCGAGATGTGGTCCATCGCCACGCGCCCAAGCTGCCGCTCCAGCCCCCATCCGCGGAACCGGAACAGCCCCGGCGCCGGGAAGAAGGTGTCCAGCTGGTTGTCGAGGTCGCTGCGGAAGATGTCGGCGTAGAGGTTGAAGCGCTCCCGCTGCATGGTCTCGAGCTCGAGCTGGTGCTGGTCGAAGAAGCTCTCGAAGCCGTTGGGCATCGGCGTCGACTTCACTTCCTCGAGCGGCAAGCCCTTGGCGATGATGCGCTGGTTGCGCTCCTCCAGCTTCTCCTGCTCCGCGACCACCTCGAGCACCAGGCGCTGGAAGGCGTCGGCCAGCTCCCGGGCCTCGTCCTCCTCGGCGTCTCCGCGCGCGATCATCTCCTGCCAGTCGATGAGATACGGATAGTGCTTCGGCTCCTTGCCCAGGAAGCGGATCCAGCGCTGCAGCGTTTCCAAGTCGACCTTGGCCTGAGAGGCGGCCTGCTCGGGCGGAAGCCGCGGCCTGCCGGTCACCTGCCACGCGGCCATCATGTAGCGCGACACCTGGAGCGAGAGCACGCGCGCCAACTGGTCGCCTTCGGTGCTCAGGTACTCGCTCAGGCTCTTCTTCAGGCCGTCGATGAACTCCTTTTCCTTCTCGTAGGCCTCGGCTTCGTCTTCCTCCGCGATCGGGTACTCGTGGTAGTCGGCGTTGTTGAAGATGCCGGCGAGCGCGTAGTAGTCGTGCGTGCCGATGGGGTCGTACTTGTGGTCGTGGCAGCGGGCGCACCCCACGGTGAGGCCCAGGAACCCGCGCGTGGTGACGTCGACCCGGTCGTGGCGCTCGTCGGCGCGCGCCACCGGCGGATCGGCGATGTCGTAGTACCAGGGACCGCCACCCAGGAAACCCAGCGCGGGGATGGCGCGCTCGCGTTCGGCCTCCTCCAGCAGGTCTCCCGCGATCTGAGCCTTGACGAAGAGGTCGTAGGGCATGTCGCGGTTGAAGGCCTCGACCACCCAGTCGCGCTGGATGTAGGCGTTGGGGTAGCGTTCGCGTCCCGAACCGCCCGGCGCCAGCCCGCGGGTGTCGTCCTCGCCGAAGCGGGCCACGTCCAGCCAGTGCCGGCCCCAGCGCTCGCCGTAGTGGGGGGAGGCCAACAGCCGCTCGACGACCTTTTCGAAGGCGTCCGGCGACGTGTCGTTGACGAAAGCCTCGACCTCCTCGGGGGTCGGGGGCAGGCCGGTCAGGTCGAAGGTGGCGCGGCGGATGAGCTGGCGGCGGTCGGCGGTGCCCAGCGGCTCGAGCCCCTGCTCTTCGATCTTCGCGAGCACGAAGCGGTCGATGTCGTTGCGGGCCCGGTCGGCGTGCGCGGGCGCGGGGATGTCCGGATGGGACAGGGGCCGGAACGACCAGAAGTCGCGCTCGGCGGCGGTTACGCCGCGCCTGGGGATCGCCAGGGGCGCCGTGATCTCGGCCCACTCCGCCCCGGCCTGGATCCACTCGATGAAGCCCTGGATCTCGGTTTCCGGCAGCTGATCCGCGTTGCGCGGCATCTGCAGGTCCTCGTCCACATGCCGGAGCGCGGCGATGATGAGGCTCTCCTCCGCGTTCCCCGGGATGATCGCGGGGCCGCGGCTGCCTCCCTGGAGCATCCGCTCGCGGGAGTCGAGCCGGAGCCCGCTCCGCTCGTCGTCGGTATGGCACGAGAAGCAACTACGCTCGAGGACCGGCCGCACCTTGTCGACGAAGAGCCGAGCGCCGGGCGAGAGTCCCTCGTCGGCGAAGGCGATGACGGCTCCAGCGGCTCCTGCAGCGCCTGCCGCCCCTTCGGCTCCCGCAGCCACCGCCGGCCAGGGCGCGTCCATGCGAATCCACTCGATGAGCCCCTCGATCTGCTGCGGCGTGAGCGGGTCTTCGTCGCGAGGCATCTCCTGCCCCTCGATCTCATGGCGCACCGTCCGGATGAGCAGGCTCCCGTCGGGATCCCCGGGGATGATCGCGGGCCCGGAGTCGCCGCCGCGCAGCATCGCAACGCGCGAGTTGAGGCGCAGATTCCCGCGGCGGAGCCGTCCGTGACAGTCCATGCAGCTCTCGGCCAGCACCGGCCGCACGCGATTCTCGAAGAACTCTTCGGGCGACTGCGCGGAGGCGGACCCGGGGAGCAGCAGCGCGACCAGTCCGGCGAACAGCAACGCGCCGAAGAACATGGGAAAGCCGAGGCTGAAGACTGGCCTCATCGCGCGGACTCCCTCGACTCCTGATGCGGGTCTGACGAAACGGGATACCAGTCTGTCATAATGCGACGGAGATGCAACGGACGCAACGCGCAAGCGTTGACCACTGGCAGGCCATCACACGGGAACGCGCAGTCACGGCTGCGAGCCCATCAGCGCGGACGAAGGGTGCAGTTCATACTCCACGACCCGCTCGACTCCGAGTTCATCCCTGCGTACGGCGAGCAGATAGTCGGCACCGAACTCGTAGACGGTCAGCGAGACGTCCAGAGTGAGGTGGCACTGGAACTCGCCGCCGGAGCGGAATGCCATCCAGCGGACCTGGTCGCCGGGCCTGCCATACCGCCTGACCCAAAGCCGACCATCGCGGCCAGGCATGAGCCCTGCCGTGGTGGGAAACAGGTCGGCCGCGGGGCGCCTGTCGCTCACCAGAGACTCGTCGGCGGCGCTCCAGTCCTCGCTGCCGCGTCCGCCGCGCCTTTCCACCAGGGCATCTCGATACGCCTGTATGTGGGCGGCGGTCACCTCCCGGTCGGGATCCGACCAGCGAACGATGCGGCGCAGCCTGAACCCCCCATCCAGGATCCGGACTTCGGGCTCCCGCGCCGTGGCGATGGCGATCGTCGCACCGGCGGCGGCGATGGACGGAACCGGGTCGAACAGCGAGGACATTCTTGCGCCGGCTCCCTCCCACGTGCCCAGTCGGACGCCCTCCAGCCTGGCGAGTTCGCGCATCAACGTGCCGTCCACGTCATGCGCCTCGACAGACCAGGGCTCGGGCTGCCGGAAATCGTCCGTCGGCCGCCAAAAGGGAGGTTGCACGTTCACCGAGACGCCGTTGGCGAGGACTCCGCCGCCCCGCGAAGCGTTCAGATAGGGAGGATCGAGGTCTACGGTCCGGATGAAAGCCCCGCGAGCGGAGTAGATGTGGTAGCGCCAGGGGCGGTAGTCGCCGACCCACAGCGTGTCGCCCGGGAGTACCCAGATGAAGCGGCCGATGCGAAACTCGCCCGGGCCATCCCCGTGGCCTCCCATGGAGCGCAGGTGCGTCCCCGCGCGGCTGAAGATCCGGATCTCTCCGGAGCCGTTGTTGAGGACGGCCAGACTCCCGTCGGAGAGCCGGTTTGCTCCCCGGACGAAATAGAGCATGGATGCCTCGTCGCCCTCGACGGTGCCCACGGACAGGGTCGGTCGGTCGGCCAGCGCGCACCGTCTGTCCGAGCCCAGCGCATCACTGGTGACGATCTCGATCCCGGCGCTGTCAACGACGAGGGCCGGGGAGGATCTCGACGGCGCGTCCCCGGCACAGGCGGCGCTCGCGAGCACGGTGGAGCAGGCGATCAAGCCTGCGATCAACCTCGGAATTCGATCCAGGGTACTCCCCCCGCTGGCGGTCCCGGAGTGGCGGGTTTCGGGGCCTTCGCCTTCAGAACGACACGGTCGCGGTCATGGACACCGTCCGCGGCGCACCCAGCCAGGCCGCGTTTTCGGTGATGGCCGACAGGTAGGCCGTGTCGCCCAGGTTGTTCGCCACGATCGAGAACTCCGTCGAACGCAGCAGTTCGCTCAACGCTTCGCCTCTGAGACTGACGTAGGCGTCCACCATCCAGTAGGCGTCCGCGTACCAGTCGGCCGTCAGGCTGACGCGCCGCGATGACGTGTACTTGGCGGAGAGCCCGCCGCCGAGGGGCCCGCTGCGGTCGAGCGAGATGACCCACAACCGACTCGGCACACCGGTCACGTCGGTTCCGGGCACGATTCCCTGACTTTCGTCGACGAGCGGATCGCCGGACCCGATGTATTCCGAGTTGTTGAACGTGAGGGCCGTGTAGAACGATGTCTGCCCGGACAGCGGAACCGTGGCGGCCACCTCGATACCGCTCGTTTCGATGCCGCCCGCGTTGAAGTACGCCCCGCCTCCCGGAATGAGATAGTTGGGACCCGCGGGCGATTGCGGGCCGAGGTAGAAGATCCGGTTCGTGAAGTCGATGGAATACCAGGCGGCGCTGAACGCGACCCGTTCTCCCGCATACTGCACACCCACATCGAGGTTCGAGGCGGTCTCGGGTTCGAGCTGCTCCAGGCTTCGGCCCGGGACCTCGAGCAGCGTGCCGCCGATCGCCCTGAAGTTCTCGGCGTAGCCCGCGAACAGGTCGAGGCCTTCGACCGGCGTCTCGTAGGTGACACCGCCCTGGAAGAGCAGCTTCGAATCGGAATCGACGTCGAGCGATGGATCGACGTGGAACTGGTCCTCGCGCGAAATGCCGATCAGGAACTGCTTGACGCCGCCGCTAAGGGCGAACGGGCCCACGTAGAGCGTCTCCTCCAGGTACCATTTGAAGATGTTCTGCGGG
>JAJDUR010000063.1 GCA_022826585.1 Dehalococcoidia bacterium
CCACGCGGGCGGGGTGACGCTCGGGGAATGCGAGCCTGCTGTCGGAACTGGACCAATCGATGGAGCAGGGGTCAGCACGGAGGGTGAGGTCGTACGTGCCGGCGGAGACCGTCATGTCGAACGTACCGTCGGCGCCGGTCCGCCGCGCGGCGCCACCGCTCCCTGATGTACGCCTCAGGCTCACACTGACACCCTCCTGGGGCTCGCCGCCGGGGCCCAGCACAACTCCCTCGAACCTCAAGCACTGTTCGGTCGCCGGTTCGGGGAGCGTTAGCACCACGCTGGAGTTGTCATCGCTGGATACCATCAGGCGCATACTCGGGGGGGCGACGGCTACAAACCGCGCATCCGAGGTGGTCCAGTCGAGCAGGCACCGGCTGAGGGAAAGCGAGACCTCGTAGGTACCCTGCTCAAGCGTCATTGCGAAGGTCCCTTCGCTGCTGGTCGTGCGATACCGAGACCCACCCGTCGACTCATCCCTGATGCGAATCCTGACGCCTTCCTGCGGGCTACCGTCCGGGCCCACCACCACTCCCTGGAACGTCCCACACCGCTCTGCCGCTCCAGCAGGGATCGCCAATACCACGCCGGTGATCTCGTCGCCGGATACCACCACACGCGCCTTCCTCGCATCGACGGTCTCGAGGCGGGAGTCGGAGCTGGACCACTCGAGCGAGCACGCATCGCGGACTACCGAGACCTCGTAGGTACCCCGCTCGAGCGCCAGCGCAAAGATCCCCTCGCTGTTGGTCGTGCGAGTCCTGGATCCGCCTGTTGCCTCGTTCTTGACGCGAACCGTGACGCCCTCCTGGGGAGCCCCCTCCGGGCCCACCACCAGCCCCTTGAACGCCGGACACTGCTCGGACGCTGCGCGGGGGAGTGTCAGCACCACACCCGTGATGGCCTCGCCCGACACCACCAGGCGCGCACTCCTCGCATCGAGTGCCTCGAAGTAGGCGTCTCTGCTTGACCAGTCCAGCGGGCACCAGCTCCTGAAGACGACGATCTCGTAGGTACCACGCTCAAGCGAAATGCCAAAGCTCCCCTCGCTGTTGGTCGTGCGGTACCGGGAGCCACTTGTTGCCTGGATCCTGAAGCCAACGGTGACACCCTCCTGCGGCGCGCCGTGCGGTCCCACGACCACGCCTTCGAAACGCGGGCACAACTCCCGCGCGTTCCCCGGGAGCCTCAGCACCACGCCTGTGATGCCCTCACTCGACAGCACCAGACGCGCGCTCCTCGCGTCGACTGCCTCGAAATGAGCGTCCTTGCTTGACCACTCCAGCGGGCAGGCCCCCAGCCAGAGCGCGACCTCGTGAGAACCGGTCTCGAGCGCCGCAGCAAACTTCCCCTCGCTGTTGGTCGTGGCGTACCGGAACCCGCCCTTCGCCTCATCCTGAATGCGGACCGCAACCCCCTCCTGCGGTTCGCCGCCGGGCCCTTCGATCACCCCTTCGAAACTCGGGCAGAGCTCCGTCGCTGGCCCCGGGAGCCTCAGCACCGCGCCCGTGATGCCCTCACTCGACAGCACCAGACGCGCGCTCCTCGAATCGACCGCCTGGAAGTGAGCGTCCCTGCTTGTCCAATCCAAGGGGCACGAGTTGCGCAGCAGCGAGACCTCGTAGGCGCCTGGTTCGAGCGTCAGTCCAAAGTTCCCTTTCCTGCTGGTCGTCCTGTACCAGAGCACACCCGTTGTCTCACTCTTGATGCGAACGGTGACGCCCCGCTGCGGTTCGCCATCAGGCCCCCGAACGACTCCCGAGACGGCAGGACACGTCTCCCCAGTAGCGGACACCCGCAGTACCAGGTCTTTGAAGTCGCCTTTCTCCAGGCTGACAGGGGATGTCCTTCCGTCGCTGCTGCCAAGAGTTGAATCCACGGCCGACCAGGCAAGGGGGCAGCGGTCCAGGGAGAGCGAGAGCTCGTAGGCGCCACCACGGGGGAGTATCCACTCGAACTTGCCCGTACCAGAGGTCACGCGCGACCGGGGCTGCTGCTCGGCCTCACTGCGGACCCGAAGGGTCACCCCCTTCCGGAGCTCTCCGTCGGGCCCGTGGACGACGCCGCTGAGCGTTCCACACGGGATCGAAGGGGCGGTTGCGAGGGTCAGCTCCATCCCGGCAATGCCGGCCTCCCCCACCGTGAGGCGGACGCCTTGCTCCTCAACCGTCTCGAGCCGCTGGTCTGCGCTCGACCACTCCAGCGGGCACTCGTCGAGGAGCAGCGAAAGGAAGTAGGAACCGGGTTCAAGCGGCAGCACGACCCTCCCCTCTTCATCGGACCAGCGCCGGGTCACCTTGCCCGTGGCAGCGTCCCGTGCGACCACGGTGACATCTTCCTGGTGGGTTCCATCCGGCCCGACGACGAGGCCTTCCACCTCGGGGAAGGGAGGGGCAACAGCTCTCCGGTGCTTCTCAAACCCTTCATAGAAGGCGCTGACCGAAACACCAGTGAGCGCTTCGATGGCGTCTTGCCAGCTCTGAAAGCGGTAGCGTTGGGCGTAGTAGGCATACATGGCCTCAGGGCCGACCAGTGAGGCGAGCCAGTCAACCGCGAATTGGGCCACGCTGTAGCTGCCGCCCCAGCCCAGGAGGCCGTCGTAGGTCTCCATCTCGGACAGGGGACGCCCCGCCCTCTGAACCGCGCCGATGTACGGCGGGGAGGTCAAGTCCACAAGGCCGCCAACTCCAGACTGCCAGGCGAAATACCGGGCAGACCAGTGGTTGGCGCCACCTTCTCCCAACCAGGCCGGCCACCACCGCCCACTGGGGGACTGCCCACCCTTGGTCGCGATAGCGTGCTGCAGAGCATGCGCGTACTCGTGCGCCAGGGCGCCGGCGCAACTGCTTCTCAGGACGATGGCGGGGTGGGCGTAGTGGCCGCAGGCGTCTATGAAGTCGTCGCCGAAGCGGACAACGACACCGGGAGGGACGAGCCCATATTGTCGGGCGAAATACCAAACCACGTCATCGAGGTTCGCCTGCAGGTCTTCCCGCTCCACGGGAGAGAATTCGCTGGCGAATTCCACCCTGGGAGCTCCGCCCGCTTGCCACCACCGCGCGGCAGCCGACGCCTTCAGCCAGAACACGCCACCCCTGGTCAGCGCTGACAGCTCGGTGCCGCCGCCGTCCGTGGCCTGGGTGACGATGCCAGCGATTGGCTGGAGTGCGTCGGTGGTGGCGACCCCGTCCTCGCCGGCCCAGACGACGAGGTTCCAGCCGCGATACACGGAGACCGCGCCGGTGTGGGGGATCAGCGGGCGCGTCCAGGTGTAGGGCCCGTCACCCGCAAGCCAGAGGCGGAGGCCCATACCCGGAGTGAGAGTTGCCAGGTCGCCCTGGACCCCTGTGTCCGCGCGAACGGCCAGGCGGAAGCGCTGGCGCTCGGCATCCCAGGCATAGAGGAACCCCAGCCGGGGGATGTCGTCGAAGATAGCGTCGACATCGGCTTCGGCCTGGGTCCAACCGGCGACGTTGAAGCCGGGCTGGAGCTCGGTCGTGACCGTTTCGCCGGACTCCGCAAAGGCATTCTGGGTGGTTGCCAGGACCACCCAACCAAGGCCAAGGGCCAGAAGTGCGGCAATGACCAGGCGAGCCGGGAACGCGGCAGGCACGAGGCCACGCTACATCACATGCGTACGATTTACCCCACCCGGGGAGGACCTCGGGTTAGCGGCGTTCCTTGATGCGGGCGGCTCGCCCGGTGAGGCCGCGGAGGTAGGAGAGGTTCTTGCGGCGGACCTTGCCGCGGCGCACGACCTCGATCTTGTCGAGGCGGGGGCTGTAGAGGGGGAAGGTGCGCTCGACGCCGACGCCGCTGGCGATCTTGCGGACGGTGAAGTTCGAGGCCATGCCCTTGCGGCGCTTGCGGATGACGACGCCGGCGAAGACCTGGACGCGCTCCTTGTTGCCTTCGACGACCTTGGCGTGGACGCGCACGGTGTCGCCGCTGCCGAAGTCGGGCAGGTCGTCGCGAGGCGTGGCGTCGGTCAGGGCATCGAGTTCGTACGACATGGGTGCGTCTCTGCGGGAAGGCGTGAAGGCATACGGTAGGACACGCGCCGCCTATGGCCAACGGGAGGTCAGCGGCCGGTACTCCCGTGGCCCCCGGCTCCGCGCTCGGTCTCGGAGAGCTCGTCGCGCAGGGCGAATTGGACGTCGGCGAGGCGGGTGATGACGAGCTGGGCGATGCGGTCGCCGTCTTCCACGACGTAGCTGATGTCGGGAGCGGTCGTGTAGAGGGTGACGAAGAGCTCGCCGCGGTAGTCGGCGTCCAGGGTGCCGAAGGTGCCAATCACTCCGTGGGTCGCGAGGCCGCTGCGGGGCCGAACCTGGGCATCGAGACCGGACGGGACAGCGAAGGCAAGGCCAGTCCCGATGCGGACCGGTCGGTTCCCCACCCGGACGGGACCGTCGGGCAGACAGGCGTAGAGGTCGTAGCCGGAGGCGTGCTCGCTGGCGCGTTGCGGCAGGCGGGCGCCTTCGCGCAGGAGCTTGACCTGTATCGCCTCCACCGCCCGGCTCAGCGAAAGAGGTCGCGCTCGGCCTCGCGGATGATGTCGGTCATCGAGGCCGTGTCGTCGGGCTCCCAGGGGTAGCCGCGGATGAGGGCGACGGGCACGCGGCTGAGGTTGCCCTTCACCAGCTCGCCGGCGCTGGCGAGCTCGTCGGCGCGGCAGACGGCCTGGACGAGGAACTCGTGGCCGTGGGGGTCGTGCTCGCCGATGTAGCTGATGACGGGGTTGATGCCGGCGATGCCGATGGCGACATCGACCTGGGCCTCGCGCCAGGGGCGGCCGAAGGTGTCGGAGATGATGACGGCGACCTCGTGGCCGAGCTCGCGGAAGCGGGCGCGCAGACCTCGGGCGCTGGCGTCGGGGTCGACGGGGAGGAGGACGGCGCGGCCCTTCGCCCCCGAGCTGGACTGGTCGACGCCGCTGTTGGCGCAGACGAAGCCGTGGCGCGTCTCGGTGATGAGCACGGGGCCGACCTGGCGGACGACGCGCTTCGACTCCCGCAGGACGAGCTCGACGATGCCCGAATCCTTCTCCCATCGCTCGGCGAAGTCGCGGGCGAAGGGGGAGGGCTCGACGGTGTCGAGGTCGACGGTGCGGCCCTCGGACTTGGAGACGATCTTGGAGGTGACGATCACGATGTCGCCGCCGGCGAGGGGTTCGCCGCCGGTGGCGGCGGACTCGACGATCATGGCGGCGAGATCGTCGCCCTCGGCGATCTCGGGCAGGCCCTCGACGGCAATGACGGAGACGGCCACCGCGTTACCCCTCGATCCCTAGACGCCGGCGATGCGGATGCTGGTTTGCGTCTTGTGGACGCGGTTGAGGTTGATGAGCAGCGAGGTGAGCATCTCGACGTAGCGGCTGTTCCCGAGGGCGCCGCCATCGACGCCGCGGACGCCGTCGATCTCGTCGGCGAGGCCCATGACGACGGCCTTGGCCTCCTTGTCGTCGCCGCACACGAGGACGTCGGCCTCGACGGGCTTGTCGAGCTCCATGAGCTTCTCGGCGCTCATGTTCTGGAAGGCGGAGACGACGCGGGCGTTGGGCAGGGCGGCGGCGGCCTCCTCGGCGGCGCTGTTCCCCTCGACATCGAGGGCGACGGCGCCCTTCCCGCGCACGAACTCGAGGGGGGCCACGACGTCGCAGACGATGGCGCCGTCGAGCGCGCCGCCGATGGCCGCGAGGGTAGGAGTCTGGCCGCTGTAGGGGAAGGTGAGGAAGACGACGTCGGCGCCCGCGACGGCGACGGCGTTCTCGCCGCCGCTGACGGTGGCGCCGGGGACGGCCTCGGCGATCTTGGCGGCTCCCTCCTCCCCCCTCTCGGTGGAGCGGGAGCCGATGGCGACGTGGTGGCCGGAGGCAGCGAAGCGGATGGCGAGGCCGAGCCCTTCGGGTCCCGTCCCGCCGACGAATGCAAGTTTCATGGCTGGGGAGTCTAGCGGAAGTGGCGGGAAGGGACGCGGGAGGGAGTGCGGGAGCGCCCGCGGCGGCTTTCGGGAGCCCTTACAGGCCAAAGGGAAGCCTCTGCTATACTCGAATCCGAGAACGAAAAACGCCTTCTCTGTGCGGCCTTCTTGCCGCCGGGAGTTCCCGGTTGTACTCGCGCTGGATGCGTAGCGGCTTCATCTGGCTTCTCGTGGTCGTCGCCGCGATCGCGATCGGCTTTGCCTTCCTCCGTGGGGGCGATTCGAAGGAAGAAGTGCCCTTCGGCCAGATCGTGCAGGACATCGAGCAGGGCCGGATCGACACGCTCGAGGTGGACGGTCGGGACATCACCGCGATCTACTTCCAGCAGGTGCAGGGCCAGCCGCTCCAGAAGAAGTCGAGGGTGGCGGAGAACACCGACATCGCGACCTTCCTGAGCGACCGCGGCATCTCGCTGAGCTCCACGGGAGCGCAGGCCAACGCCGTCAACCTGGAGTTCAAGGACGGCGGCGGGCTGGGGCCGTGGCTGGGCCTCCTGCTGAACCTGTTCCCGTTCCTGCTCTTCGGCGCCTTCCTGCTGCTGATCATGCGGCAGGCGCAGGGTTCGAACTCGCAGGCGATGAGCTTCGGGAAGAGCCGCGCGCGGCTCTTCACCGGCGCCAAGGTGACGGTCACGTTCATGGACGTGGCGGGTGCGGATGAGGCGAAGGAAGAGCTCGTCGAGGTCGTCGAGTTCCTGAAGTACCCGGAGAAGTTCGCGGCGCTGGGTGCGCGCATCCCCAAGGGCGTGCTGCTGGTGGGCCCGCCGGGCACGGGCAAAACGCTGCTCTCGCGCGCGGTGGCGGGCGAGGCGGGCGTGCCCTTCTTCAGCATCTCCGGCTCGGAGTTCGTGGAGATGTTCGTGGGCGTGGGCGCGAGCCGCGTGCGCGACCTGTTCGAGCAGGCCAAGAAGAACGCGCCCTGCATCGTGTTCGTGGACGAGATCGACGCGGTCGGGCGGCAGCGGGGCGCGGGGCTGGGCGGCAGCCACGACGAGCGCGAGCAGACGCTGAACCAGATTCTCGTGGAGATGGACGGGTTCGATACGGGGACGAACGTGATCGTGGTCGCGGCCACGAACCGGCCGGACATCCTCGACCCGGCGCTGCTGCGGCCGGGGCGGTTCGACCGCAAGGTCGTGCTCGACTCGCCCGACGTGAAGGGACGCGAGGCGATCCTGGGCGTGCACCTGAAGGGCAAGCCCATCAGCGACGACGTGGAGCCCGCGACGCTGGCGAAGTCGACCCCGGGATTCAGCGGCGCCGACCTTGCGAACCTCGTGAACGAGGCGGCCATCCTGGCGGCGCGGCGCAATCGCAAGACGATCGCGATGGGGGAGTTCGAGGAGGCGGTGGACCGGGTGATCGCGGGGCCGGAACGCAAGAGCCGCGTGATGAGCGCCAACGAGAAGCGCCTGACGGCGTACCACGAGGGCGGGCACACCGTGATCGCCCACTTCCTGGACAAGCACGATCCGCCGCACAAGGTCACGATCGTGTCGCGGGGCATGGCGGGCGGCTACACGCGCTTCCTGCCCGACGAGGAGACGCACTACCGCACGCGCGACATGTTCAAGGACCAGCTCTGCACGGCGCTGGGCGGCCACGCCGCCGAGGAGCTGATCTTCGGCGAGGCCTCGACGGGGCCCTCGAACGACCTGGAGCAGGTGACGCGAATCGCGCGCTCGATGGTGACGCGCTGGGGGATGAGCGAACGGCTCGGCCCCCGCACCTTCGGACGAAGCGACGACCTGGTGTTCCTGGGCCGCGAGATCTCGGAGACGCGGAACTACTCGGAGAAGATCGCCGAGGAGATCGACGACGAGGTGCGGCGGCTGATCGAGGAGGCGCAGGGACGCGCCCGCGAGATCCTGCAGGAGAAGCGGGACGTGCTCGACAAGCTGGCGACAGTGCTGCTGGATGTCGAGACGCTTGAGGGCGAAGAGCTGACGATGCTGCTGGAGAGCGATCCGAGCGCCCCCTGGCCACCGCCCGACCTGAAGAAGAAGGAAGAGCCGCCGGCCGAGGCGGCGGACGGAGAGCCGGCGGATGTCCCGGGGTTCCAGCCGGCGCCCAAGCCGGGGCTGGCCTGGGAGGGCGGCGCACAGGCGACGACCGACGGGGGCGGCAAGTAGCCGCATGGATCGGCACGCGACGCGGGCGTGCAGCAGCTGCGGCGCGGAGCTTGATGAGGATTCCGACAGCGACCTCTGCGAGGACTGCATCATCGCCTCGGAGGGATAGGCGGGCGTTGACCCTACGGGGCGCCTTCCTAGACTGAATATTCCCCCGTCAGAACGGGAGCAAGTGGAGCACCCAGTGCAGGCGATCGTGCGAGCCGGCGGACATCAATTCATGCTCACGGAAGGGCAGGAGTTCGATGTGGGCAGCCTCGACGGCGAGCCCGGCGATACGATCGACTTCGACGTGCTGCTGCTGATCGACGGGATGGACGTCGAAGTGGGCGAGCCGACGGTTCCGGGGGCCTCCCTGCGGGCGCGCATCGCCCAGCACGGCAAGGGCCAGAAGCTCCGCTTCATGAAGTACAAGAACAAGGTGCGCTACCGCCGGACCCTCGGTCACCGGCAGGCAGTCACGCGGCTCGTCGTCGAGTCGATCACGAAGGGGTAGGCGATGGCGCACAAAAAGGGCCTCGGCAGCACCAAGAACGGGCGCGACAGCAACAGCAAGCGGCTCGGCGTGAAGCGCTACGACGGCGAATACGTGACGCCGGGAACGATCATCCTGCGGCAGCGCGGCACGCGCTTCCATCCGGGCGAGAACGTTGGCCTGGGACGCGACTTCACGATCTACGCGAAGGCGGAGGGCACGGTGAAGTTCAGCCCCCACGCGAAGGGCCGCCGCAAGCGCGTGAGCGTGCTTGTGCCGTCGGGGCAGGAGTAACGACGTGAAGGCAGAGATTCACCCGGAGTACGTAGACGCGGTCATCACCTGCTCGTGCGGCACCCGCATCGAGACGCGGGCAACGAAGGACCAGATGCACATCGACGTGTGCAGCGAGTGCCACCCCTTCTTCACGGGCGAGCAGCGCATCGTCGACACGGCGGGCCGGGTTGAGCGCTTCCAGCGCCGCTACTCGCTGGGCGACCCGTCGTAGGCAGGCAGCCCGCAAACGGGCGCGCCGTGACCGGCCACGGTTCCGCCAGCTCCCGCTCACGAACCCGAAACTGAGCGCCGCATGAGCGCTGCTCCATCGCGACCGGACGTGTACTACGGCGGCCAGGCCGTGATCGAGGGCGTGATGATCCGCGCGCCCCGGCACATGGCGATCGCCGTGCGCCACCCCAGCGGCGAGATCGTGCGGCACACGGAAGAGCTGACCGGCTTCACGACGGGGCGCGCGAGACAGATCCCGCTCATTCGCGGCGCCCTCGTGCTATGGGAAACGCTCTCGATGGGGATGCGGGCCATCAACTACTCGTCCCGCATCGCCCTCGACGAACCGGAGGAGGGCGAGGAGGACAGGGCGGACGGCAACGCAGCGGACATGGCGGACGAAGCATCGGATCCGGCGATGTGGGCCTCGATGGGACTGGGGATCGTGTTGGCGGTCGCCATTTTCTTCATCGGTCCGGTGCTGCTCGCGAACTTCCTCGAGGCGCAGGGGATCGCGCGGGCGGGGGTGGTGGGGATCGAGGCGGCCCTGCGGCTGGTGCTGTTCGTGGGGTATATCGCCCTGATCGGACTCATGCCCGACATCCGGCGGGTGTTCCAGTACCACGGGGCCGAGCACATGACCATCCACGCCTACGAAGCGGCGAGGCCGTTGACGGTGGGCGAGGTGCGGGGGCTGCCCAAGGAGCACACGCGCTGCGGGACGAGCTTCCTGGTGGTGGTGATCGTGATCGCGCTGGCCGCCTTCCTCGTGTTCGACCTGCTGGTGGACGAGGGCATCTTCGTGCGCATCGCCTCGCGGGTGGTGCTGCTGCCGCCGATCGCGGGCATCAGCTACGAGGTGCTGCGTTTCGGCGCGCGCTTCGAGTCCAACGCCTTCGTTCGGGCGCTGTTCGTCCCCAACATCGCGCTCCAGGCGCTGACCACGCGCGTGCCCGAGGACGACCAGATCGAGGTCGCCATTGCGGCCTTCGAGACGGCGGTGGCATCGGCGGACGAGGGGCAGCGCGAAAGCGTGTAGCGGGTAGGGGCGACGGTCCGTACTGTTGCGCCATGGCGGCCACCTACAAGACCGGCGAATTCGACATTGCCGTTGTCTCGGACGGGCACATCAAGCTGGACGGCGGGGCGGTGTTCGGGCTGGTGCCCCGCATCCTCTGGGAACCCGTGGTGGGCAGCGAGAACATTGACGCGGAGCACCGCATCCCACTCGCGCTCAATTGCATGCTCGTGCGCCGCGGCGCCGACACCGTGCTGGTCGAGACCGGCATGGGGACGAAGTACACAGAACGGGAGCGCGAGCGCATCTGGCCGGGCGAGTACGGGACGCTGCTCGACGAGCTGGCGGCAATCGGGGTGGCGCCCGAGGACGTGACCCACGTGGTCAACACGCACCTGCACACGGACCACTGCGGCTGGAACACGGTCGAGCGGGAGGGGGAGCCGGCGCCGACGTTCCCGAACGCGCGCTACTTCATCCAGGAGGGCGAATACGAGGCGGCGATGCATCCGAACGACCGCACGCGCGCGACGTACCTGGCCAAGAACTTCGAGCCGCTGGAGCAGGCGGGGCAGCTCGAGCTGGTGGACGGCGAGCGCGAGATCCTGCCCGGCATCACCTTCCTGCCGACGCCGGGGCACACGGCCGACCACGCCTCCATCGTGCTGAGCTCGGGCGGCGAGACGGCCCTCTACACGGGCGACCTCGTGCATCACGCCGTGCAGGCGGAGCGCTCCGCGTGGATCTCGTCGTTCGACATCCTCCCGCTGGTCACGCTGGAGACGAAGAAGCAGCTCATGGAGAAGGCGGTCCGCGAGCGGGCGCTGCTGATCTGCGTGCACAACCCGTTCCCGGGGGTAGGCCGCCTGACCGAGGTCGACGGGCGGCGGCGCTTCGTCGAGGAGTGACCGAGGCAGGCATCAACTGGCTGGCCCTGCACACCGTTCACGAGGCGTTCGGCGCGACGTTTGCGCTGCACGCGGGATGGCGCCTCCCGCAGGCTTACGGCGACAGCGAAGACGAGTACGCACGCCTGCGATCGCACGCCGTCGCCTTCGACCGCTCCGACCGAACGCGCCTGCTGGTGAGCGGCGAGGACGCAGGGACGGTGCTGGGAGCGGTCTTCGGAGCAGCCGCGGGCGAGCTGGAGGAGGGGCGGGCGGTGCGGGCGGCGGCGCTCGACGCCGGCGGGCGCATCGCGGACCTGGCGTTGGTCGCGCGCACGGGTGGCATCGCCTACATCGTGATGGGCGAGCCCGGCAGGGGGGCGGCAGCGCTCGCGATGCTGGAGGCGGCGGTAGGGGAGGGGTACGACGTCGTCATCCAGGACCGGACGGCGACCACCTGCCTGGTGGGAATCGCGGGCCCGGGGGCGGCGGAGGCGGCGGCGCAGCACGTGAACGAAGCGCTCCCGCCACGGCTGCCTTCGATGCACGCGGCGCCCTTCGAGTTCCACGGGTACCGGGCGCTGGCGGTCCGCACGAGCGGCCTCGGCGAAGACGGGTTCGAGTTCATGGTGGCGCCCCCGGTGGCGGAGCACCTGCTGGGATTGCTGGAGGCGTCGGGGGTGGGGCCAGCCGGGATGGGGGCGCAGGAGATCGCGCGCATCGAGGCCGGCGTGCCCGCGTTCACGCCGGACCTGGAGACCGGCCTCACACCGTCCGAGGCCGGCCTCGGCGAGGCGCTGGGCCTTCCCCACGAGGAGCCCGAGCGCATGCTGAGCGCGTTGCTGTTCGAGGGGAATGCGACGCCGCCGGTGGGCACGCCCGCCCTCGCGGACGAGCAGGTCGTGGGCGAGCTGCGGAGCTGCGCCCGCTCGTTCGCCCTTGACGCTTCGGCAGGACTGGCAATACTCAGTCGCAACCGAAGCCATCCAGGCACACCGATTCTGGTAGGCGGCGAACGCGCACTCGTGGCGCAGAAGCCGCTCTACCGCCGGAGGAAGATGTAACGATGCCACTGGGCGACATCCCCATGCCCAATATCCCGACCCCGGAGACCCACTACCACGGGAAGGTCGAGATCATCCTGGGCGATCACTGGACCGCCGAGTACTTCGACGCCGAGGAAACCCCCCTGCCGGAGGGCGCGCCCGCCCTCTACGCCTACGCCTGCGTCGTAAAGGGCGACTACGGGTACCTGAGCGAGAAGGACGGAGACGACGGCTGGAACATCGTCGAGGGTGCGGTCTCCGAGGGCGAGACCGCCGAGGAGTTCGTGACACGGGCGGCGTACGAGCAGGTCGGGGCGACGATCTCGGAGACGCTGCTCGTGGGGTTCCTGGACTGCGAGGCAACCAGCGACAACGAGCAGTACGAGGCGCACTTCCGCTCGGTGCGGCCCCTGTACGTGGCGGTCGCGAGCGAGGTGAACCCGATACCGGAGGAGTTCCCCTACCACCGCAGGCGGCTGCCCATGAACCAGTTCCAGAACGAGCTGCGGAAGCGCTACCTGCTGTTCTCCCAGCACCTCTTCACCGGGCTCAACCGGTACACGATCCTCGAGCGGACGGGGCAGCTGAAGGGCTAGCCGCTACTCCTCCGTGTCCTCGATCTCCCAGACCGCCTGGACGGTGACGGTCACCGCCGACGTGCCGGGCTGGATTGACGTGACACCGCTGTCCATCGCGGCGAACTCGGCGCGAGGTGACGGCCCCAGGAGGGGAGCCGCCCAGCTCGTCTCGACGACGCCGAGGACGGGGCCCAGCGTGACGCCCGTGAGCTCGGCGAGTTGCTCAGCCTTGGCCCGGGCGTCCTCGACGGCGAGCGCGCGAGCTTGCTCGGTGAGCGCAGCCGGATCCTCATGGGAGAAGGAGATGCCGTTGAAGCGGACGGCGTCGCCGCCGGCCTCGGCGACGGCATCGATGAGCTCGCCGACGCTTTCGACCTCGCGCACCGTGACCAGGACGTTGTTGGAGACGAAGTAACCGACGATGCGGGGCGTCTCGCCGCTGTAGTCGTACATGGGCCGGATGGAGAAATCGACCGTGCGGATGTCCGAGTCCTCGACGCCGTTGGCGCGGAGCGCCGCAACGACGGCATTGGCGGCCTGGGCGGCGCCGGCGCGCGCTTCCGCCACGGTGGCGGCCTGGACCTCGACGCCGGTGCTGACGGTTGCGATGTCGGGTTCGGCCTGGACCTCACCGGTGCCGTTGACGCTGATGGAGCGCGGCTCCGGACCAGCCTCGTCGACGGATGTCTCGAAACAGGCGGATGCGAGGACCAGGAACGCCGCGGCGGCTCCCAGGGCGGCAAGCAGTCGGGGACGGGTCATGGGGTCTCCTCCACTCGCCCTCCGGGGCGAGCTGCTTCGAGCGTAGGCGACCGGCGTGCCACGGGCGACCTGCTAGAGGCTCGGACTGTGCCGGTGATACGCTCAGAGGGTGTCTTCCGAGAGCGGCCAGAGCAGCCCGGCGCCTTCGCCGGAGGAAGCGGACCCGGTGAGCGACGAGGGGCCGATCATCGGCGGCGCGTTGCCGCCGGTGGCGGAGGCGCGCACGGGCGCCCCGTCCGAGCCGGTCATGGACGCCCTGCCGGCCCGCGAGGCGGAGGAGTTCCTCGTGCCGTCGTGGACGGCGGGCGCGGTCCCGACGGCCGAAGGAGTGCAGGAGGAGCGGAGCCGCAAGTGGATCCGCGAGATCATCGAGACGGCGCTCCTGGCGCTGCTGGTGTTCCTGGCGGTGCGGGCGAGCCTGCAGAACTATCTTGTCGAGGGGTACTCGATGTTCCCGACGCTCGACCACGGGCAGCACGTTCTCGTGAACAAGCTCGGGTACGCCGAGATCAACATGGATCGACTGACCGACTTCATCCCCTTCGTTGATGCCGAGGACGGAGACGTGCGAGAGGTGTTCGGCGGGCCCGGGCGGGGGGACATCATCGTGTTCGAGAGCTCGGCGGGGAGCGGGAACGACCTGATCAAGCGCGTCATCGGGCTCCCGCGGGAGCGTGTCTCGATTGTGCAGGGGGCGGTGTACATCAACGGCCGGCTCCTGCATGAGCCGTACATCACGGAGGCCTGGAACGACACCCGCCCCGACATCGTGGTACCGGAGCGCCACTACTACGTGCTGGGCGATAACCGGAACAGCAGCCAGGACAGCCGCAGCGGGAGAGTGGGCCTGGTGCCGAGAGAACGAATCGTGGGGAAGGCGTTGCTGCGCTACTGGCCGCTGGGTTCGTTCGGCCTGGCGCCGAACGGAGGGGCGGAACTGACCGAGACGCTCCTGGCGGGTGCGGGCCGGTGAGCGCCAGCCTACGCCAGGAACTGGAGCGGCGGGGCGCGATGCTGGAGGGGCACTTCCAGCTCGCGAGCGGACGCCACGCCGACCTGTACATCGAGAAGTTCCGCATCCTGCAGTGGCCGGACGTGACCGGCGAGCTCTGCGCCGAGATGGCAGAGCGATTCGCGCACGCGGGCGCGAACATCGTGGCGGGGCCGACGACGGGCGGGGTCATCCTCGCGTTCGAGGTGGCCCGAAGGATGGGGCTGACGGCGATCATCGCGGAGCGGAAGGACGAGGGGGACGGACGCGAGTTCCGGCGCGGGTTCCAGCTGGGAGCGGGCGACCGCGTGCTCGTGGTCGACGACGTGCTCACGACGGGTGGCAGCGTGCGCGACACCGTTGATGCGGTGCGGGAGCGGGGGGCGGAGGTCGTGGGGGTGGGGGTGATGGTGAACCGGGGCGCCTCGCCGGACTTCGGGGCGCCGCTCTTCGCCTGCCTGAACGTCGAGGTGGCGTCGTGGGATCCGGATACGTGCGACCTCTGCCGGGAGGGCGTTCCCCTCGTCATCACGTGAGCCGCCGGTGGGGTTGGCAGGGTTCGTAGAATGAGCGCATGCGGGAGGCGCCCACCAGCAGCGACCGGTTTCTCCTGAAGGCGCTGGGGGAAGCGGCGGGGGAGTTGCGCGGCCTGCTCTGGTCGACGAGCGAGCGGCAGGCGCGGGAACCGGGGGAGGGCGCGGATGAGGGGTGGTGCCTGCTCGCCATCGCCGTCCATCTGCGCGACGTGGAGCGGGAGACGGGGCGGCAGTTCGAGACGATCCTGCAGCGCCCGTTCGCCCCGATCCGGAACGTCGACCTCGACGACATCCCCTTCCCCGAGGACTACCAGTACGTGAGCATCGACGAAGCGATCTCGGGCTTCTCGCACGCGCGGCAGGAGACGTCGTACTCGTTGTGGGGGCTCTCGAGCACGGAGTGGGAGCGAACGGCGATGCATCCCTATCGGGGCGAGGTGGCCCTCATCGACCTGGTGCGGGACCTCTACAAGCACGACCTCGAACACCTCTGGCAGGCGCGGCGGATGCTCGGCCTCGACCCGGTCCCGCGCCGGTGACGCCGCTGCTGCGAGCCGTCCCGCCGGCGGAGTGGGCGCTGGCGACGGACGGAGAGGCCGAGCACATCGCCTACTTCGGCGACGACCTGGAGCGGCTGGCGCTCGCCACGAGCGCGCTCGGGCTGGGGCTGACGGTCGCGGACGGGACGGGACGGGTGGCGGCGAGCGCGGGCGACCTCGGGCGGCTGGCGGCGGAGCTGGAGCGGCGGGGGAGCCCCGTCGCGGCGCCGCTCACGCGCTACCTCGCGCCGGTCGCGCGCTGGCGGGCGGGGCCGCACGAACTCGCGCTCGATGGGCCGCTGGTGATGGGCATCGTGAACCTGACGGACGACTCGTTCTCCGGGGACGGGGTGGGGACGGACGTGGCGGCCGCGCTGGGGCACGCAGAGCGGCTGCGGTCGGAGGGGGCAGACATCATCGACGTGGGGGCAGAAACGGCCCGCGCAAGCCGCCCGCAACTCGAGGCGCGGGCCGAGGCGGCAATCGCGTCCCCGGTGGTGGCCGCGCTGACGGGGGAGGGGCACCTGGTCTCCATCGACACGTACAAGCGCGAGGTAGCGGAGGCGGCCATCGAGGCGGGCGCGGCCATCGTGAACGACATCAGCGGGCTCACGCTGGGCACGGAGGCGGCGGAGGCGGCGGCCGAGGGCGGGGCGGGGTACGTGCTCAACTACAGCTACACGGTGCCGAAGCACCGGCCCGACCCCGCGCCCGTCTATGGCGACGTGGTGACGGAAACTGTCGGGTGGATGGCGGAGCGGCTGGCGGCGCTGGAGGCGGCGGGGCTGCCGCGGGAGGCGATCGCGATCGACCCGGGCATCGCCTTCGGAAAGAGCCACGACGAGGACATCCAGGCGCTGCGGCGGCTCTCGGAGCTGCGCACGCCGGGGCAGCCCCTGCTGCTGGCGCATTCGCGCAAGAACTACATCGGAAGCGTTTCGGGAACGGGTCCCGAGGACCGCGACCTGGAGACGCACGTCACGACGGCGCTGGCGTATGCGCAGGGAGCGCGCATCTTCCGGGTGCACGACGTCGCGGGCACGCGGCGGACGCTGGCGATGGCGGCGGCGATCGTGTCGGCGGCACCGGACGCATTCGCGCCCGACGAGGGGAGCTGGCCGTGGGCGGCAGGGGCGACCGCGGCCGAGGCGATCGCGGAGAAGGCGCTTATCGAGCCGCCGTCGGGCCAGCGCTGGTAGGGGGCGGGGCCAGCTCTCGCGCGTTCATGCGCGGGCTGTATGCTCCGGGCGGTGAGCCAGCCGCAGCGGGGTCCTGCTTCCAACGCGTTCAATGAGGCGTTCCTGACGGGAATCGAGGGGACGACGGAGCTCGTGCTGGTGCGCCACGGGCAGCAGTCGGTCCCGAACCTGCCGAACGCGAAACTCGGGGACAGCGTGGACGCGCCGTTGAGCGACCTCGGTCGCGAGCAGGCGCGTCTAGTGGGCGAGCGCTTCGCGACCGAACGGGTCGACGCCGTGTACTCGAGCGGGATGAGGCGCGCGTTCGACACGGGGGCGGCCATCGGGGAGCACCACGGGCTGGAGCCGGTCGTGATCGACGACCTGCGCGAGATCGGGATGTTCCGCGACGTTCCCCTCGACCAGACGGCGGCGGAAGCGCTGGGCATCGACTACCTGGCGGGACTGCGGAAGCGGATGGCGCGGGAGCGGTCGTGGGACGTGTTTCCACTGACGGAGCCGAGCGCGGAGTTCCACAAGCGGGTGGTGAACGCGGTTGAGGGGATCGTCGCGCGGCACGAGGGCGAGTCGGCGCGAGTCGTCATCGCCTGCCACGGAGGCGTCATCAACGCCTACACGGGATACGTCATCGCGACGGACTTCGACATGTTCTTCCGGCCCGCGCACACGTCCGTGCACGTGGTGCTCGCGAAGGGGCACAACCGGTCGCTCCAGAGCCTGAACGACACCCACCACCTGCAGACGGCGGAAGGCAGCTTCGTCACGTACTAGGGCGATGGAGGCCTAGCCCGTCTCGTAGCGTCGGCGAGCCGCCGGCGAGTTCATCCGCGGGGGATCGAGGGTGATGTCGCCGAGGCCCTCGCCGCGGAGGGCGTCCCTGACCCGCTCGAAGTGCTCGGGACCGTTGACCTCAAGCAACAGGTCGATGACGGCGACGTCGACCGGGAGGCCGGGGGCCTCGCGGTCGTGATTCACCTCGAGCAGGTTGCCGGCGGCGCGGGCGATGGCGCCCGAGATGAGGGCAAGCTCGCCGGGTACGTCGGCGATCTCGATGGTGAGGTGGCGGTAGCGGCCGTCCTCGACGAGGCCGTGGCGCACGATGGAGCCGAGCCGGTTGATATCGACGTTCCCGCCGGATAGGACGACGGCCGTCGTGCCGCGGGGCCGGTAAGCGTCGGACAGCAGCGCGGCGACGCCGAGGGCGCCCGCCCCCTCGACGAGCACCTTCGACGTCTCGAGGAGGAAGACCATTGCGTGGGCGATGGCGGTGTCGCCGCAGGCAAGCACCTCGTCGACGTTCTCGCGGATAAGGGCGAAGGTGCGATCTGAGGGGCCGGAGACGGCGACGCCGGCGGCGAGGGTGCCGGCGTGGGGGACGCTGCGGACCTCGCCGGCGGCGTAGGAGCGGCAGATGCCGTCCATGGCGGCGGCCTGCACGCCCACGACGCGGACCTCCGGACGGCGGGCCTTGATGGCCGTGGCGACGCCGGCGAGGAGGCCACCGCCGCCGGCCGGCACCAGTACCTCGGCGAGGTCGGGCACCTGTTCCAGCAGCTCGAGGCCGAGCGTGCCCTGGCCGGCGATGACGGCGTCACTGTCGAAGGGTGGGACGTAGACGAGGCCCTCGCGCTCGGCGAGCTCGCCGGCGTGGGCGCGGGCCTCCTCCAGGGACTCGCCGTGGAAGACGACGCGAGCGCCGTAGCCCTCGGTGGCGGCCGCCTTCACGAGGGGGGCGCCCTCGGGCATGACGACCGTGGCGGCGATGCCCACCGCCTGGGCGGCGAGGGCGACGCCCTGGGCGTGGTTTCCGGCACTGGCGGCGACGATGCCGCGGGCGCGGTCCTCCCCAGACAGCGAGCGGATGGCATTGAGGGCGCCGCGAATCTTGAAGGAGCCTGCGCGCTGAAGCTGCTCGCACTTGAGCACGACGGGCACGCCGGTCAGTCGCTCGAGGGCGCGGGCCGGCCAGACGGGCGTCTCGAGAATGCCGCCCGCGATCGTTTCGCGAGCCGCCTCGATGTCGGCGACGGTGACGGACGGCGGCTCGCTCATGCCTTGCTCCAGATGGTGCGGCGGTCCCAGCAGTGTGCGCAGACGATGGCCATCTCGGCATCCCCCCGGCCGCTCACGGCGGGATAGAGCTGGTCGGAGAGGTGGCGGATGCAGAAGCGGCCGCCGCACTTCGCGCAATCGAAGGAGTGGGGCTGGGGGCAGCCCTCGAGGCCGCAAAGGCCGTCGCGGTTGCGGAGGCGCACGCCGCCAACGTACTCGTGGTGGCGGGGAAGGTCGTCGTGCTTGGCGGTGCAGGCAGGGCGGACGCAGACGGCGTCGTAGCCCTCGAGGTAGTAGGCGTGCTCCTCGCACATGGGGCGGGCGCAGTACTGGCAGGTGTCGCGGGGAGGGCGGGTGCAGCGGCGAAAGCGGCCCCCGAGAGCGCAGCGATCGTCGGCCATGAAGTCACCGTACCGGGTTGCGAAACGGCAGGCCAGAGGCGAGTTCGGGGCCGGTTTACGGCCCGAACGGGCTGGTCTATCGTTCTCCGCGCCAATTTGGATTGAGGAGACGGCATGAGCGACGAGACGCAAGAATCGTTGATCACGGACGAGATGCGAGCATCGATCGGCAAGGAATCGGAGCCGACGACGCTGGAGATCGACAAGACCTCCGTGCGCATGTTCGCGCGTTCCGTGGGGTACACGGATCCGGTTTACTACGACGAAGAAGCGGCGAAGGCAGCGGGCTACCGGAGCCTGCCGGCGCCCCCCGGCTACCTGGGAACGCCGGTCTTCAACCCGAACAAGCGCGCGGCCCGTCCGCAGCAGATGCTGGAGCCGAGCCGCCCGCTGAAGCGGGTGCTGAACGGCGGTACGGACATCGAGTACCTGGCCGACATCTGCGCCGGCGACGTCCTGACCTCGACGAGCGCCACCTCTTCGATCGAAGAGCGCAAGGGACGGCTCGGCGAGATGCTGATCACGACGACGAAGACGACGTACACGAACCAGGACGGCGAGGTCGTCGCCATCATGACCGGCACGGGCATCCGCTACTAGGAGGAACGCAATGGGCGCAATCTGGGACGACGTACAGGAAGGGATGGATATCCCGACTCTGGAGAAGAACTGCAACACGCAGCAGCTGGTGCACTGGGCCGCGGGCTCGGGCGACTTCTACCAGATCCACTACGACCACAACTTCGCGGAGGCCACGGGGCTTCCGAACATCATCGTGCACGGGGCGCTGAAGCACGCCTTTCTCGGGCAGCTCCTGCACGACTGGGTCGGCAACGAGGGGCGCATCAAGCGCGTGGGCTGCAGCTACCGCGGCATGGATTTCCCGGACGAGGACATCCATTGCAAGGGCGTGGTGACGCGCAAGTACGAGGAGAACGGCGAGAAGCTCGTCGACCTCGAGATCTGGACGGAGAACCCGGAGGGGCAGAGGACCTCCCCCGGGAACGCGACCGTCCAGCTTCCGTAGGAGCACCCACATGGCCAATCTGCTTGAAGGCCGCGTCGTCGCGATGACGGGGGCGGGGCGAGGGATCGGGCGCGCGACGGCGCTGCTGGCTGCATCCGAGGGTGCGCGCGTCATCGTGAACGACCCGGGGGTGAACCCCGACGGGAGCGGGCACGACGACGGCCCGGCGGCGCAGGTCGTCGCCGAGATTAAGGACGCGGGGGGCGATGCGACGGCGAACTTCGCGGACGTCTCCTCGATGGACGGCGGCGAGAGCGTCATCCAGACGGCCCTCGACGCCTACGGGAAGCTCGACGGCCTGATCAACTTCGCGGCGATCCTGCGCGACCGGATGGTCTTCAACATGACCGAGGACGAGTGGGACGACGTCATCCGCATCGACCTGAAGGGGCACTTCACGACGACGAAGCCGGCCGCAGTGCTGTTCCGGCAGCAGCGATACGGGCGGATCATCAACTACTCGTCGGTGTCGGGGCTGCAGGGGAACTCGGGACAGGCGAACTACGGCGCGGCCAAGGCCGGCGTCGCCGGCCTGACGCGGGTGGCGGCGCGCGACCTGGGCCGGTACGGCGTGACGGTGAACGCGATCGCGCCGGGCGCGGCCACGCGCCTGACGGCGACGGTGCCGGACTCGGCGCGGCAGATCCGCCAGCAGCGCGGCATGAGCTCGGGCGGCGGGCGCACCGCCGAAGCGCAACGCCAGGCGGCGCAGGCCTCCGGCATGCGCGGCCCGGAGATGGTCGCTCCCATGACGGTCTACCTGCTGCTGGACGAGGCGTGGAACATCAACGGGAAGATCTTCTCGGTGGCGGGCGGACAGGTTGGGCTGCTGAACGAGATCTATCCGCCGCTGCGCACGATCTACAAGGAGGGGATGTGGACGTTGGACGAGCTGCGCACGCTCGTGCCGACGCAGCTCATGGCCGGCATCCGCAACCCCGCGCCGCCGCCGGACGAGCTAGAGGTTCCGGGACGGTCCTGAGAGCGGGGCGGGCGCCCTAGGGGTCCCGCCGGGCCTGGATGTAGCGCACAACGCGCTCGTAGTCGGGCGCTTCGATGCGGCCGGAGTAGCGCAGGTACGTGGCGATCTGGTCGAGCGTGAGGATGCTCACGAGGTTGATCCCGTTCGCCTTGAGGGCCGCCTGGCCGCCTTCCTGGCGGTCGATGAGGGTAACGGCGTCGTGGGTGACGAGCCCCTCCTCGCGGAGCGCGGCGGCGGTCTGGACGATGCTGCCGCCACCGGTAATCAGGTCGTCGATGATGAGACAGGACTGGCCGCGGACGTAGTTCCCCTCGATCAGGTTCTCCTTCGCCGTGCCGGGCGGGTGGATGTAGATCATCGGGGTGTTGACGTGCAGGGAGAACGCGGTCGCGACGTGCAGGCCGCCGAAGGGGACGCCCGCCACGAGGGTGAAGGGCTGGACCTGGGGGTGGCGCATGGAGACGAGGGCCTCGAGCTTGAGGCGGATGATGTCGGCGCAGCGCTGGAGGGCGCGGGGACTGCTGATGAGCTTGCGGAGATTTATGTAAATCGGGGAGTCAACCGTCGTGCGGCCGAGGGTGAAATTACCGAACTCGACGGCGCCGAGCTCCCAGAGCTCTTCCGCAAGCCAGAGGTTTTCGGTGGCTGGTTCGTCGCTCAGGGGGTGAGCCTCCGGGCGGGAGTGGTGGAACGCGTGTTGCCAGTTCTCCGCGACGGCGGGGGCAGTGTCAAGCGGAGCGGGGGTTGGGCGGGCGATTCACCGGGTTGGGAGGCTCCTCACCGGCCAGGACCGCGATGATGTTCTCCGCCGCCATCTCGGCCATGCGCGCGCGGGTGGCATGGCTGCCGCTGCCGATGTGGGGTGTGATGACGACGTTGGGGAACTCGTAGAGGGGATGATCGAGGGGGAGGGGCTCGGGAACGGTGACATCGAGGGCAGCTCCACCGATGGCGCCCGTGCGGAGCGCCTCAACGAGCGCATCCTGATCGACAACACCCCCGCGGGCGGTGTTCACGAGGATGGCGGTCTCCTTCATGGCGGCGAATTCAGCGGGGCCCATCAGATGCTCGGTCTCGGGGCCGTAGGGCACGTGCAGCGTGACGAAGTCGGAACGTTCGAGCAGCTCGGTGAGGGAGACCCCCTCGACGCCGAGCTCCCGCTCGACCCCGGGGCGGGGTGTGCGGGTGGCGGCGAGCACGGTCATGCCGAAGCCCCGCGCGCGGCGGGCGACGGCGCGCCCGATCTCGCCGAGGCCGACGATGCCGAGGGTGGCGCCGAAGGGGTCGTGGCCGAGAAAGGCGGTGGGCGACCATGTCCGCCAGCCGCCGTCGCGCGTGTCGCGGTCGCCCAGGACGACGTTGCGGGCGGCGGCGAGGAGCAGGGCGAAGGCGAGGTCGGCGGTGGTCTCGTGGAGGACGCCGGGGGTGTTCGTGGCCCAGACGCCGGCGGCGGCTGCCGCGTCGGCGTCGATGTTGTCGTAGCCGACGGCCATGTTCGCGACGACGCGCAGGCGCGGGGCGGCGGCGAGGAGGTCGGGGCCGACGGGATCGGTGACCAGCGTGAGCGCCGCGTCGGCCTCGAGGAGACGCTCGCGGAGGATGTCGGAGCCGGGTGGCATCTCTCCGTCCCAGACATCAACGCCGTGCCCGGCTTCCCGCAGGAGCTCGACGGCGCGTCCCGGCACGCGTCGGGTGACGAAGACGTAGCTCACGGCAGCGATTGTACGTGGGGCGCTTCGGTACGGCGGTTAGCGGGGAGGCAAGGCGGTACGATGGAAGGGCAACCAGGCACCACCGCCCCCCGGGCGAAGCGAGAGGAAGCAAGCATGGGAAGCAAGGAGATCGCCGCCCTCATCGAGATCCTGACCCGGGAGAACGAGCGCGGGCAGGAGAGCCACGTGCTCGGAAGCTGGACGATCAGCTTCGACAAGGCGAAGGGCGCCTTCACGTTCGACAAGTGCGAGAACGAGGGCTACTGCGAGGAGCGGCCGAGCGTGATCGGAGTCGGGGGCGAGGTGCTGGACCCCGGAGGGCCGCTCTTCTAGCCGGGCAGGGGGGCGTCCCAGGGGAGGGCGCCGGCGCGCGTGTCGAGGACGATGCGGACCTGCCCGTCGGCGACGACGGCGATGAGGTCGTAGCCGGAGTAGAGGGTCGGGTCCATGCCGCGGAGGGTCAGGGAGACCTTCTCGCCGGATAGCTCGGTGGCGGCGGCCAGGATGACGAGCGCACGGGCGTCGGCGGGCGCGGAGGGGAGGGCCTGCGCCTCGCGCAGGAGCTTGCGGAGGGAGCGGCGCAGGGCGGCGCTGGCCTCGTCGCCCTCGGCGACGGGGGAGCCGATGACGTAGGCGCGGTCGCCCGGGAGCCGGTTCGCGGTCCAGACGTCGTCGGCGGGAACGACGCAGGAGTCGTCGACATCGGGCTGTCCGGCGGCGAGCACGACGCGCTCGATGAGGGCGGTGCGTTCCTCCTCGGACTCGGGGAGACGGTGGAGGTCCTGGGCGTTGAGCTGGAAAGAGCCGGCGACACGATTCGTGAACTGCGCCCAGAGCGGGGCGAGTCCCCCGAGCACGGTGACGACGGAGCCGTCGAGGCTGGTACGGCGCAGGTAGAGACTGACGCCCCGGCGCACCTCGAGGCGATCGCCGTCGACGGCGCGGGCCTCGTTGGCGGCGAGGGCGAGCTGGCTCAGGCCGGGTTCGCCGGTCGGAAGCTCGGCGCCCCGGGGCAGCCAGAGTGCGTAGGGCAGTCCCTCCGTGTCGAGGCGCTGCTCGACGGCTGCGCGGGCGGCCTCGAAGGGGAGGTCGGCATCGCCGTGGACGGAGTTCACCAGCGTGCAGGCCAGCTCCCAGCGGCGACCGACCTGGATGCGGGCGCTGCGAAGGGCCGTCCCTTCAGGGGATTGCTCGACGGTGCGGGTGCTTCGCGCAAAGCGATGCCCGAACCAGTCGAGAAACAGGACCAGGGCGGCCTCGCCTGGGTCGGAGGGGTAGAGGCGGTCCGGCACGGCGGGGCGCTAGGCCTCGTCGTCGGCCCCTTCCGCAGGGGACTCGGCGCCTTCCTCGCCCTCGACCTCTTCGCCTTCCTCGCCTTCGAGGTCCTCCTCGTCGCCCTCTTCCTCACCCTCGATGGTGAGGCGGGGCGCGTCGACCGTGGCGACGCCGATATCGGACGCGACGAGCACCTCGACGCCTTCGGGCACCTGCAAGTCGCCCACGCTGAGGCTGAGCTCGAAGGTCTCGAGCGAACTGACGTCGAGCTCGATGGCCTCGGGAATATCGAGCGGCAGGCAGCGGATGGCGATCGTCTCGAGGTTCTGCAGGAGCGTGCCGCCAAGATCGGCGACGGCGGGAGCAGTGCCCACGAGGCGGATGGTGGCAGTGGTCTGGATGGGGGTGTTCAGGTCGACCTGGTAGAAGTCGACGTGGATGG
>JAJDUR010000010.1 GCA_022826585.1 Dehalococcoidia bacterium
TCCCAATCGCGCACGTCCTTGCGCGGCGCCATCGAGAACTGGATGTTGCAGCCGCCCTCGATGCCGAGCTCGTCGATGATGCGCAGCGCCGCCGAGCGCAGCATCTGGTAGTCCTTGTCCGTCAGGGTCTGCGACGGCGCGACGACGATGGAGTCGCCCGTGTGCACCCCCATCGGATCGAGGTTCTCCATGTTGCAGATGGTCACGCAGTTGCCCGCGCCGTCCCGCATCACCTCGTATTCGACCTCTTTCCAGCCGCCGAGGTAGCGCTCGATGAGCACCTGCGTGATCGGGCTCGCGGACAGGCCGCTCGTTGCGATCGTGCGCAATTCCTCGGGCGTGAAGGCGATGCCGCCGCCCGTCCCGCCGAGCGTGTAAGCGGGCCGGATCACCACCGGCAGCCCGATCCGCTCGGCCGCCGTCTCGCACGCCTCCAGCGTCTCGCAGGGCTCGCTGTCGAGGACCGGCTCCCCGATCTTCGCCAGCAGGTCGTTGAACAGCTCCCGGTCCTCCGCCCGCCGGATCGACTCCAGCGGCGTGCCCAGCAGCTTCACGTTGTACTTCTCGAGGATCCCCGCGTTCGCGAGGTCCACCGCGAGGTTCAGCCCCGTCTGGCCCCCGAGCGTGGGCAGCAGGCCGTCCGGCCGCTCCCGCGCGATGATGCGTTCGATCGTCGGAACCGTGAGCGGCTCGATGTAGACGGCGTCCGCCACGTCGAGGTCGGTCATGATCGTGGCCGGGTTCGAGTTGACGAGGATGCTGCGCACCCCCTCCTCCCGCACGGCCTTGCACGCCTGCGTGCCCGCGTAGTCGAACTCCGCCGCCTGCCCGATGACGATCGCGCCCGACCCGATGATGAGGACGCTCTCCGGCTTCGTCATCGCCCTTGCCCTCCCCTCGATCGTCGCAGGAGCCAGGTGAGGCCCTCGCGCACCGGTGGCGTCGCGAGCAGGAGCAGCAGCAACGGCGCCAGCACGCTCCCGCGGCCGGCGCCGTCCAGCACCAGCGCCCCGACGATCACACCCGTCGCCACGCCCGTTGCGACCGGCACAAGGTAGCGTCCCCGCTCCCGCGCCCCGTCGCCCAGCAGCACAAGCCCCAGCATCGCGAGGAACAGTCCCGACATCCCCAGCCCGGCCGCGAACAGCAGCGCCCAGAACCGCCCCGCTTCATCGCCCGCCACGTTCTCGCCCGCGAACGCCGCCACCAGGATCAGCACCGCCATCGTCAGCGCCGTCGTCGCGAGGGCGACCAGCACGTCGGCCCAGCTCGCGGCGTCACGTGCGGCGTCGCGCCGGATGGCGCCGCCACGGGTCGGTGGCGGCAGGGGGCGTCGCGGACTCGTCATCGCCGTCATCTAGAGGGGCAGCTCGAAGGTCATGTCGGGGTTGCGCAGGGGAACCATCCCCCCGATGGAGGAGAGGAAGCTGAGTGCGGGCTCGTTGCCCTCCGGCAGCCGTCCGCGGATGCGCCGCAGCCCGCGCTCGCGCGCGAGCGCCAGCAGCTCCTCCGCGAGCTGCGTGGCGATGCCGCGCTGGCGGTGGTCGGGAAGCACCCAGACGCCGAGCTCGGCTGTCTCCGGCTCCTCCGCGCTCGCCTCAACCATGCCGAAGGCGACCGGTATCGACCCGTCGAGTGCGATCGCCGCCGCCCCGTGCTCCTCGATCCGCGTCAGCCAGCCGCGCGCCATGTCGGTGTCGAGATCGGGCGGAAGGCTCGTGTTCGGTTCGTCCCGCAGGGCGTGCGCGATGGAGGCGACGGCCCCCGCGTCGTCGATCGTGGCCGGCCGCATGGCGGTCGTGCGCGTCATCCCGCGCCTCCCTCCGCGTCCATCAGCTCCACGAACCGGTCGAATATCCCCATGCTGTCGAGCGGTCCCGGGCTGGCCTCCGAGTGGTACTGGATCGCCATAACCGGCTCGTCGCGCATGATGAGCCCTTCGACCGTGCCGTCGTTCAGGTTCACGTGGCTTACGTCCGCCGATGCGGCAAGGCGGTCGGGGTCGACCGCGTAGCCGTGGTTCTGGGCCGTGATCGTCACGTTTCCCGTGCGCTCGTCGCGAACCGGGTGGTTCCCGCCCCGGTGCCCGAAGGGCAACTTGAACGTGCCCGCTCCCAGCGCCCGCGCGATCACCTGGTGCCCGAGGCAGATGCCGAACAGCGGAACCGTGCCGATCAGCTTGCGCGTCTCCTCGACCTGCGAGTTCTGGACCTGCGGATCGCCCGGCCCCGGCGACCACAGGATCCCGTCCGGCTTGAGCGCGAGCACGTCCTCCGCGCTCGCGTCGATGGGCAGCACCGTGACCTCGCAGTTGCGGGCCACGAGCGAGCGCATGATGTTGCGCTTCACCCCGCCGTCGATGAGCACCACCCGCTTTGGACTGCCCGACGCATCCGCATCGTGGGGCTTGACCACGGCCTTGTTGGCCTTGGGCTCCATGGCGGGGTGGAGGTCGTTTTCCCTGGCGAATGGCTCCCAGCCGTACTGCTCGCCCGTTGAGACCTGCGACGCCCAGTCGATGCTGTCGTAGCCCGGGAGGGCGCGCACCCGTTCGAGCGCCTCGGCCGCCGGCTCCGTCGTGATGGTGCCCAGCATCACCCCGTGACGCCGGATGCGCCTCGTGATCGCGCGCGTGTCCACCCCGTCGATCGCGACAACTTCCCGCTCCGCCAGGAACGTCGCCAGGTCGCTCGTCGAGCGTGGGTGGCTCGAAACGGGGGCGACCTCGCGCACGATCAGTCCGCGCGGCTGGATCTGCCCCGATTCCTCCACCGCCGCGTCCACGCCGTAGTTCCCGATCATCGGGTAGGTCAGCGTCAGGAGCTGACCCGCGTACGAGGGGTCCGTCAGCATCTCTTGGTAGCCCGTCATCGAGGTGTTGAACACCACCTCCCCGTCCACCGAGCCGGACGCGCCCACCGCGCGCCCCTCGAACACGCTCCCGTCGGCGAGCACCAGCCTCGCGCTAGACATGCGCCGCCTCCACCGCGTGCCGCAGCTGGCCCTCGGCGACGACCGCCCGTACCCGGCCCTGCAGCTCGAGGCCGGCGAGAGGCGTGTTCTTCCCCTTCGAGGCGAAGCGCGACGCGTCGACCGTCCAGCGCTCCACCGGGTCGAACACGGTCACGTCGGCGGGTGCGCCGGCCGCGAGCGTCCCGATGCCCGCGACATGGTCACCGAGCGTGAACGTCTCGGCCGGACCCTGCGTCAGCGCTCGCAGCGCCGCGCCCAGCTCGAGCTCGCCCCGCGACACCAGCGTCATGACCGTCGCGAGGGCGGTCTCCACGCAGCTGATGCCGAACGGCGCCTGGTCGAACTCCCAGAGCTTCTCCTCGGGCGCGTGCGGCGCGTGGTCCGTCGCGATCGCGTCGATGACGCCCGAGTTCACGCCCGCCAGCAGGGCCAGCCGGTCCTCTTCCGTGCGCAGCGGCGGGTTCACCTTGGCCGAGGTGTCGTAGGCGGGAGTCGCGTCGTTGCCCGCCACCGCCTCGTCCGTGAGGAAGAGATGGCTGGGGGTCACCTCGCACGTCACCGGAAGCCCGCGCTCCTTCGCGCGCGCGACGAGTTCCACGCTCCTCGCTGCCGTCACGTGCATGATGTGCAGTCGTCCGCCGGTAAGCTCGCAGAGTTCGATGTTTCGGGCTATCGCGGCCGACTCCGCGGCCGTCGGTTGCCCCGCCAGCCCGAGCCGCTCGCTCACCGCTCCCTCGTGCATCGAGCCCTTGCCGCTCAGGGAAGGCTCGTCGCAGTGCTCCGCCAGCACCAGCCCCAGCGCCCCCGCCAGCGAGAGCGCGTTCCGCATCAGGTGGCCGCCCTCCACCGGGGTCCCGTCGTCGCTGATGGCGACGACGCCGGCCTCCGCCAGCTCGCTCAGCGCCGCCAGTTGCTTGCCAGCCCGCCCCATCGTCGTCGACCCCACGGGCAGGACCCGCACGCGCGCGTCCTGCGCCACGATCTGCATCAACCCCTCGACCGCGGGCGCGGTGTCCGGCGCCGGTTCCGTGTTCGGCATCGCGCAGACCGTTGTGAAGCCGCCCCGCAGCGCCGCCTCCGTTTCCGTCGCGATCGTGCCCTTCTGCTCGAACCCCGGCTCCCGCAGGTGCGCGTGCAGGTCGATGAACCCGGGCGCCACGATGCACCCCGCGGCCTCCACCACCTCCGCCCCGTCGACGGACAGGCTCCCGCCGGCCGCGCGCACGCGACCGTTCTCGATGAGGACGTCACCTTGCTCGTCCCGACCCGATGCCGGGTCGATCAGCCGTCCGCCGCGTATCAGGAGTGTGCTCACCGTCGCCTCGCTGTTGCCATCAGGTAGAGGATGGCCATGCGAACCGCCACCCCGTTCGTGACCTGCTCCTCGACCACCGAGCGCAGGCCGTGTGCGACCTCGGGCGCGATCTCCACGCCCTCGTTCATCGGGCCGGGATGCATCACCAGCGCGCCCGGATTGGCACGCGCCAGCCGCTCCTCGGTCACCTGGTACTGCCGGATGTACTCGCGCAGGGAGGGCAGCAGCCCCTGGTCCTGGCGCTCCCGCTGGATGCGCAGCGCCATCACCACGTCCGCGCCCGTCAGCGCCTCCCCGAGGTCGGTCGTGACCTCGCAGCCGCCCGGCCCCTCGTACCCCGGCCGCGAGCGCAGCGACCGCGGCAGCAGCGTCGCCGGGCCGCAGAGCGTCACCTGCGCCCCCGCCGCCTGCAGCGCCCACAGGTTCGAACGCGCCACGCGGCTGTGCAGGATGTCGCCCACGATGACGACCTTGCGCCCCGCCAGGTCGCCCACGTGCCGGCGCATCGTGTACAGGTCCAGCAGCGCCTGCGTCGGGTGCGCATGCGACCCGTCGCCGCCGTTCACGACGCTCGCCTCCGTGTGCCGTGCCGCCAGCGCCGCCGCCCCCGAGCTCGGGTGCCGCATCACGAGGATGTCCGCCCCCACCGCCTCGATCGTCCGCACCGTGTCGATGAGCGACTCGCCCTTCCCCACGCTGCTCCCCGACGCCGCCAGGTTGATGACGTCGGCGCCCATCGCCTTCGCCGCGATCTCGAAGCTCGCGCGCGTGCGCGTGCTGTTCTCGTAGAAGAGGGTCACGACCGTCGTGCCCCGCAGCGTCGCCACCCGCCCCACCGGCCGCTCCCGCACCTCCGCCATGGCGTCTGCCGTCTCCATGACGAGCTCGATCTCCTCGCTGGAAAGCGTGTCCGTGTCGAGCAGGTCCTTCCGCGCCCAGACGGTGGGGTCTTCCGTTACCGCCGGCGTCTGCTGCTCTTCCGGCTCTGTCGCTGTTGGGGCGGCCGGTTCAATGCTCACCATGACTGTCGGCTCCCTCCATCAGGTAGATCGCGTCCTCGCCGTCGGTTTCCGCCAGCCGCACCTCGACCGTTTGCGAGGGCGCCGTCGGGATGTTGCGGCCAACGAAGTCGGGGCGAATCGGCAGCTCGCGGTGGCCGCGGTCGACCATCACCGCCAGCCGCACCCGCGCCGGCCGCCCGAAGTCCATGATGGCGTCCATCGCCGCCCGGATCGTGCGTCCCGTGTAGAGCACGTCGTCGACGAGCACCACGGTCGCGCCGTCGACCCCGAGGGGGATGTCGCTGGGGCGTACGGAAGGAGGGGGGTCGCGCTGCGCGACGTCGTCCCGGTAGAGGCCCACGTCCAGCCGCCCCACCGGCGGGCACGCGCCCTCGAACGCCTCGATGGCCGACGCCAGTCGTCCCGCAAGCGGCGCGCCCCGCGTCAGCAGCCCGACCAGCACCAGGTTCTCCGCGCCGCCGTTGCTCTCGACGATCTCGTGCGCCAGGCGCCGGATCGTGCGCGCGACTTCCTGGTCCCGCTGCAGCTCAACGGGACTCATCGCGGAAATACCTCGGCCAGGTGTGGGGTAGTCGGGCCTGCGCAGGGCCAGCCGCTCATGGCGGCGCCTCCTCCCTTGGCAGCCTCTCGGGACCGCCTTAAAGGGCTAACCAAGACTAGCGAATGTCCCCGTATAACGCTAGCGAGAAGCGTCTAGCTTCCCGCCGCCGCCTCGCCCGCGATCTGCGACTCCGCGTACGGCGTGATCGTCTCCGCGACGTCGACCGTGCTGTCGAGCCGCTTCTGCAGACCGCTCATCAGCCCCAGGACCCGCAGGATCAGCAGGATGTCGGGCGGCATCTCCGTTACCGGGTTCTCCGAGAGCAGCCGCGCCAGCCGCTCGTTCACCTCGCCCACCACCTCCGCGTCCGCGTAGGGACGCTGCTCCGGCCCAGCCGACTCGAAGAACGACCGCCCGAGCGCCACCAGCATCTCCGGGTCGTCGTAGCGTGTCCGGAAGCCCAGCTCCTGGAACCCCTTGAGCATGCCCGCGTCGTTCTGGCTCAGGACCGCCAGCGTGAAGTGGTTGTACGTCCGCCGGAAGTCGTCCGGCAGGTGCTTGCTCATCCCGAAGTCGAGGAACACCACCACCGGACCCGGCAGCACCAGCAGGTTCCCCGGGTGCGGGTCGGCGTGGAAGAAGCCGTTCACGAGGATCTGCTCGCAGTACGCCTCCATCATGATCTGCGCCACCGCGTCCGGGTCGATGCCCGCCGCCAGCAGCTCGTCCGTGGCCGAGATCTTGATCCCGTCGATGTACTCCATCGTCAGCACCCGCCGCGCCGTGTGCTCCCAGATGATCTCCGGGACGCGCACGTCCGTCCGGTGGGCCAGTTCCCGCGCGACCCGCTCCGCGCTCCGTCCCTCGACCTCGAACTCGAGCTCGCGGGGCGTGTAGTCCGCGATCTCCGCGATCAGCATGCGGAAGTCCCACCGCCGCTCGATGCGCGCCAGAACCTCGATGAGCACGCTGATGCTGCGCAGGTCCGTCTCCACCACCCGCGAGATACCCGGGTACTGCACCTTCACCGCCACCTCGCGACCGTCGTGCGTGACCGCGCGGTGTACCTGCGCCAGCGACGCCGCCGCGATCGGCTCGCGCTCGAAGCTCGCGAACACCTCTTCGGGACCGGCGCCCAGCTCGCGCTGCACCTGCCCCGCGATCTCCTCGTACGACCGCGGCGGCACCGAGTCCTGCAGCCGGCTCAGGACGGCCACCAGCTCTGGCGGGGCAACGTCCGCGCGGCTGCTCAGGAACTGGCACGACTTGATCAGCAGCCCCTGCATCCGGATCGCCAGCCGGTAGAGCCGCACGCCCGTCGCGCGGTGCTGCTCGCGGTAGCGCGCCTTGCGCTCCGCCTCGCTCAGCCCGGGCGTCTTCTGGATGCGCTTGTAGCCCAGGTAGATGGCGACGAAGTTCCAGGCGACGAGGCAGAATCGCCAGATTCGGCGCGGCCAGGGCAGGGGTTGGAGACCCGTGTGAATCCTGGCCATGAAGCCACTGTAGCAGAGGCGCGAGTAGGGGCTGGCGGAGGGAAATCGGGGCTGCTGCCCTGTTGCCCGTTCTCCCGCCCCGCCCGAAACTGAGAGCCCGTTCCCCGGTAGCTCAACGGTAGAGCGAGCGGCTGTTAACCGCTAGGTTCGAGGTTCGAATCCTCGCCGGGGAGCCACCCTTCGTGACAGAACCTCGCCTGCCATCGGCAGCAGCTCAGAGGCTTGGTAGCCAAAGGGCGGGCAGGGTAATTCGTGCGTCCGGGTGCTAGCCTCCCTTCGTGATGCCCAGCCTGTCGAGGCGTGAGACCGCCCTCGTGGCGCTGGTGGCGCTGGCGGCGCTGGTGATCGTGCTGACGGCCGCGGCGGAACCAGTGGCCGCCCAGGAGGCCCCCTACCAGATACGGGGAGTGGTCCTGGGGCCCGACGACGAACCCCTGCAGGGCATTGAAGTGCGCGCCCAAGGCCATACGGTTGAGGGCTATAGACGCTTGCGCGGCTCCTCAACCGGCTCGGATGGAGCCTTCGCTGTGGATGTCTTCGAAGGTGGTTACATCCTCGAGCTCTTCGTCCTCCTTGAGGATGTTGAGTGCCGGCTTGCGTTTGTGGGACGCGATGGCCTCGCCTCGCAGATGTCGTTCTCCGAGAAACGCATCACCGTCGATGCTCACGAGGCCTGGAACATCACCGTCCGTTTGCCAGATACTCCCTCCGAACTGTGCAGGCGCATCCAGGGGGTGGTCCGGGGACCAGATGGCGAGCCACTTGAAGGGGTATGGGTCGAGACGCGCCTCACGGGGTCAACTGCTACCTGGTCCACCACTACTGACTCTGATGGGTCGTTCAGGGCAGCGGTCCCTGACGGGTCTTACCGCTTCGAGCTCTATCACTCCCTGGGGACGACACATGTGAACGCCTGTGAACTGGGGTTTGCGGGTTCCGACGGCACCGTAGTGCCCAGCCGTTCGCAGGTCCTTCCACTCCTCATCAATGGTGGCGACGCAACGGATCTCGTTGTCAGGCTCCCTGGCACGGTGTCCGAACTGTGCACACGAATCGAGGGAGTGGTAACCAACGCAACCGGCGAGGCGCTGGAACGCGTGAGGGTGTGGGCGCAAGGGGAAGGTCCATTGTTGGGATTCGAGGGGGGCGGGAACACGTCCACCGACGGGACGTTTGGGATGTTTGCTCACCAGGGACCATATCGCCTGCGGGTTCAAACGGACGCGGGCACCTTTTGCACATTGGTCGGCTATCCCGGAGGAGGGCCCGGGCAGCGGGCCAGGTTCTCGGTAGGGCCCGAAGGGCTGTCCGGGATCCGTATCGTCATCTCCGGCCGTCCCTTGCCGGCGCGGGGGACGACCACCTGCTTCTTCGCGCCGGAAACCGTGACGACGGTGCTGAGGCCGGGATACAACCTCATCGGGTGGACCGCCGCAGGGATGGCCGTTCACGATCTCTTCGAAGGAATCCCCCAACTCAGGACCGTCCACGCCTGGGATCCACTGGCGCAGCGGTTCCGCTCGGCTTCGCGTCCGGACATCGGTGTCGAGGGCGACCTTGTGGAAGTTACTCCGGGAATGGGGCTCTGGATGTCGATCGGCGGGGCTGAGCAAGTCTCCTGGACGCGTCCTCCGCCTCTGACCGAGGCTCAGGCCCACCTCGTCTCGCTCAAGCCGGGGTGGAACCTCGTGGCCTGGTCCGGTCGGGAGGACATCGCGGCCGAGAAGGCGTTGGCTGGCCTGGATGCCGAGTTCGGCGAGGTGTGGGCCTGGGATGCCGCGCGTGAGGGCTATGTGCCCCTCGGGAATGGCCCTCCAGGCCTGTCAAGGAACGCTTGGCGACCCAACCATGGCGAGGGCCTCTGGGTCTACTCCAAGGACGCTAGGTCTTGGCTCCAGCCCGGCTGGCCGCAGCCCGACATCCGCTTCCTCGGCGATTTCGCAACCAACTTCCCGGACAGCGCTCGCGCTGCAGTCGAACGAGTCCAGCTGTTCTATGCGGAGCGGTACGGGGCCATTACCTCCGACGTGACCTTCTACTTTGCAAGCGATGGCGAGGCGCTGAGGCAGGGAGGCGGACCGGCAGACAGCGAAGGTTGGTGCGCGAGCGCTGGGGCCACGGAGATCTTCATCATCACGTCGAAGTGCCTGGCGGTTGCGCACGAGTACTTCCACGTCATCCAGAAGGCACTCTCTCGGGAGAGCTTCAAGGGGACTCCCATATGGATGTACGAGGGATCAGCACTCTACACCGACTTTCAGCATCGCTACTCGGTGGGAATCCCCTCCTCTGAAGACCGATACAGAAACGCCTGGCTCGCGCTCAACACACCGCTTGACAGTAACTTCAACGAGTACTTCCAGCCACGCCTGCGCATCTTCAGAGCGTTTACGTTTGGCTACAACGTGATGCAATGGCTCAGTGACAACGTGGCAGAGTCGGCGATAATCGACTATTTCTCCGCGCTGCCGGAGGCGGATTCCTGGCCTGAGGCGTTTCACTCAGCCTTTGGCATGACAGTGGACGAGTTCTATACCGCGTTTGAGGAGTACCGGCTCGAGATTAGCCCGGCCTTCGACCGGCGCATCGAGGGCACGGTCCTCGATCGGGCCGGCCAACCGGTCGAAGGGCTTGTTGTGAGCGCATCGCTGGTCGTTGACGGCAGCGTCTACCGAGGGAGGAGCGTTTCTACTGATGCAACGGGCGCCTTCGCGATCGGGAACGGCCCTGGCACGGGATACGTCCTCCTCCTGGCCGGCAAGTGCCAGAACGGCGCTGAGTATGGAGTTGGCGCTGTTGGCAAGAGCGGCTTTGAGGAAAGGCTCCAGGAGAGCTGGTTGGCGGCAGCTGCTTTCACCGGAGAGGGGCAGGACCGAACCGGGATCACCGTCACGCTTCCGGCTACGCTCGAGGAATTGGAACGCGAACACTGCTGACCCCCGCCCCGTTCACCCGTGGCGCTCACGAAGGCGTCGAGATTCGCGGTCGTTCGCTCCTGCCCTCCAGCGCCACCGTCAGCTCGAACGTTCGTCGTACAGTCTCCCTTGGTGAGCTACCACTCCGGCCTGCTTGAGCGGGCGCCCAGGGCAGCAGTCGCCGCGAACCCGACGAGGAACGGGAGTTCGCCCGCCGGCTGCTGGAGCCGTAGTTAGCGCGCGTTGACTCTGTCGAAGAGGTCGACGACCTCTCGCGAGGGCGGCGGCGTCGCGAGGGTCACCACGACGGCGGTAACGCTCGCCAGGATGAAGCCGGGGGTGGCCGGCTGCATGTCCCACATCCCCGAAGGACCGCCATCGCTGAAGGCCCAGACGGAAGCCACCACCGTGCCCACGATGATCGAGGCCAGGGCGCCCTGGAAGTTGAAGCGCCTCCAGAACAGGGCGAGGATCGTGACGGGCCCAAAGGCGGCCCCCATCCCGCCCCAGGCGTACGCGACGAGATCCCCGATGGAGTCTGGAAAGGCGATGGCGAAGTCTCACGGCAGGGACATTGACATCTTGGTCAACAACGCCGGCATCACGGCTGACAACCTGGGATTGCGCCTGAAGGATGGCGACTGGCAGAGCGTCA
>JAJDUR010000027.1 GCA_022826585.1 Dehalococcoidia bacterium
CGACGCTCACGACCTCGGCGTCCGTCAGCGGCTGCTTCTCGTCGCCGTACTCCACCTGCGTCAGGTCGGAGATCTTGTCGTCCTTGGGGTTCTGCCGCTTCTCGCGCACGTGCTTCCCGATGTACTCGTGGAAGGCCGCCAGCGTGCGCGCGTTCTCCGCCTCGTCCTCCTCCGGCAGCAGGTTCCGGTGCGTCGAGCCGAACACGAACCGCCGCACCTGCGCCTCCTCCCACTTCCGCAGGGTGGGCATGTCCTCCAGCGGGAAGCCGAGGATCGTCGTGATCACCATCTGCGGCAGCGGCGCTGCGAACTCGGTCACGTACTCGACCGAGCCCCGGTCGATCCAGCGGTCGATGAGCTCGTTCACGTAGCCCGTGATCATCTCCGTGTTGCGACCGGCTCCCACCGCCCCCACCCACGGATTCGTGAGCTGCTCCCGGTGCCACCGGTGCTGCTCCATGTTCGGCCGAAGGGACAGGCCCGCGTCGATCGCGTCGCCGTGGCCCTCCTTCTTCAGGATCTCCCGCTCCACCTCCTGCCCGGCGGCGCGCTGGCCGTAGTTGAGCGGGAACGTCTCCGTGTCCCGCACGATGCGCGCCACGTCCTCGTACTTCGTGAGGATGAAGCCGTCCTTGTCCGGCGTGTCGCCGCCGCCCGGAATGCGCAGCACGGGCGCGTCCTTGTGCAGGATGCGGTACGCGTCGAACCAGTACTCCTGCGACCCTGGCGCGAACAGGTCAACGTCCTCGACGCTGAAGGGGCACTGCGCCTCCGCCTCCATCATCGCCTTGTCGCGCTTCGACATCATTTCCGTGGTCATGAGAACCCCCGCCGGGCCCGACGCGGCGGCCTGTACGCAACCCATCCCGGCCCGGAATTGCGCCTATCGTACGCCTCCCCGCAACAAGTTGTGGCGCTGGTGGGATTCGCTGCCTCCGGTCGCTGTGGGTGCGGTTGGCCTCGACTCGCTCTCGCTCATGGTCGGAGAGGGGCCTCCCCTCCTCGAATCGTCAGGCTGATCTTGTCCTCGTGTGTCCTCTTGTCGTCCGAGACGCGTACTTTTCTGTTGGCCTGAATCTTGAGCGCCGCACTCAGACCAACGTATTCAGCCTCGTCTAGGATGACGCGGGCTGCCTTGGCCAGGGAACGGGAACGGTCGGGGTGCATCATGCTTCTGAAAGCATCGGTCCCTACGGCGGCCTCAAAGTACCGCCACGCGCCGAACACGCCTCGGCTCTCTGTAAGTGCGTCCTCGATCGAAGGGTAGTCCGCCCGGAGTCTGTCTTGGCTATCTCGGGGGAGATCCTCAAACAAATCAAGAAGGTCATGAGTCTTTGCGCATTCGTCCTTGCAAGTCATGGAGACACACTTCATCGCGATTTCACAAGCGAACGCCGAGATCATCCCGTTTCCAAGGAACGCTCCTACCCTCTTTAGTAGCTCGTGCTCCCGATGCTCTGGGTCTTCGCTAATTCCGTCCATGTCTATGTGAAGTGAGGCCGACCCATCGGCGTTCATGTCAATGTCGGGAAACTCGGCTATGGAGTCCCTTCGATGATCGGTCGCCTCGCCCATCCAATCGATTAGGAACCTAGCTTGCAGGAACAGCCAACCCGGGGAGCCAGCCGGAAAGTCGTGTCGCGTGAGCTTCCCTTGGGGGCTCTTGCCCTGCCCAGCCTTGCTGAGAGAGATTCGACTCTCTATCTCTGTTTCTGACAGCCGTTCTAGGTTTGGGAAGACCTTTTGCGCAAATGGGCCGTCGCCATAGGTGGGTTGCTGACCCCACCACATGTTGAGGGCGTTGATAGTCGCCTCTGAATTTATCCTCTCCGCCTCGGCGGCGGCCTCCTCGCCCTCCAGGAGCTCTCCGCAAACGAGGCAGCGTATGCCCGTGACGGTCCACTCGGTGTCAGTTCTCCCCCTCAACGCGCCCCAGCAACTCTTGCACCTACCCTTGCCGACATACTCGCTGAAGGGACCTTCCCTGAGGCTGTCTGATGTGGTCCTCACCTCCATGTTGGAGTTCCACTCAATGGGTACGGTCTTGGTGCGTAGCTCCCTTGGTGCAGCACTCTCTGTCAAGTCTGCAACTCCTCTCGGTTCAATGGTGATCTGCAATGAGGGCGTGCAAGGCAGAGTACCGGCGCTACGTTGGCAGCTCCTCACCCCCGCCCCTACGGCCGTGGCGACCCGTACACCGACTCGATCGACTCCCCTGCGTCGAAGCGATCCTGGATGTCGCCCATCGTCGCGATCGCTTCCTCCGTGCCGACCACCGTCTGGAAGAGGCGCTGCTCGTTCGTGAGCGCCTCCGTCAGGCCCAGGTCGTCGTTGTCGATCAGGATCTGCTTGAGCGTCGCCAGCGCCTTCGCCGGGCGATCGGCCAAGCGGCTCGCCCAGTCCAGCGCGACTTCCACCGACGTGCCGTCCGGCACCACCCGGTTCACCCCACCCAGCTCGTAGATGCGCTGCGCCGTCATCGGCGTGCCGTCCAGCACCATCTCCGCCGTCGCCGTGCGCCCGATGATGCGCGCCAGCCGGCTCGTGCCGCCGATGCCCGTCGTCAGTGCGATCTGGATCTCCGGCTGCCCGAAGCGCGCCTGCTCCTCCGCGATGCGCAGGTCGCAGGCCCACCCCAGCTCGGCCCCGCCCCCGGAGCAGTCGCCCGAGATCGCCGCGATCGTCACGACGGGCGTCTTCGCCAGCTCCTGCAGGCAGGTGCCCCAGCCCGCGCCCGTGCCCGTCGTCGGCTCGCCCGTGACCGTGTTGCGCAGGTCGCGCAGCCAGGCGTGCTCGTACCAGTGCCCCGGCGTCCCCGAGGCCAGCACCGACACCCTCGCCCCGCCCTCCCGCGCCTCCACCAGCGCCGCGCCGAGTTGCTCCACCCCCTCCCACGAGCCGTGGTTGTTGATGTCCGGGTTCGACATGGTGATGAGCGCGACGCCCTCGCGCGGGCGTTCAAGCGTGACGATGTCGGGCATGACTGGCCTCCTCCTGCCGGGTTCGCGAACGATACAGCGCCACCGACCGGGGGTCGCGAGAGCCCGGATCGGCTACACCTTCGTGGCGGGAGTAACTAGGGGCGCTCCTGAAAATTGCCCCAGGTGTCGAAGTGGACGACCTGCTCCACCGGCATCCGGCGTGGCTGCGAGAAGCGCCCGCGGATCGGGTACCCCAGCGGGACGATCGCGACCGCCGTGGAGCCTTCCGGCAGCTCGAGCAGCTCGTCGAGCTTCGGGCCCGTCCCGAACGTCGTCAGCGGCGCGCCGATGCCGTGCGCCCGCGCCGCCAGCGCCAGGTTCTGGATGGCCCCGAAGATGAAGCCCCCGTAGGTCATCCCCGTGCGCGTCGACTCCGGTCCTCCGGCGACGCCCGTGAGCACGGGCACCATCAGCACCGGCGCCTCGCCGATGTGGTTCGCGAGGTAGGTCACCGAGCGCAGCCCCGAGGCGTCGAGCCCCGTCTCCGCATCGACGACCTTGTCGAAGTCGGAGAACTGGACGCGCCCTCCGCCCTCCAGCGCGGCCGGGTCGGCGCGGCCGTAGGTCGCCTCGAACACGCCCTTCCACCACTCCGCGATCTGCGCCTTCTTCGCCTCGTCGCGCACGACCACCCAGCCCCAGATCTGCGAGTTGCCGCCGGTCGGGCCGCGGATGGCCGCGTCCAGCAGCTCCCAGAGAATCTCGTCGGGAATCGGGTCCGACCCAAGGAAGCGTCGCGCCGGTGTCGAGTGGATCGCCTCCAGCACGTCGAGGGGTTCGCGTTCTGCCATTGTGTTGCTCCTGTCTCGTCGGACCGCGCTAGGCGCGACGCAGCTCCATGTAGTTGGCCGCGGGGTCGTGCCCCACGAACGTCTTGCCGAGGTCCTCGTAGTGCCGCCACGAGATCAGTGCGTGCGTGGCCGACTGGTGTGCGTCGCGGAGGTGGCGCTCCAGCGGGCTGTCCATGCGGCTGCCCGTCGTCCCCGCCGTGTTGTTGATGATCCCGACCACGTGGCGCACGGCCTGGGCCGAGTGCGCGCAGGCCAGGTAGGCGGGCCAGAACACGTCCCACTCCGGCTCGAGCCGCCCGCCCTCCGAGGCCTTGGTCCAGCCCAGGTGCTCTTCCATCGCGTCCTGCGTGTCCAGCACGAAGGTGCGTGCCGCCATGTAGGTCGCCTGCGCTTCGCCGATGCGGTAGTGAACCTGCGGCATGTCCTTCAACGGAGAGGTCAGCCCCCAGGGCGTCTTCACGTTCGCCAGGTCGATGAACGCCTCGATTGCGCCCTTGCATACCCCCAGCGCCACCGCCGACTTGTTGTAGACGGCGTGGCACGGGTTCCGGAACGTCGGGTTATCCCACTGCTCGCTCGGCGCCAGCGGACGGTCCGGGAGCAGGTGCTCGGGCGGCACGTAGGTGCCGTCCATGCGCACGTCGTGGCTGCCGCTCCCCCGCATCCCCGCCGTGTCCCAGGTGTCGACAATCTCGAACTCGCCCCGCGGCACCATGAACGAGTTCTCCGCGCCCTCGCCCGTCTCCTCGTTCATCACCACCGGCGACATCACGAAGTTCCAGGTCGCGTTGTGGCACCCGCTCGCGAACGATCCCTGGTAGCTCAGCCGCCAGCCGTCGCCCTCGCGCTTCGCCGTTCGGCCCGGGTTCGGCCCGTTCGGCGGCCCCAGCCCCGAGCAGACGAGCGCGTCCCAGTCGTCGAAGACCTCGTCGCACAGCGCCCGATCCATGCGCCGCACCACCAGCCCGTTAATCTCCGAGTTGATGTGCGTGCACCACCCCACCGAACCATCGATCGACGAGACCAACTCCACGTTCTCGATCTGCTCGCGAGCGCTCACATCCTCCCCTCCCAGCTCCGCCGGCAGCGCGTAGCGGTAGAGGCCGTTGGCGGCCATCTCCTTCGCCGCCCAGGCGGGCAGGTGGCGCAGCTCCTGCGCCTCGTCGCCGGCCGCCCGCAGCATCTCGCGCATGCTCTCGATGCGCTCAAGCATCGGCGTCTGCTTAATCTCGTTCTGCCGTTCGATGATCTCTGCGCGCACCATGCGCCCACCTCCGGTCCGTGAATGCCGCGCGATGATACCGGAGCAGTGAACGGGCGGTGGGGCTACGGCTCCAGCAGGTCCGAAGTAGCCTCGGGGCCCCGAAACTCCACTCCATCCTCCCCCGCGAAGCGCTTCCGCATGACCGCGAACGCCTCCTCCGACCGGTCCGCCACCACGAAGCGGCGGCCCAGCTCCAGCGCCGCCGCCCCCGTCGTGCCGCTCCCCGCCACCAGGTCCACCACCACCCCGCCCGCGGGCGACGACGCGCTCACAATGCGCTTCAGCACGCCCAGCGGCTTCTGCGTCGGGTATCCGAGCTTCTCCTTACCCGTCGGGCTCACGATCGTGTGCCACCAGGTGTCCGTCGGCAGCTTCCCCCGCGCCGCCTTCTCCTTCCCCACCAGCCCCGGCGCCATGTAGGGGATGCGCTCCACCTCGTCCGCGTTGAACAGGTACTGCGCCGGGTCCTTCGCGTAGAAGAGGATGGTGTCGTGCTTCGCCGGCCAGCGCTTCTTGGGACGGCCGCCGTAGTCGTACGCCCAGATGATCTCGTTGACGAAGCAGTCCCGCCCGAAGATCTGGTCGAGCAGCACCTTCGCGTAGTGCGCTTCCCGGTAGTCGAGGTGCAGATAGAGCGAACCGCTTGCCTTCAGCAGCCGCCGCGACTCCACCAGGAACGGCTCGAGGAACCCGAGGTAGTCGTCGAACATGTCGTCGAATGACCGCGAGCCCAGCCTGACGGTCTCGTACCGCTGCCCCCCAAACCCCGTCCGGTCGCCCCCGCCCTCACCGACCCGCCTCGCCCGCGTCTGTTCCCGCTCCTGCCGCCTCCCCGTGTTGAACGGCGGGTCCAGGTACACCAGGTCCACCGACTCGTCCGCCAGCCCCCGCGCCACCTCCACCCCGTCGGCGCAATGCACGATGCCGCGCGGCGTCGGCGCACTCATGCCGGGATCGTACTGGAATCACCCACCGCCGCGGCCCGGGGGACTGACCCGGCTAGCCGTCAGAGATGCAGACGGAGTACCGGCTTCCCAGCTCCGCCTCGATCTTCGATTGCAATTCCAGGCAGGCGGCTTCAAAGGCTTCGACGGCTGCATTGGGGTCGGTGTCCAGTGGTATCTCTTCCCCTTCGAGTGAACCCATGAGGCGCTCGAGATCCTCTTCGGATGTGATGTCCGTGTCGAAGTCCTCGAAATACTTGCGGTACTCCCTGTACGCCTCGATGGCGTCGTCCATGGAGTCCACCATCGTGGTGTGCAAATCCGCCAGGTGGTTCGGTGGAGCGAGGCCGGCGAGTTCGTCACGGTAGCCGTCCAGCAGCCTCGCCGCTCCGTCCATGATGTCGGCGAAGACGTTGACCAGCGTCTCCGCGAGTTCGCTCACGGCCTCCCAGCCCTCGTCAGCCATGTCTTCTGGAGAATCCGCTGAGGCAAGCAGAATGAAGAGGCTCTCGAGTATCTCTTCGATTACCTCTTCATCCTCCCCGAAGAGCTCCTCCCCGAGGGCTTCCCCTTCTTCCTGGAATTGCTCGTTGAGCCTGACCAGTTCGTCCGCGTACTCCTGCGTCGTCAGGGGCTCCGAGCCCCCTCCGCAT
>JAJDUR010000099.1 GCA_022826585.1 Dehalococcoidia bacterium
ATGCTCGACCCCTTCCTCGACTCCACCAACTGCGTCATCGCCGCCACCAACCCCCGCACCTCCCGCCGCGATCTGCTCGATATGCTCCTCGACAGGCTCCGCGAAGGCGTTCGCGCCGCCTCTGCGGAAGAGGCCGGGGCCGTGGCCCAGGGGGCCCGGGGAGGCGCCTGATGCCGCCCATTACCCTGCACATGATCCTTGCCCGCCGCCTTGGCGAGGCCCTGCCACCCGACTCGCTGTCGGCCGACTCCGGCCACTACCTGCTTGGCGCGACGGCCCCCGACATCCGCATCCTCACCCGTGCCGACCGCCGCACCACGCACTTCTTCGACCTCTCCGTGTTCGACCACCAGGACTCCGTCGCCGGCTTCCTCGAGGCGCACGGCAGCCTCGCCGACCCGTCCCGCCTGAACGAGGAGACCCGCGCCTTCGTGGCTGGCTACCTCACCCACCTTGTGCTCGATGAACAGTACATAACGCGCATCTACCGCCGCTTCTTCTACCCCCACGAGACCATGGGCGGACCCCTCCGCGCCAACGTCATGGACCGCCTGCTCCAGTTCGAGCTCGATCGCGCCCACGGCGATGCCGAGCTCCGCGCGGACCTGTGCGATGCCCTCGCCTGCACCATCGACACCATCGACGCCGGATTCGTCGACGCCGAGACCCTCGAGCGCTGGCGCCAGGTCGCCAGCGACATCGCCGCCCGCGGCATGGACTGGGATCGTGCCCGCGGCATGATCGAGAACCACCTCCGCCGTAGTGGCGTCGACGACACCGAGGGGGAGCTGACCGGCTTCCTCGATTCGCTCCCCGACTTGCTCGGTGAGACAATCGGCCACGTGACGAGCGCGGAGGTCGAGGCCTTCATCGAGCGCTCCACCGACGCGGCCGCGGCCGCCGTCGGGAGGTATCTCGGGTGCGAATAATCCGGAACGCCGAGGAGGGGCGACGCACGCTCCTCGCGCGCACGCCCCTCGGCACGGGCGAGCAGCCCCTGGAGATGCGCGAGACCACGTTCCGCACCTTCGGCAAGGAACTCGAGCCCGACGAGGTCGTGCGCCGCATCCTGCGCGACGTCCGCGAGGACGGCGACAACGCCGTGCGCTACTACAACGGCCGCATCGACGGCGCCCAGGTCGAGGACCTGCGCGTCTCCGACGAGGAGATGCGCGCCGCCCGCGACACGGTCGCCCCCGAGGTCGTCGAGGCCCTCAACTTCGCCGCCGGGCGCATCCGCTCCTACCACGAGCAGCAGCTCCGGGGCGCCTTCGTTGACTTCCAGCAGAACGGCCTCGGGCAGCTCACCCGCGCCATCGAGCGCGCCGCCATCTACGTTCCCGGCAGCGCCGCGCCCCTTCCCAGCACCGTGCTGATGTGCGCCATTCCCGCCCGCATTGCCGGCGTCGACGAGGTCTACCTCGCCAGCCCCGTCCTCCCCGACGGCTCGGTGCCGCCGGTCAAGCTCGTGGCCGCCGAGATAGCGGGCGTCGACGGCGTTTTCAAGGCCGGGGGCGCCCAGGCCATCGGCGCCTTCGCCTACGGAACCGAGACCATCCCCCGGGTCGACAAGATCTGCGGCCCCGGCAACCTCTTCGTCACCCTCGCCAAGAAGCAGGTGTTCGGTGACGTCGGCATCGACGCCGTCTACGGGCCCACCGAGACCATGATCATCGCCGACGAGAGCGCCGATCCCGAGCTCGTCGCCTCCGACCTGCTGGCCCAGGCCGAACACGACCGCCTCGCCAGCCCCATCCTCCTCACCCCCTCGCACCACCTCGCCGAGCAGGTCGGAGCGGCCCTCCGCCGCCAGTTGCGCAACCTCGAACGCAGCAAGATCGCGAACGAGGCCGTCGAGACGCGCGGAGGCTGCATCCTCGTGAACGACATCGACCACGCCATCGAGCTGGCCAACGAGTACGCCCCCGAGCATCTCTGCCTCATCGTCGAGAACCCGTCGGCCTACGCCATGAAGGTCCGCAACGCCGGCGGGCTCTTCCTCGGCGAGGGCTCCCCCGAGGCCGTGGGCGACTACACCGCCGGTCCCAGCCACACGATGCCCACGGGCGGCAGCGCCCGCTGGAGCTCCCCCCTCGGGGTGAGCGACTTCCTCAAGACGGTCAGCCTCGTGAACATCCCGCCCGAGGAGGTCGAGGAGTTGGCCGAGGCCGCCCGTGTCATCGCCCGCGCCGAGGGCCTCGGCGCGCACGCCGCCTCCGTCGAGCGGCGCCTCCAGGGCCGCTAGCGAGCCGTCCCGTGAATCCCCGCCGCTACCTCCGCGACGACATCGACGACCTCGCGCACTACGCGCCCGTGCAGCCGCTGGAGGTGCTTGCCGGGGAGATCGGCGTGCCCGTCGACCAGCTCGTCAAGCTCGACGCCAACGAGAACCTCTACGGCGCTCCCGAGGCCGTGCGCGAGGCCGCCGCCGCCGCCCCCCTCCACATCTATCCCGACCCCGACCAGACCGGGCTCCGCGCGGATATCGCCGGGTACCTGGGCGTCCGCCCCGAGCAGGTCGTCGCCGGAACCGGCTCCGATGACCTGCTCGATGTCGTCCTGCGCCTCACGCTCCCTTCCGCCACGGTCACGGCCACTCCCACCTTCGGCATGTACAGCTTCCTCAGCGGCATCGCTGGGATTCCCCACATCGAGGTGCCCCGCACGGTGCGCTACGGCCTCGACCTCGCCGGCCTCCGCGCCGCCGTCGCCGATGGCGCCGGCGTCGTCTTCGTCGCCTCCCCCAACAACCCGACCGGCAACGCCGCCGGCCTCGAGGAGATCGAGGCGCTCTGCGCGCTCGACGCCCTCGTCGTCGTCGACGAGGCCTACGCCGAGTTCGCCGGAACGAGCGCCGTCCCCCTCCTCGACGCCCACCCGAACCTCGTCGTCATGCGCACCTTCAGCAAGTGGGCCGGGCTCGCGGGCTTGCGCGTTGGCTACGCCGTCGCGCACGCTGACCTCGTGGAACCGATGCTCGCCATCAAGCAGCCCTACAACGTGAACGCCGCCGGCGACGCCGCCGCGCGTGCCGCGCTCGCCCACCGCGACGAGCTCCTCGCCACCGTTCGCGCGATCGTCGCCGAGCGCGATCGCCTCAGCGAGGAGGCAGCCGCCCTCGGCTGGCTCGACCCCTACCCCTCCGACGCCAATTTCGTGCTCTTCGACGTGAAGGCCGGAGATTCGGGCGAGATCGCCGCCGCCCTCCGCCGGCGAGGCGTGCTCGTGCGCCGCTACGACCGCCCCGATCTGGCGAACAAGCTGCGCATCAGCGCCGGCCGCCCGCAGGACACGGACCGCCTGCTCGATGCCCTCAAGGAGGTCGCCCCCCGATGAGTGACCGCGCCGCCACCGTCTCCCGTGAGACCGCCGAGACGACCATCGCCGTCACCGTGAACCTCGACGGCGCCGGTCAGTTCGAGATCGCCACGGGCCTCGGCTTCTTCGACCACATGCTCAGCCACATCGCCAAGCACGGCGTCTTCGACATCGCCATCAAGGCCGAGGGTGACCTCCACGTCGATGCCCACCACACGGTTGAAGACACCGCCCTCGCCCTCGGCGAGGCCTTCCGCAAGGCGCTCGGCGACAAGGCCGGCATCGTCCGCGCCGGCTCCGCCCACATGCCCCTCGACGAAGCCCTCGCCTTCGCCGCCGTCGACCTCAGCGGCCGCCCCTACGCCGAGCTCGACCTGCGCCTGCTCGGGCGCACCGTGGGCGAGCTTCCGGCCGACCTGCTCGCGCACTTCCTCGAGTCGTTCGCCGCCTCCCTTGGCGCGAACCTGCACGTTCGCACCCTCTCCGGCGCCAACGACCACCACAAGGCCGAGGCCTGTTTCAAGGCGCTCGCCCGCGCCCTCGATGCCGCCACTCGCGTCGACCCCCGCCGCGGCGGCGACCTCCCCTCCACCAAGGGCGCCCTCTAGCCCTTCGTTTGACAGCCCGCGCGGGTGCGTTGACCATGCCCCGCGAGTCAATGTCATGGCGCTCCAGGAACGCACCGAAGCCTCGCTCAAGGAGCCGTTGCGCGCCGCGCTCGCCGCGTACGAGCCGGGCCGCACCGACCGTCGTGATGCGATGCCCGCGGCGGCGCTGCTCCTCCTCTACGAGCGCGACGACGGTGTGCACCTGCTCTTCCAGGAGCGCTCCCACCTGGTCGAGCACCACAAGGGCGAGATCAGCTTCCCCGGCGGCGCCCGCGACGAGGGCGACGCCAACGCCGCCTTCACCGCCCTGCGCGAGACCCACGAGGAGGTGGGCGTCGATCCCGGGGACGTCGACCTCCTGGGCGAACTGGACGAGATCTGGACGCGCAGCAACTTCCGCCTGCGGCCCTTCGTGGGCTGGCTGCGGGAGTGGCCCTACACCTTCGTCTTCGCCCCCGAGGAGGTCGCCTCGCTCCTCGAGGTGCCCCTCGACCACCTCATCGACCCCGCCACCCTTACCGACGATGTCCGCGAGGTTGACGGCCGCCGCGTCGTCCTCCCCTCCTACCGCTGGGGCGACCACCTGATCTGGGGCGCCACCGCCCGCGTCCTTACGAACTTCCTTGATGTGTACCGTACCCTTGATGCGGATAGCTGAAGCGCTCGGCGCCGGACGCGACCTATGAGCGACGCTCGTGTTCTTGCATCGCTCATCGAGGAGCTTCCCGGCGCCGAGCTTGTGCGTGGCGACGGCGACATCGTCATCGAGCACGTCGAGCACGACTCCCGCCGCATCGAAGCGGGCGCTCTCTTCGTGGCCGTCCCCGGCTTCACCGTCGACGGCCACGCCTTCCTCGTCGAAGCGCTCGAAGCGGGCGCCGCCGGCGTCGTGGTCGAGCGGGGGCGCCGCGGCACCTGGCGCCACCTGCCCGGCGACCAGCCCATTGTCGCCGTCGACGACACGCGCGTAGCTCTCGCCCAGGCCGCCGCCGCCCTCCACGGCCACCCTGGCCGCGACCTCACCGTCATCGGCATCACCGGCACCGACGGCAAGACCACGACCGCCTACCTGCTGACCTCCATCCTCGAGGCGGCGGGCGTCCGTGTCGGGCGCCTGGGCACCGTCGATGCCTACGTGCCGGGTACCGACATCGACAGCCACACCGCTCGCATGACCACCCCGGAAGCGCCCGAGGTGCAGCGGCTTCTGCGTGCGATGGTCGATGCGGGCTGCGAGTACGCCATCGTCGAGGCGACTAGCCACGGCCTCGCCCTCCACCGCCTCGACGAGGTCGCCTTCGATGTTGCCGTCCTGACGAACCTGACCGGCGACCACCTCGACTTCCACGAGAGCTTCGAGGCCTACCGCGAAGCGAAGGGCGAGCTGTTCTCCGCCCTCGACCGGACCCCCACCCGTCCCGGCGTCCCCGCCCGCGCCGCCGTCGCCAACGCCGACGACCCCTCCTCCAGCTTCCTGCTGGGGCTCACCTCGCAGCGCGCCATCCGCTACGGCCTCGAGACGCCCGGCGTGGACGTCACCGCCCGGCACATCGAGCTGCACGCCGACGGCAGCCGCTTCCGCCTCGCCCTCCCCGGGGCCGAGGTCGGAACCGAGATCCGCATGCCCGCGCTCTTCAACGTCGCCAACGCGCTGGCTGCCGCAGGCGCCGCGCTCGCCCTTGGCATAGAGCCCGAGGCCATCGGCCGCGGCCTTGCCGCCTGCCACGGCGTGCCCGGCCGCATGGAGCGCATCGACATGGGCCAGCCCTTCAGCGTCGTCGTCGATTACGCCCACACGGGCGACTCCGTGCGCAAGGTCCTCTCCGTCCTGCGTGAGCTCGCCCGGCGCGACCTGATCATCGTCGCCGGCGCCGCCGGCGAACGCGATCCCGGCCGCCGCTTCGGCGTCGGCCGCGCCGCCGCCGAGGGCGCCGACTTTGCTGTGTTCACGAACGAGGACCCCCGTGGCGAGGATCCCGCGACCATCGTGCGCGAGATCGGCCGCCACGCCGAGGAGGCGGGGCGCGAGCGCGGGCGCGACTTCATCGAGGTCGAGGACCGTCGCGAGGCCATCGCCGCTGCGCTCGCCCGCGCCGAGCCGGGCGACAGCGTCGTCATCTGTGGGAAGGGACACGAGCGATCCATCGAGCTGGGCGGCGAGTCCATCCCCTGGGACGACCGCGAGGTCACGCGCGAGGAGCTGGCCCGGCTCGGCCACGGCGGCTGAGGCGCGCAAGTTTCGCCTAGCTCCCGCCTTCGTATACTCGCAGCCGCAGCCATGACAGCAGCGACACGACCCCGCACCGAGGGCCCCGATGCCCCCTAACCGTCGACGCCAGCGCCAGCAGCAGCACCGGGGCCAGCGATCCCGCCGGCAGCGCCGCTACGTCAGCGGCGGCCAGGGTCAGTCCTACAAGCCCGGCTTCCCCATGAACCTGTTCACTGGGCGAGCGGCGCTCGCGACCTTCGCCGCGGTTGGCGTCGTGCTCATGGTCGCCGGCATCTCGCTCGCCGCCTTCTTGCCGAACAGGGGCGGCGACGCCGACATCGAAGACCTTCCCACGGCCCCGGCGGCCGAGGAAACCGTCCCCGCCGAGACGGATGACGGGGCCGAGACCGACGTCGTCGTGCGGAACTACGAGTTCGCCGAGTACGTTATCGACGAGCTGGCCGAGACCTATACCGCCACCATCTCGACGGCGAAGGGCGACATCGTCATCGAGCTCTTCGCCGACATTGCCCCCAACACCGTCAACAGCTTCGTCTTCCTCGCGGAGAACCAGTACTTCGACGGCATCATCTTCCACCGCGTAGAGCCCAATTTCGTCGTGCAGGGGGGTGACCCGACCGGCACCGGCTTCGGCGGTCCTGGCTACCAGACTGCCGACGAGCCCAACGAGATCCCCAACGAGACGGGCACGATCGCCATGGCGAAGGGGTCGGGCCAGGCCTATTTCGGGAGCCAGTTCTTCATCAACCTGAAGCACAACCCGGGCCTGGACTTCGACAACACGAGGGGGGACCGCTTCTACCCCTTCGGCCGCGTCATTGAGGGGATGGACGTCGTCTTCTCGCTGGTCAAGGGCGATGTCATCGAGTCAGTCACCATCACCCGCGCTCCCAACCCCGATGCCCCCACCCCCGAGGCCGAGGGCGAAGGCGATGGAGAGGGAGCCGGGGACGCCGAAGCGGACGGCGAGTCTGAAGATCCCGGGGACGAAGCCGGCGACAACTAGGTGTGCGACCGCACGTTCGGTTCGTCCGCGGTGACCCCGTCGGCGTAGAGCTGGGCGATCGTCGCCTCGCTGAGCCCCAGCAGGTCCCGGAACACGTAGCTGTTGTGCTCCGCGAAGCACGGCGCCGGGATACGCGCGTGGCCGGGTGTGCGCGTCAGCTTCCAGGGCGGCGTTTCCACCTCCCACGTCCCTGCGTCCGGGTGCACCTGCTCCGACCAGGCGCCCCGCGACCGTAGCTGCGGGTCGCTCATCACCTCGGGGATGGTCAGCACGGCGCCCGCCGGCACGCCGTGCCGCTGGAGGATGTGCATCGCCTCGTAGTGGCCCTGCGTCCCGGTCCACGCCTCGATGGCCGCGTCGAGTTCGTGTTCGTTCGCCTTCCGCGCCGCCGCTGTCGCAAAGCGTGCGTCGTCCGCAAGCTCCTGCCGCAGGATCACCCGGCAGAGCGCCGCGAACTGCTCGTCGTTCTCGCAGGCGATGGTGATCCAGCTGTCCTCGCCCGCGCAGGGGTAGACGCCATGCGGGGCGTGGTGGGGGTGGGTGTTGCCCGCCGGCGCCCGGAGCTGCCTGTTCATGCTGTAGTCGACCAGGTACTCGCCGACGAACCCGGTCAGGTTCTCGCGCTGCGCCAGGTCGATGTGAACGCCCTCGCCGGTGCGCTTCACCTGCTGCAGGCCAAGCGCTACCGCCGCCGGCACCGCGATCCCGGAGGTCGGGTCGCCGTAGCTGAAGCCCGTCTTCAGGGGCTCGCCGCCCTCGTACCCCGAGATCGAGACGAGCCCCGCAAGCTGCTCCACGTTCGTCCCGTAGGTCACGTAGTTCGACTCGGGCCCGGTCTTGCCGTGCCCCGGCATCGAGACGTACACGATGCGCGGGTTCGCCGCCCGCACCTCTTCGAAGCTGAGCCCGAGGTTGTCCATCACGTTCGCGCGGTAGTTCTCGACCAGCACATCGCTCGCGGCCAGCAGCTTCAGCAGTACGTCGCGCCCCGCCGGCTGGCGCAGGTCGATGGCTGCCGAGTACTTGTTGCGGTTGTTGTGGTTGAAGTAGGCGGCGCGGTTGTACCAGCGCGGCGTCGTGCGCGGGATGCCGCCCAGCCCCCGGAGCAGGTCCCACTGGCCCGGCCCTTCTACCTTGATGACCTCCGCCCCGTAGTCGCCCAGCAGCCGCGTGCCCAGCGGCCCCGCCCACACCATCGTCAGGTCGACCACGCGAATGCCCGCGAGTGGCGCCGTCATGACGAGGCCGCCGGCCGCGCGAGGCTGGGCGGGCCTTCCCAGCGCTTGCCGCTGTCGAGCTCCACCCGGAGCATCGTGCCCGTCGTCGTGACCGTCCCCGCCACCCAGTCGTCCGGCGGGGGGAAGGCGACGCGTTTCGGCACCTCGATGCGCGCCCCTGCCGGAAACTCCGCCGAGGCCGCGATCTCCAGCGTCTCCGTTCTCCGCCCGATGGCCCGCGCCAGCGCCTGCAGCTCGGCGAAGTCGTCCGTGCGCTCCACCAGCCGGCGTGCGTCCCGTTCGCTCGCCGGCGTGGCCGCCAGCGGCGGCTCGGCCGGGGCCGGGATGGCGTCCTCCCCGCCCTTCGCGATCGCCTTCGCGACGAAGCGCTTCGTCCTCCTCGCGACGATCGCGGACAGCTCGTGCAGCAGCACCGGGTCGTCGCAACGCTCGAAGAAGGCCACGGCCCGCGCGAACTCGCTCATGCGCCAGCTCCCGAGGCGGCCGCGATGTCGCCCTCCGATAGCCCGGCTTCCGCCAGCACTTCATCCGTGTGCTCCCCGAGGAGCGGCGCCGGCCCGTCGCGCCAGGCGTCCGGGCCCATCCACCACGGTGGGCCCGGGTAGGAGGCCTCCCCCGCCACCGGGTGCTCGATGCGGCGCAGGAAGCCGCGCGCGGCCAGCTGCGGGCTGTCCAGCAGATCCTCCATCGTGTGGATGAACGTGATCGGCGCGCGGTACTCGCCGCCGAGGGCGTAGGCCTCCTTCTTGCCGATTCCCGATGCCCACTCGATGAGCTGCGCCATCAGCTCGCCGTCGTGCTCGCGGCGCGACTCCGCCGTGGCGTAGCGCTCGTCCTCGAGCCATTCGGGGTGTCCCGTCGCCTCCGCGAAGTTGGGCCAGTTGCGCGCCATCACGTGCACGCCCACCTGCCCGTCGAGGCAGGGGTAGATCGCCATCGAGCTCGACATCAGGTTCCCCCGCCGGTTCCCCAGCCAGAGCCCGTTGTAGGCGTAGAAGGGGATGCCCGCCTCCAGGATGGGCGCCATGCAGTGCTGCACGCTGATGTCGACGTGCTGCCCCTCGCCGTCGCGCTCCGCGGCCAGCAGCGCCAGGTTCGCTGCCGAGAACGCGTTCAGCCCGCCCTGGTAGTCCGCCTGGTAGCCGCCGTTCTTCACCGGGCTCTTGTCCGGATCGCCCGTCAGGAACATCTGGCCACCCATGGCGAAGGCGATCAGGTTGTTCGAGTGGTACTCCGCGTACGGCCCCTCCTGCCCGTACGCCGTGATCGAGACGACCACCAGCCGCGGGTTCACCTCCCGCAGCCGCTCGTGGTCGAGCCCGAGGGCGCGCGCGTCGCCGGGGCGGTAGTTCTCGATGAGGACGTCCGCATCCTCCGCCAGCCGCAGCAGGGCGTCCCGCCCGGCCTGCGTCCCGAGATCCAGCTCGACCGACCGCTTGCTCGTGTTCAGGTAGAGGAAGAGCGCGCTCGTTTCGGGATCGGGCTCGCCGTCCTTGAACGGCCCGTGCGTCCGGGCGATGTCGCCCCCCGGCGGCTCGATCTTGATGACCTCCGCCCCGTAGCCCGCGAACAGCCGCCCGCAGTAGGGCGCGGAAACGAACGTGCCCACTTCCAGCACGCGCACGCCTTCGAGGGGAAGGGGCATCGCCGCCTGCCTACGCTCGCGAGGGAATCTCGACCTGTACGTTCCCGCGCACGGTGGGCTGGTCGTCCGCCAGCGTCACGACTTCGAGTTCGACGACGTTGGTCCCGCCCTCCTGGCGCTTGTCGACCACGCGGCCCGCCAGCACCAGCGGCTTCCCCGCGATGTCGGGGCGCCGGAAGGCCACGCGCACGCTGCGCAGGTTCGCCTCGGTCCCGGCCCACGCGCCCACGTAGTTCGTGATCCACGAGAGCTTGAGCAGCCCCGGCACGAGCGCCCCGCCGAAGCCCATGCGCCGCCCCGCCTCGGCGTCGCCGAAGGCGGGATTGGTGGGGTTGTCGCGGCCGAAGAACTCGACCGCCTTGTCCTCGGTTGGGAGTCGCTCCAGCGGCTCCAGCTCGTCGTCGGGAGCGATGTCCTCGAAATAGCGCTGGCTCATGGCTAGGACTCCGGCCGGTCGAACTGCGTGATCGTGCGCAGCGAGGCGGCCGCCTCCTCTCCGTCGCTGTTCAGGTACGCGGTCTGGAACATCACGAGCACGCTGTACCCGTAGCGCCCCCCGAGCCGGTCCCGCACATCGATCAGCTGCGTTACCGCCTGCAGCGGCTCCTCCAGCTTGATCGGCTGGCTGAACTTCCACTCCGTCTGCGTCAGGATGCCGCTCGAGAGCACCTGCGGGGAGAGCTCGGCCGGCAGGCGCGGCTCCATCATCGCCAGGATGTACGGCGGCGCGATGCCCGTTCCGTCCGCCCAGCGCGGGTCGCCGTCGTCCAGCAGGTCGCGCATTCGCTGCGCATCCTCCGTCTTCGGGACGACCTCGATGGGGTCGCTTTTCTGTCCGATCATGGCACGGTGTTCGTCGGTGATCTTGCTTTCGGTTACGTCAGCCACGGTTGCTCCTCGGCGGGAGATTAGCACGCTGCTCCGCAGGTGAGCGGAGCCGGGAAAGTCCCGCTAGCGGGGCAGCCCGACGATGACCTCGTCGTTCTCGATCCGCACGGGGTAGGTCTGGATGTCCTCCGCGCCCTTGTTCCAGAAGAACAGCTTCGACTGGAACGCGCCGAGGAACGGATGATTCGCGTTGAACTCGCTGGCGAACGGCTGGCGCACGGCGTTCCCGTTCGAGACGTCGAAGCGGGCGCCGTGGAAGGGGCACATCACGCACCCGTCGCGCACTGGCTCGGGCCTGATCGGCGCGCCCGGGAAGCTGCCCAGGGGAAGCTGTGCGTGCGGGCAGAGGGCCGCCATTGCGTACGCCTCCTCGCCCTGCCGCACGATCGCCACGCGGAAGCTGTGCAGCCGCACCTCGGTGGCGATGCCATCGGGGAAGCCGCGCAGGGGCCCGGCGTTGGCCCAGCCCTTCATGCGGTCGTGCGGGATGTTGTTCTTCGCCTTGGTTGGAAGAGGCGGGTCCAGGCCCATGAGGGGCATGGCCACGACTTGCATCAGGCCGCCCGAGATCAGGCCTGAGATCAACAGGAAAATGCCGACCGCCAACCCGCTTGAGGTCGTCTCGATGTCGGCCGGGGCCACGAGCAGGATGATGCCGCCAACGATGAGCGAGATCGTCGCGATCCCCCACGTCCCGAGGATCGACACTCCGACGATCGCCAGCGCTACGGACACGGCCTACCCTCCCCGGAAGCGGATCGTACGCGCCTGCCTGCGCCTGTGCAAAGTATCACGAACGGAAGCGGCCCCGGCTCAGTCGAGCCCGTGGTAGCCCCGCCGGAAGTAGAGGAGCGGCTCCCTGCCCTCGTCCGAGGCGGCGCCCACCACGCGGCCCAGGGCGATGACGTGGTCCCCGCCCGGCAGCACCGCTTCCAGCTCGCAGTCGAGGTGGGCGATCGACCCCGAGACGATCGGACAGCCGGTCTGGTCGGTGAACGTCTCGAAGCCGTCCAGGTCCGGTCCCGGGTCCCGTCCCGAAACCGCGAAGTGGTTGGAGACGTCGTCCTGGCCCTCGGCCAGCACGCTCACCGCGAACTTGCCCGAGGCCGGCACCATCCGCTCCAGGTGGTTCCCGTTCTGGATGCAGACCAGTACCAGCAGCGGGTCCATCGAGAGCGTCGAGAAGCTCGACGCCGTGATGCCGTACACCTGTCCCTCGTGCTCCGTCGTCAGGACCGTGACACCGGAGGCCCAGGAAGCGAGTGCGTTCTTGAAGGTATCTGCGTCAACGGATGACATCGGCGTTACGCGTTCTCAAGCGCGGGACCCATGTCCCAGATGGCGTTCGCCGAGACGCTGCTGAAGTAGCGGCCCATCGGCAGCCCCGCCAGGATCTGGTCCATCTCGGCCGCGTCCACCACGTCGAAGATGGCCAGCACGCCCACGCCGGTCTCGCGGTAGATCGCCTTGATCTTCCCCTCGTCCCGGAGCGCTTTCGTCGCCGCCAGCTGCTGGGCGACCACGCCCTGCCAGGCCTCCGTATCGAGGTCTGCGGGCTGCCTCGAAACCAGCCGTACCGAAAAGAGCACTCCTGCCACCCCCCGCTCCGGGCCCTCAGCGCCGGGCGTGATGTCGGAAGGCTACCGCACGGGCCGCGTGAAGCGCCAGACGCGAAGCAGCCGTAGCATTTGCCGTGTGGGCCGCTCGCGACCGCTCGTCACCTTCGATATCGATGGCGTTCTCTGCCGCAACCCCCTAGGCGTCAACCCCGGCCGGGTGAGCGCCGACGCCACCTCCCCCTCCCGCCTGCCCCGCCCCACCTGGCCCTTCGAGCGCTGGCTCTATCTCCGACGCCAGCCCATGCCCGGCGCCGTCGAGGGCTTCCACGCTGTCGCCGAGCGGTTCGACTGCGCCGTCGTCTCCGCTCGTGGCGAGGGTGCCCGGCCCCTTACCGAGGACTGGATCGCGCGCACTTTCGGCGCCTCGCCGCCGATCCGCCTGCGCACCTCCTGGCGCGAGCGCTCCTCCGCCTTCAAGGCGCGCGTCATCCCTCCCCTTCAGCCCCTCGCCCACTTCGAGGACGACCCCAACACCGCCCTCCTCCTCGCCGAGCGCATTCCCCACGTCTTCCTCATCGACTGGCCCCGCAACCGCGGCATCGAGGGCGCCAACATCCACCGCATCGAGCGCATCGCCGATGCCCTTCCCATCCTCGACGCCGTGGCCGGAGACTCGGGAGTGCCCGGGTCCTAGCCCCCCGACATCTGCGTCTGGAAGGTCCCGAGATCGAAGTAGTCGCGCCAGGACGCGATCTTCCCGTCGCGGAGCTCGAACACACCCATGACGGGCAGCGCGACCGCGTTCCCGTTCGCGTCGAACTTGTCGATGCGCTCCGTCATCACGACGTCGCCTTCCGCCACGATGTTGAGCACGTCCCAGCCCTTACTCACCATCATCCCCGACATGCCGCCGAGCGCGTTTCGGATGTTGTCCCGCCCGCTGATCGGGTCCATGGGGATGTTGTGGTAGAGCGCGTCCTCCGTGAAGTAGGAGGCGAGCGTGTCCCCGTCCGGAGCGGGCGCGTCCCACTCCGCGCAGAAGTTCCGCACGATCTCGGCGTTGTCCATGGTGGTTACTCCTCTTCCAGGATGCTGCTCCGCAGCAGCATCAAAGCCGTTGTGATGGCGCGCCGCTTCGTCGCCGCGCGCCCCTGGGCCATGACCATCTTCATCGAGCGCCGGTCGCCCGCAGGCCCGGCAACCGCCACGAAGAAGGTGCCCGGCTGCTCAACCGTGGCGTCCCCTTCCAGCGAGGCCGTGATGCCGACGCCGTAGTCGCTCGCGAGCCGCTCGCGAGCGGCGGCGGCCATCGCCTCCGCCGTATCCGCCGAGACGCCGGCGAACTCCTCGTCCGACCCCGCCGCGACGATCCCGCCAGCGAACGCGCCGCCCGCCTCGGGGGCGTCGCTGAGCGTGCTCGCGAGCAGCCCTCCCGTCGCCGTCTCCAGCGTCCCCACCGACTGCCCCCGCTCCCGCAGCGTCCGCGCGATGAAGCCCTCGAGCGTGTCCTCGTCGCGCCCCCAGATCGCGTTCCCGAAGATCGCGTCCAGCTCGCGCTCGACCGGCTCGATCAGCCGCTGCGCTTCCTCGCGCGTCGCCGCCTTCGCGCCGATGCGCAGGTGCACCCCGTCCGCCCGCGCGTACGTCCCCACGCCGATGCCGGGCATGTCGAACACGGGCCGAGCCATCTCGTCGACCGTCCCCTCGCCGATGCCCGCCGTCTTCAGCGTGCGCGTCACGAGCACCGAGCCCGAGCGTCCTTCGAGTTGGAGCGCGACCTCGTGGACCCACATGCGCTCCATCTCCGGCGGAACGCCCGGCATCGAGACGATCACGCGGCCCTCGCGCTCCGTCCACCAGCCCGGAGCTGTCCCGCGCGGGTTGTCGATCACGCGCGCGCTCGGGATGAGCCACGCCTGCTTGATGTTCGTTTCCGGCATCTCGATGCCCCGCCGCGAGAAGAACGACCGCAGCCGCTCCTCCAGCTCGGGCACGACGTGCGGCTCCTCCTCCAGTAGGTTGGCGATCGACTCGCGTGTGAGGTCGTCCTCGGTCGGCCCGAGCCCGCCCGTCGTAATCACGAGGTCCGAGCGCTCCCAGGCCCTCCGCAGCGTGCCTGTGACGCGGTCGAGGTTGTCCCCCACCACGCTCGTGTGGTTCAGGTCGATGCCGAGTGCGGGGAGTTGCTGCGCGATCCAGGCGCTATTCGTGTCGACGATCTCGCCAAGCAGGATCTCGGTGCCGATCGCGACAATCTCCGCCTTCACGCGCGCGAGTCTATCAGCACGCCCCCAGTAGGGGCTGGCAGCGTTCCCGCCGCCTCACCCCTGTACAGTGATCGCATGCCCGGCGCCCTCCCCGAGCCCTACGTTGCCGCCGCCGTGCAGCGCGCCCCCGCCTGGGGCGACCTCCAGGCCGGACTCGCCCGCGCCATCGACGCCATCGACGAGGCGGCGCGCGAGGGCGCCAGCCTCGTCGTGCTGCCCGAGGCGTGGCTGCCCGGCTACCCCTACTGGTGCACGGAGCAGCGCCCCAACCGCGCCGTCCGCGACCTCCACCGGAACCTCGTCGAGAACAGCGTCGAGATTCCTGGCCCCGAAATCGAAGCCCTTGGCGAAGCCGCGAAGCGCGCCGACGCCACCGTCGTCATCGGCGTGACCGAGCGCGCCGGCGGAACGCTCTACAACACCCTCTGCTACTTCGGCCCCGACGGCGCGCTCCTCGGAAGCCACCGCAAGCTCGTCCCCACCCTCTCCGAGCGCACGGTCTGGGGTATGGGTGACGGTTCCGACCTCGCCGCCTATGAGACGCCCGCCGGCCGCCTCAGCGGCCTCATCTGCTACGAGCACTTCATGGCGCCCGCGCGCTACGCTCTCGCCGGCCTCGACGTGCAGGTCCACGCCTCCGTGTGGCCCGGCTACCCCTTCCTCCACGCGAACGTCGACGCCGCCACGCGCATGCTCGCCGTCGAGAACGCCTGCGCCGTCGTCGTCGCCCGCGAGGTCATGTCCGCCAACCGCCTCCCGCCCGGGACGTCCTTCGCCGAGCACACACGCATGTGGGAGATGAACGGCGGCAGCGCCATCATCGCCCCCGGCGGGAAGTACCTCGCTGGCCCCATCTACGACGACGAGACCATCCTGTACGCCGAGATCGACCCCTCCGACCTCGTCGAGGCGAAGCGCTGGGTCGACGGCGTGGGGCACTACAGCCGCCCCGACGTCTTCCGCCTGCACTGGGACCGCAGCCCCAAGCCCCCCGTTGTCCCCGAGTAACCCCGCTCGCCTCAGCCGCCGCCCCGCGTTGTAGAGTGCCCCGCATGCCCGCCGGGATCGCCCCCCTCGACTTCCGCGTCCTCAACCTCGCGCGCGGCGTCGCGGGCGCCTACGCCACCCGCCTCCTCGCCGACCTCGGCGCGCGTTGCTCCTGGTGGCGCTGGACCGACCCCCGCCCCGGCGACTGGCCCCCCGGCGACCTCGTCTACGCCTACTTCGAGGACGGCGTCGAACTCCACGACGAGCGACTCGACCAGGACGCGCTTCTCGCCGCCCTCCCCGCCCTCGTCCCCCACTTCGACCTGGTCCTCACCGACTTCTCCCTCCCCGAGCTGGAGCAGGACGCCCTCTTCGCCCTCCTCCGCTCCGCCAACCCCGCCATCGTCGTCGCCAACGCCGACCACTTCGGCCGCAGCGGGCCCTACGCCCGCTGGGCCGGCGACGAGCTGACCGATTACGCTCTCGGCGGCTACTGGTCGATCGCCGGCCACTCCGAGCGGGAGCCCCTGCGCGTCCCCGGCCATCAGGCCCAGTTCCACGCTGGCCTGCAGGTCGCCTTCGCCTCCCTCGCCGCCCTCCGCCACGCCCGCCGCACCGGCGAGGGCCAGGAGGTCGAGGTCAGCGCCGCAGAGGCGATGCTCGGCGCCCACTGGAGCACGACCGTCGCCTGGACCCACGAGGGCCGCGTCTTCATGCGCACGGGCTCCGACCTCGTCCGCGCGAAGGATGGCTGGGTCCACTTCTTCTCCTTCATCGTCCACCTGAACGTCCTCCTCCTCTGTGGCCGCCCCGACCTCGCGAACCACGAGGACTACCAGACCATCCTCGGGCGACGCGACCGCCTTCCCGAGATCGAGGCCATCGTCCGCGAGTGGTGCGCTGCCCACCCGGTGAAGGAGATCGCCGAGAAGGGGCAGTCGCTGCGAGTCCCCGTCGTCTTCATGGCCGACGCCGAGTGGCTCCTCGACGACGACCACCTCGCCGACCGCGAGTACTTCCGCGACAGTCGCGGCAAGCCCATGCCCGGCCGCCCCTACCGCTGGACCGACCCCTGGCTCGAAGAGGGCGCCCCCGACACCCTCGCCCGCGCCCTTGCCGGCGACCCTGCTCCGGACCCCTCCGGCGAGCGGACGCCTTCAGCCTCCCCGTTCGAGGGCCTGCGCGTCATCGAGGTCACGAACAACTGGGCGGGACCCATCGCGTGCCGCCACCTCGCCGACCTCGGCGCCGAGGTCATCAAGGTCGAACTGGCCACCCGTCCCGCCACCCGCGGCAGCCACTACGCCGGCCTCGACCCCGGGAAGTACCACTACAACCGCTCCGGCTACTTCAACCAGATGAACCGCAACAAGCGCGACATCTCCCTCAACATGGCCACCGACGAGGGCCGCCAGGTCTTCCTCGACCTCGCCGCGAAGGCCGACGTCGTCATCGAGAACAACAGCGCTCGCGTCATGCCCAACCTCGGCCTCTCCTACGAGAAGCTGGCCGAGGTCAACCCCCGGCTCGTGATGGTCTCCATCAGCGGCTTCGGCGCGACCGGCAAGCGCCGCGACTGGATCGCCTACGGCTCCAACATCGAGGCCGCCAGCGGCCTCGCCTCGACGACCGGCTACGCCGGCGACGAGCGCCCCTACCGCACCGGCTCCTTCATCGCCGACCCCATCGCCGGCGCCCACGCCGCCATCGCTGCCACCGCCGGACTCGAGCGGCTCGAGCGCACGGGCCACGGCTCGCACGTCGACATGGCGCTCACCGAGTCGGCCATGACCTTCATGGTCGCCGCCTTCGCCCACGTCCACGAGCACGGCCACTCCATGCCCCGCCGGGGCAACATCGAGTCCGCCGACGCTCCCACCGGCGCCTACCCCGTCGATGGCCGCGATGACTGGGTCGCCATCGCCGTCCGCATCGACGAGCAGTGGCGCGCCCTCTGCGGGGTCGCCGGTCTCGAGGACCTCGCCCCGCTCGACGCCCCCGCCCGCGTCGCCCGCCGCGAGGAGATCGACGAGCGCCTCTCCGCCTGGACGCAGGCGCTCACCCGCTTCGAGGCCGTGCGCGAGTTGCAGGCGGTGGGCGTGCCCGCCGCCTCCATCCTCCACAACTGGCAGCTCCACGCCGACCCCCACTTCCACGCCCGCGGCGCCTGGGTCGACATCGACCACCCCGACACGGGCGTCTACCCCTATCCCGGCTTCATGTGGCGCTTTTCGAAGACCGCCCCGGCGGTGCGCAGCCACGCCCCCCGCTTCGCCGAGGCCAACCAGTACGTGTTCGGCGAGCTCCTCGGCCGCGATGCCGAGGCCATCGCCCGCCTCTACGAGGTAGGAGCCACCGCCGACGAACCCGCCGTCCCCGCCCCGCCCTTCGTCGTCGCCCCCCTCACCACGCCCTGACCCCCTACAATCCCGCAACCTGCAGGAGGCCTTTCATGCCCGAGTACGAGAACATCCTCTACTCCACCGAAGATCGCATCGCCACCATCACCCTCAACCGACCGGA
>JAJDUR010000105.1 GCA_022826585.1 Dehalococcoidia bacterium
GGCCCGCAGTGGGCCAAGCGCCTCATGCTCTCCGGCGACTTCGTGACCGGAGCCGACGCCGCCAAGATCGGCCTCGTGCTGAAGGCCGTCCCCGGCCACCTGCTTGAGCAGGAGGTCGAGGGTCTCGCGGACCGGCTTGCCATGATCGACACGGAGCTGCTCTCCGCGAACAAGCGCATCATCAACATCGGCCTCGAGATCATGGGCGCCCGCACGCTGCAGCGTATCGCCACCGAGAACGACGCCCGCGCCCACCTCGCCCCCAGCGTCTCCGAGTTCGGCGCCCGCTCCCGCGAGCACGGCCTCAAGGCCGCCCTCCAGTGGCGCGACACGAAGTTCGGCGACCAGCGCGCCCTCGTCGACCGTCCCGAGATCCGCGATGAAGAGGGCTTCTTCCTCGACCAGTAGAAACACCGGCCACGACCACAGCGCCTCCGTTCGCTAGCATGGCCCCATGCCCGAAGCGGACCGCTACGAGGACTACGACGAATTCGAGGACGAGGACGACGACGGCCTCATCCTCGGCCCCGACGAGCGTGACAGCGACCTTCTCGACGGCAGCTGGGAGCAGGAGTCCTACTCGACCGACCGGCCCTCCCGCGACTGGAACACCATCGGCGTCGGCATCGCCCTCCTGCTGCTCATGGGGATGATCCTCCCCACCCTGCTCTTCGCTCTCCGGTAGACCGCCCCATGCCGAACGACACGCTTACAGGAAAGGTCATCGCCGCCATCGGCGGTGGCGACGATCACCACCGCGCCGTCGCCGTGGCCGCCGCCGAGGCGGGCGCCTCGGTCGCCCTGGCCACGTTCAACGTCATCCCCGCCCAGGAGTTCTCGGTGAACTCCGTCGCCAACGAGATCTGGGCCGTCGGTCGCGATAACTTCGCCGAGGTCATCGAGGCGTCCGACCCCGAGCAGTTGGGCGCCTTCGTCCAGAAGACCTGGCGCGAGCTCGGCGTCCCGGACGCTGTCGTCGTCGTCTCCTCCCTTCCCACGCCCAGCCCAGACTCCCCCGTCGAGGACAAGCGCGCCTTCGCCGGTCGCCACCGCGCGCCGCTCCTCGCCGCCCAGGCCTTCGGAGGCCTCATGCGCGAGAACGGCGCCGGCGGGTCCGTCGTGTTCGTCGCCCCCGAGCGCGATCCCGCCGACGAGAAGGCCCTCAACGCCGCCCTCTCCGCCCACCTCGGCGCCGGAGGCCCCCGCATCACCGTCGTCGGCCGCGACGCCCCCGCCCCGGCCGAGGCGGCCGCGGCCGTGCTCGCCGTCCTTGCTCCCGAGGCCGCTTCGTGACCTCCCCCAGCCCCGCCCTCGCCCCGCCGCCCCTCGCCGACGTCGTCGTGCTCGAGCTTGCCACCGGCGTGGCCGGTCCCTACTGCGCCCGGCTTCTCGCCGACCTCGGCGCCCAGGTCGTGAAGGTCGAGCCCCCGGAGGGCGACCCCGCCCGCGCCGAGCTCCCGCTCGTCGAGGGCGAGAGCGCCTTCTTCGCCTGGCTCGCCACCGGCAAGCTGAACGTCACGCTGTACCTCGACGACCCCCGCATCGAGCAGCTCGCCGCTCACGCCGACGTCGTCGTCCACAGCGAGCGGGGCGAAGCCGGCGATCGCCTGGAGGAGCGCCTGGCCGCCGCCAACGAGCGAGCCGTCGTCCTCTCCCTTTCCCCCTATGGCCGGACGGGCGACCGTGCCGACTGGCAGACCACTGCCTTTACCGAGTACGCCACCGGCGGCTACCACTACTTCGGCGGCGACCCGGAACGGGAGCCCATCGCCCTTCCCGGGCACCAGGTGCCCTTCCACGCCGGGACGCACGCCGCCGTCGGCGCCCTCGCCGGGCTGCACCACGCCCGCGAGCACGGCCGGGGCCAGCGCATCGAAGTCTCCCACCAGGAAGCCATCCTCAACGACCACGCCTGGCTCACCACCATCTGGACCCACCAGGGCGTCATCCAGAGCCGCACCGGTAGCATCTTCGTCCCCTGCGCCGACGGCTTCGTCTTCCTCTTCAACCTCGCGCCCTACCCCAACCTCTTCGTCCTCATCGAGCGCTTCGACCTGCTGGAGGACGAGTCCCTGCAGCAGCCGCTCGTCTGGACCGAACGCTTCTCCGAGGTCCTGGACGCCTTCGCCGAATGGACGAAGACCCGCACGAAGCAGGAGATCTATCACGCCGCCCAGGAGCTCCGCATTGCCGTCACCCCCGTGAACACCATGGCCGACGTCGCCGCCAGCGAGCAGCTCGCTGCCCGCGACTGGTTCGGGACGCTCGGCCTCGGCGATCGGGAACTCCTCGCCCCCGGCCTCCCCTACAAGCTCCCCGGCACCGCCCTCGACCCCGCGACGACCGCCGCCGCCCCCGGCGAGCACACCGAGGCCGTCCTCGCACCGGACTTCCCCTGGGCGAACGCGAGCGCCGCCCCACCCCCCGCTCCCTCCACCCCCTCGGGCGGGGGACCGCTGGCGGGCATGCGCTTCATCGAGGTCACGGCCAACTGGGCTGGACCCATCGCTGGACGCCACTTTGCCGACCTCGGCGCCGACGTCATCAAGGTCGAGCTGGACACCAAGCCCGCGACGCGCACCCTCGCCTGGGTTCCCGCCGATATCTGGCCCGACCACTACCACCGCGCCGGCTACTTCAACAAGCTCAACCGCAACAAGCGCGCCGTCTGCCTCAACCTCGCCACCGAGGAGGGCCGCACCGTCCTCTTCGAGCTCGTTCGGCACGCCGACGGCCTCATCGAGAACAACGCCGCCCGCGTCATGACCCAGCTCGGCGTGGGCTACGACGTCCTCCGCGAGGTCAACCCGGGCCTCGTGATGTGCTCCATGGCCGGCTTCGGCGCCACCGGGCCCGAGCGCAACTACTCCGCCTACGGCAGCAACATCGAGGCCATGAGCGGCCTCGCCAGCGTCCTCGGCTACGGTCCCGGCGAGTACTACGGCACCGGCAGCTACTACGCCGACCCTGTCACCGGGAACCACGGCGCCGTCGCCATCCTCGCCGCCCTCCACGGGCGCCGCGCGACTGGCAAGGGTCGCTGGATCGACGTTTCCCTCTTCGAGGCCGTCCTGCCGTTCTTCTCCCAGGAGCTGCTCACCCACGCCGTCACGGGCGAGTCCCCGGAACCGCTCGGAAACGCCTCGCCGGTCCACGCGCCGCAGGGCGTCTACCCCTGCGCCGGTGAGGACCACTGGCTCGCCCTGACGGTGCGGGACGAACGCGACTTCGCGGCCCTCGCAAACGTCATCGCTTGCCCCGAGCTTGCCGCCGATCCCGCCCTCGCCACCGTAGATGGCCGCCGCGCCGCGTGCGCTGCCATCGAGGACGCTATCGTCGCCTGGTCGCGCGAGCAGACCGTGCCCGCTGCCGCCGCCGCCCTCCAGGAAGCCGGCGTCCCCGCCGCCCCCGTCATGCCCAACTGGATGTTCGTGAGCGACAACCATCTCAACGACCGCGGCTACTTCGTCCCCGTACGCCACCCGGTTGCCGGTACGCACGTCTTTCCCGGCTTTCCCTGGCGCTTCGAGCACACCCCCGGCGCGATCGCCCGCCCCGCGCCCCTCTTCGCCCAGCACAATCGCGAGGTCTTCTCCGGCCTGCTCGGCATGAACGACGCCGAGATCGAGGCGCTCTACGCCGCCGACGCCACCAACGACGATCCCCAGTACGCCGCCGGCCCGAGCCTCTGATGCCCGCCGTGCTCGTCATCCTCCCTGCCGCCGTCGCCCCACCCCCGCTTCCGGAGGACGCTGCCGTCCGCGCCTGCGCCACCGCTGCCGAGGTTGCCGACGCCCTCTCCGGCGCCACCGGCGATGTCGTGCTCTGCTGCGAGGGGCTCGGCGGTGTCGCGGAAGTCGCCGACGCCATCGGCGCCCTCGACGGGACCGTCATCGCGGTCGAGCTGGGACCCTGGGACGGTGAGTCGCACTCGCCCGTGAGCGCCGCCGCTTCGGGTGTGATCGCCGGATTCGGGATCGCTGGCGTGAGCGCCGCCGTCGCGCTCCTGCGCGAGCGCGCCTAGGCCGTCCGCAGCAGGCCCGCGACGGCCGGATCGTCTTCGCCCAGCGCCCGGCCCCGCTCCGCCAGCCCCTTGATCGTGCTCCTGCTGCGTCCGCCAAGCAGGGCGCCGATCTCGCTGTAGCTCGACCCCCGTTCCTGCAGCGCCGCCGCCGCCACCGCCCGTGCCTGTGTCGCCTTCGCCGCCCGGCTTCGGCCCTCCACCTCGCCCGTCGCGAGGGAGAAGTGCGCGGCGATCCGTTCGAGCACCGCCTTCGCCGTCTCCTCCCCCCGTCCGTGCAGTTCGAGCGCGCCCAGCTCCGCCGCCAGCCGCAGCTCGCTCAGCAGCCCGCGACGCTGCAGCCCCACGGCGGCGTGCACCCCCGCCAGGATCGACCGCACCGACCCCGCTCCCCCGGACAGCAGGTCGAGGCACCATCCCGGCAGCGCGACGCGCAGCTCCCGCAGCCGCTGCTCGATGAACGTGCGGCGCTCCGTCGCCGCGAACGGTTCGACCGTCGCCACGATTCCCGCCTCCAGCCGCGAGCAAAGCCGCTCCGGCAGGCCCAATTCCCGCGGCCGCAGCTCGCTTCCGATCGCCGCCCCTCCCCCCGCGTGGGTGACCGCATCCAGCGTGTGCACCAGCTCCCGCAACGTCCCTGTCTTCCCCGCCAGGTCGTGCAGGTCGTCGATGATGAGGAGGTCCACGCTTCGCACCGCGTCCTGGAACGTCTCCACCGTCCCCTCCCGCAGCGCCCGCTGGTAGCGCGACGTGAACCCCTCCCCGCTCAGGCAGGCGACTCGCAGTCCCTGCTGGCTCGCTCGCGCCGCCACCCCGTGCAGCAGGTGCGTCTTCCCCACCCCCGGCGGGCCGTGCACGACCACGGGGCTGATCACGGCGCCCCCGTCCTCCACCAGGCCCAGGCAGCTCGCGAGCGCGAGCGCGCTCCCCTCCGATCGGAAGTAGCGGCCCAGCGTGAAGGAGCGGTTCACCTGTCCCACGACCCCGTCCGGCGCCGCCTCCCGCCGGGTCGTGGAGGTGCTCGATGGCTCCGGCCGCTCCCGGGAACCCTCTCCCGGTGCGACGAACCGCACCCCGAGCCGCTCCTCCTCGATCGCCGCGAGGCAGCGCTCGACCACCGGTCCGAGGTTCTCGTTCAGCCAGTCGGCGCGAAACGCCGAGCGCGCCTCCACGAGCAGCTCACCCTCCCGCCGCGCGTGTGCGCTCGTCCCCGCCAGCCACGTCTCGAAGTTGGCTCGGCTTACCTCCAGCTCGAGGCGCCCCAGCACCGCCTGCCAGGTGCGCGCCAGCGCTCGCGGTGAGTGCATCTCGTCGCCTGCCACGGGCGTGCGCGCTCCCTCCCCGGGGCGCACACGCGCCCCCGGCTCGCTCGTTGTCGGTGAAGATCCAGAGGGTGTCGCGCCTCGCGACGCGACCATCAGAGGCTAGCGCTCGCCCTCCGCGTGCGGCAACCACTTTTCGCCCCCGGCGCGCCTTCATTAACGGACCTTTCACGGCCCCATCCGGCTTATGGTCTCGCGCCCCCCGTCTTTCCTCGCCCGCTGCTCCCCCGGGGCTTCCCGGGGGCTTGCATTGACGCGCGTCCCGCCGCCGCTAGACTACGATTACGCCATGGAACGCGACGACGGCTACCTCCAGATCGGTGAAGCGGCCGAACGGTCGGGGCTCACGCAGCGCACCCTCCGCTACTACGAGGAACGCGGCCTCCTGCCCCCGCCGACCCGCATGGACGGCGGCTTCCGCCTCTACTCCCCCGTCGACATGGAGCGCATCGAGCGCGTCAAGGAGCTCAAGGAGCTCCTGGGCTTCTCCCTCGCCGATATCAAGGAGATGCTCGAGGCCGAGGACGTCCGCATGCAGATCCGGGCCGAGTGGAACAAGGACGACGAGGCCCAGGAGAAGGCGAAGAAGGTTCGCATCGCCCGCGAGGTCACCCTCCGCCAGATCGCCCTCCTCGACCAGAAGGTCGAGAAGATGGAGAAGATGCGCGTCCAGCTCGCCGAACGCCTCGCGAAGCACGACGAGATGCTCCGCCGCTTTACTGAGGCCGCGCCGCCCGTCGCCGCCGGCGACTGACCGGCAACGAGAGCGATAGGCTCGCCCCAGCACATCGAAACCCGAAGGACCGGTAAGCTATCCCCGATGGACGTGCGTGACTCCTTCGACCGCCCCCTGCGCGACCTCCGTGTCTCCGTCACGGATCGCTGCAACTTCCGCTGCATCTACTGCATGCCGAAGGAGGTCTTCGGGCCGTCCTTCCAGTTCCTCGACCGCGAGGAGCTCCTCACCTACGAGGAGATCGTGCGGCTCGCGCGGCTGTTCATCGCCCACGGCGTCGAGAAGATCCGCGTGACCGGGGGCGAACCACTCGTCCGGCGCGACCTCCCCCGGCTGATCGAGCAGCTGGCGTCCCTCGACGGGCTCCAGGACCTCACCCTCACCACCAACGGCGCCCTCCTTCCCGCCCAGGCCGGGCCCCTCCGCGAGGCGGGCCTCAAGCGCATCACCGTCAGCCTCGACTCGCTCGACGACGCCACCTTCCGCGCCATGAACGACGTTGAGGTCGGTGTCGACGTCGTCCTCGCCGGAATCGACGCCGCCCGGGACGCCGGGCTCTGGCCGATCAAGGTGAACGCCGTCGTCAAGCGCGGCCTGAACGACCACTCCATCGTCGATCTTGCCCGCTACTTCCACGGGACCGGCATCATCGTGCGCTTCATCGAGTACATGGACGTGGGCACGACCAACGGCTGGGTGCTCGACCATGTCGTCCCCGCCGCCGAGATCGTCGAGCGCATCGATGCCGTCCTCCCCCTGGAGCCGCTCGACCCCAACTACCGCGGCGAGGTCGCCCGGCGTTACCGCTATCGCGACGGCGGCGGCGAGGTCGGGGTCATCACGTCCATCACCCAGCCCTTCTGCGGCGACTGCACCCGCGCCCGCCTCTCCCCCGAAGGCGAGCTCTTCACCTGCCTCTTCGGCGCGACCGGTTTCGATCTGCGCGCGCTCCTGCGCGGCGGCGCCGGCGACGACGAGCTCGCCGAGGCCATCGCGCGCGTCTGGCGCATCCGCGACGACCGCTACTCGGACCTCCGCACCGAGGCCACCACCGACCTCAAGCGCGTCGAGATGTCCCACATCGGCGGCTAGTCCGGCTCCTCGTCCTCTTCCGGCCAGAGTGTTTCCCAGTTGGGGCCGCCCAGCACCGCCTCCCGGATCGTGCGCCGTTCCAGCACCTCGAGCCGCGCCAGCGCGCGCGACATCGCCAGGTCCGCCTCGTTTGAGACGGCCGCCATGCGCGCCCCCATCGGCCCCAGCACGTCGTGTTCCCGGATCAGGGCGATCGAGTGGGGCCAGACCGCGAAGGTGAAGTCGTCCGGCATCCCGAAGGCGCTGCGGTGCTTGCCCAGCCACGCGTAGCGCTCCTGCACGGTCGAGACCGGCGCGACCACCGCCACCAGCGGTCCCTCCGTCGGGGAGCTGCGGGCGTCGAGCAGCAGCCGCTCCGAGAACGCGTGGAACCCGATTACGATCAGGTCCGCGTTCTCCAGGCGTTCCCGCAGCGCCTCCAGGTCAACCTGCAGGCCGTTCTCCGAGTGGGCCATGGGTCGCTACCCCCCGAAACGAGAGCGAGGGGGCCGGCTCTCGCCGTGCCCCCTCGCCACAGTTCCTCGTGTGCCTGCCGGCGGCAGGCGTGGAGGTGGAGCCTAGTACATCGGCGCCGGCGGAGCCGCGGCGGCCGCCCCGGCTTCCTTCCGCTCCGTGACCAGGCAGTTCGTCGTCAGGACCATCGCGGCGATGGAGACGGCGTTCTCGATGGCGGCGCGGGTGACCTTCGCCGGATCGATGATGCCCTTGTCGACCATGTCGCCGAACTCGTCCATCTGGGCGTCGTAGCCGAGGCCCTTCTTCAGCTCCTTCACCTCTTCGACCACCACCGAGCCGTCCTTGCCGGCGTTGATGGCGATGCGGCGGAGGGGCTCCTCCAGCGCGCGGCGGAGGATGCGGGCGCCCGTGTCCTCGTCGCCGTCCAGCTTCACGCGGTCCAGCGCCGAGATGGCGTTCAGCAGGGCGACCCCGCCGCCCGGCACGATGCCTTCCTCGACCGCCGCCCGGGTCGCGCTGAGGGCGTCCTCGACACGGTGCTTCTTCTCCTTCAGCTCAACCTCGGTGGCCGCGCCGACGCGGATGACGGCGACGCTGCCGGCGAGCTTGCCGAGCCGCTCCTGGGCCTTCTCGCGGTCCCAGTCGCTCTTCGCCTCGCCGAGGATCGCGCGGACCTGGCCCACGCGCGCGTCGATGTCCTTCTTCTTGCCCCGGCCCTCGATGATCGTGGTGTCTTCCTTGGTCGACAGCACGCGGCGGGCGCTGCCCAGGTCGGCAGTCGACACGCTATCGAGCGTCCGGCCGATCTCCTCGGAGATGACCTGCGCGCCCGTCAGCGTGGCGATGTCGCCCAGGTTGTCCTTCTGGCGGTCGCCGAAGCCCGGCGCCTTCACCGCGAGCACGTTCATCGTGCCGCGCAGCTTGTTCACCGCCAGCGTCGCCAGCGCCTCGCCGTCCACGTCGGCGGCGATGATGAGCAGGTTCTTCGACTGCGAAACGATCTTCTCCAGCAGCGGCAGGAACTCCTGCACCGAGGAGAGCTTCTTGTCCGTGATGAGGATCAGGGGATCCTCGATCTCCGCTTCCATGCGGTCCGGGTTCGTCACGAAGTAGGGGCTGATGAAGCCGCGGTCGAACGCCATGCCGTCCACGTACTCGACCTCGGTCTGGATGCCCTTCGACTCCTCAACCGTGATCACCCCGTCCTTGCCGACCTTCTCCATCGTCTCGCCGATGAGCTCGCCGATGGTCGGGTCGTTGTTCGCCGAGATGGACGCAACCTGCGCCATCTGCTCGCGTGCGTTCACCTTGATCGAGTTGCGGCCGACACGGTCCACGACCGCCTCGGCGCCCCGCTCGAGGCCGCGCTTCAGCGACATCGGGTTCGCGCCGGCGGCCACGTTCTTCAGGCCTTCCTGCACGATCGCCTGGCCCACCACGGTCGCCGTGGTCGTGCCGTCACCGGCGATGTCGTTCGTCTTGGAGGCGATCTCCTTGGCGAGCTGGGCGCCGATATTCTCGAACGCTTCCTCCAGCTCGATGTCCCGGGCGATCGTCACACCGTCGTTCGTGATCGTCGGCGCGCCGAACTTCTTGTCGAGCACCACGTTGCGGCCCTTCGGACCCAGCGTGATCTTGACGGCGTCGGCGAGCGCGTCGATGCCACGCTTCATCGCGTGGCGGGCGTCTTCATCGAAAAGCAGTTGCTTGGCCATGTACCTGTCAGTACCTCTCCCGAATTTCGATGGCGCGTATGTTAGCACTCTTACCGCAAGAGTGCTAATCAAGCGCCGGGCCCTCCCCGCTACCGCCGCAGCAGCCCCCTCAACCGTCGCCCCACACCCTCCCCCTCGCCCCGCCGCGTGATCGTGCTCGCCGCTTCCCGCGCCGCCGCCTCCAGGGAGTCGTCGAGCGGCTCCAGCGTCGCCGACGCCCCGTAGCGCCGCTCCAGCGCCTTCCCCAGCAGGAAGTCGGTTACGGCCGGGTTCTTTGGGAGCAGGCTGCCGTGCAGGTACGTCCCGATGGCGTTCGCCGCGCGCGCCCCCTCCGACCCGTCCTTGCCGTTGTTGCCGCGCCCCTCCACCACGCTGCCGAACCGCTCCTGCCGTCCGTCCAGCCAGGTCCGCCCCCCGTGGTTCTCGAATCCCACGACCTCCCCGAAGTCCGTCTCCAGCAGGACGTTTCCGATGAGCCGCTCCTCGCCCCGCCGGGGAGGAAGCGTCTCCATGCGGAACAGCCCGATGCCCGGCAGCACCTTGCCGTCCGCATCGACATAACGCTCTCCGAACAGCTGGAACCCGCCGCACACCGCCAGCGCCGGCAGCCCCTCCTCGATCGCCGACCGGA
>JAJDUR010000111.1 GCA_022826585.1 Dehalococcoidia bacterium
TGCACTTGCAGGATCATTAGCGACCGGAGCTCACGCGCGTCCATCTCGGCCTGCAGGCGCACCATCGCCAGCTTCAGGATGTCGGCAGCCGTCCCCTGGATGGGCATGTTGATCGCCTCACGCTCGGCCGCGCTCCGTACCTGGAAGTTCGTGCTGTGGATGGCCGGCAGGTACCGCCGCCGCCCGTAGAGCGTCTCCGCGTACCCCTGCTGCTTCGTCGTCGAGAGCACGTGCTCCTGCCACGCCTTGATGCCCGGGAAGTTCGCGTAGTAGCTGTCGATGAACGCCTCCGCCTCCTCCCGCGTCATCCCCGTGCGGTCGCTCAGACCGAACGACCCCATCCCGTAGGCGATGCCGAAGTTCACCATCTTCGCCGTGTCCCGCATCTGCCGCGTCACGTCCCCCGCCTCCACCGCGTACACGCTTGCCGCCGTCGCCTGGTGGATGTCCGCGTCCGCCAGGAACGCGTCGATGAGCCCCGTGTCCTCGGTGATGTGGGCCAGCACCCGCAGCTCGATCTGCGAGTAGTCCGCGGCCACGTACACCGGGTCGTCGTACCCCTCCGGCACGAACGCGCGGCGAATGTCGCGCCCCATCTCCGTGCGTACGGGGATGTTCTGCAGATTCGGGTTCGTGCTGCTCAGCCGTCCCGTCGCCGCCACCGTCTGCTGAAAGTCCGTGTGGATTCGACCGTCTCCCGGCGACACCGCCCCCGGCAGCGCATCGAGGTACGTCGACTTCAGCTTCGTCAGCTGCCGGTACTCGAAGATCTGGTCGATGATCGGGTGCGACTCGCGCAGCCCCTCCAGCGCCCGCTGATCCGTGCTGTACCCCTGTTTCGTCCGGCGCGTGGGGGGCAGCCCCAGTTCCCGGAAGAGGACGTCGCTGAGCTGCTGCGGGCTCCCGATGTTGAACTCGCGCCCGACGTGATCGTGGACCGCTTTCTCCGCCGCCTCGATGTCCCCGATGAGCGAGTCCGAGATGTCCCGCAGCACGCCGATGTCGATCCCCACCCCCGCCGCCTCCATCTCCGCCAGCACGGGCATCAGGGGTAGCTCCATCTCTTCGTACAGCTCCCACTGGCCCCGCTCCCGCAGCAGATCCTCCAGCCCCGGAACCACCTGGAGCAGCAGGTCGACCTGCTGGCAGGCCAGCTCCCCCGCCGACTCCGGGTCGACCTGCGCGAGGGGGATCGCCTTGCGTCCAGTGCCCGTCAGCGCCGTCAGCGGACGCAGCTCCACCCCCAGCCGTTCGTTCACCAGGTTCTCCAGCGCCTGCGACGTCTCCCCCAGCAGGAACGCCATCAGGCTTGCCTCGCGCGTCACCCCCCGCAGCGCTATCCCCGCCCGCCCGAACTGGTGCAGCAGGTGCTTCGCCCCGTACGCCGTCTTCGGCAGCGAGCCGTCCGCCAGCAGGGGCCCCAGCGCCTCGCGAATCGTGTCCAGCGTGAGCTGTTCGCTCGGGCTGTCGAGCCGTGGCGCGTGACCGATGGGGATGTACCACGCCCGCCCCGGCTCCGTCGCGAACGACAGCCCCAGCAGGAGCGGATGCGCCGTGTCGCCGGTCGTCGAGAGGGCCCCGAGGGCGAACCCGCCGGAGCCCCGCAGCGTCTCTGCCAGCTCGCGAAGCTCCGCCTCGTCGGTCACGTTGGAGTACTCGCCCGGTGCTGCCTCGGGCGCCGGAGTCTCTCCGCTGTCGCCGTCCGCTGCCGGCAGCCGGTCGATCAGGCTGCGGAACTCCAGCTCCCGGAAGAACGCCACGACCTTCTCGCGGTCGTAGTCGCTCGCTTCGCACGCATCGAAGTCGAAATCGCACTCCACGTCCGTCCGGATCGTCACCAGTTCCTTGCTCTCCAGCGCCTCCTCCCGCTTCCCCTCGAGCTTCCCCCGCACCGACTTCGACGAGACCTCGTCCAGCCGCGCGAAGATCTCTTCGACCGGCCCGAACTGCCGGATCAGGTTCGCCGCCGTCTTGTCACCGACGCCCTTGATACCCGGGATGTTGTCGCTCGTGTCCCCCCGCAGCGCCTTGAAGTCGGTCATGAACGGCGGGCTGAACCCCCAGCGCTCGCTCGCCGCCTTCACGTCGTACACGACCGTGTCGCGCTGGTAGGGGCGGAACATGAACAGGTTGAGGTTGGGTCGGATGAGCTGCACGAGGTCCGTATCCAGCGTGACGATCCAGGTGTCGACGCCTTCCGCGGCCGCCTTCGTCGCGATCGTGCCCGCCACGTCGTCCGCCTCGAAGCCGGGCGCTTCGTACACCGGGATCGCGAACGCATCCAGCATCTCCCGCACGCGCGCCATCTGCGGCAGCAGGTCCTCCGGCGTCTCCCGGCGTGTCGCCTTGTAGTCCTCCCGAGCCTCGTGCCGGAACGTCTTGCCCTTCGCGTCCCAGGCCGCGCAGATGTGCGTCGGCGAGAGCTGGTCGAACACGCGCAGCAGCGACTCCGCGTACCCGTACGTCGCGAAGGTGAGCTCGCCCTTGCTGCTCATCATCGGGTTGGGCACGGAGCCCAGCGCGAAGAACGCGCGGTAGAGAATGCCGTGCGAATCGAGGATCACGAGGCGCGGTTGCGCGCCGTTGCCAGCCACGCCGCGATTATAGGTGCCCCCTCCCGGGACGGGCCCGCAGCCCCCGCCCGGCTATACTTCCCCGCACTCTCCCGCTGGAGCGCCCGATGGCCCGTCCCGTCCTCCGTACCGCCCTCTGTGACCTGCTCGGCATCGAGTATCCCTTCATCCTCGCCGGCATGGGGCCGGTGGCCGGCGGCATCGTCGGACCCGTCGCCACCGCCGAGCTCGCCGCCGCCGTCTCGAACGGGGGCGGACTCGGCGTCCTGGGCGGCAGCGGCTACGGACCGGAGCGCCTCCGCGAGGAGATCAACAAGATCCGCGGCCTCACCGACCGGCCCTTCGGCGTCGACCTCCTCCTCCCTGCGAACTACATGGGCGAAGCCGCGAACAGGCCCCCGCCCGCCGACCCTCGCGACCTCGTCCCCGTCGAGGTGAGCGACGGTCTCAAGGCCATCCTCGCCGACCTCGACATCCCCTGGGTCGAGGCCCCGCCCGTCGAGACCGAGACCCGCCCCACGCTCCAGGGCAAGCGTGGCGGCATGTCCGACGCCCAGATGGAGGTCGTCATCGAGGAGAAGGTGCCCGTCTTCGCCGCCGGACTCGGGAGCCCCGCCCCCTGGCTCGACCGGCTCCACGCGAACGGCACTGTCGTCCTCTCCCTCGTCGGTAACGTGAAGAACGCGGAGCGGGTCGCCCACGCCGGTGTCGATGCCGTCGTCACGCAGGGCACCGAGGCGGGCGGCCACACGGGCCGCATCGGCACGCTCCCCCTCGTCACGCAGGCCATCGAGGCCATCGACCCCGTGCCCGTCATCGCTGCTGGCGGCATCGGCAGCGGCCGGGGCATGGCCGCGATGCTCGCTGCCGGAGCCGCCGGCGTGTGGGTTGGCACCGCCTTCCTCGTCTCCGAGGAGGCGAACCAGCCTCCCGCCCAGCTCAAGCGCATCCTCGCCGCCACCGAGGAGGACACGAAGATCACCCGCCTCTACAGCGGCAAGACCATGCGCAACATCCGCAACCCGCTCATCGACGCCTGGGAGGCGAGCGGCATCCGCGCGTTGCCCATGGGCGTCCAGGGCATCGTCATCCGTGACGTCGCCCACTCCCTCCGCCAGGCCGGCCGCGAGGACCTGCTGATGAACGCCGCCGGTCAGATCGCGGGCATGCTCCACGAGGTCCGCCCAGCCTCCGTCATCATGGAAGAGATCATCGGCGAGACGGTCGAGATCCTGAGCGACCGCCTCCCCGCCACCGTCACCGCCCGCGTGGAGGCGTAGCCATGCCCGAAGGACCCCTCGCGAACGTCCGCGTCCTCGAATTCACCGACGAGATCGGCGCCTACTGCGGCAAGCTCTTCGCCGACCTCGGCGCCGACGTCATCAAGGTCGAGCCCCCCGGCGGCGAGAACCAGCGCCAGGCCCCGCCCTTCCTCGACGGCGAGCCCGGCCCCGATGCCAGCATCGCCTTCTGGGCCCAGAACACCTCCAAGCGCTCCCTCGCGCTCAACCTCCTCGACGAGGCCCAGCTCGCCCGCGCCCGCGAGCTCGCCCTTGGCGCCGACATCATCATCGAGGACCACCTGCCCGGCTCGATGGCCTCCGTCGGTCTCGGCTATGACGACCTCCGGGGTGAGCGCCCCGGCCTCGTCTACGTCTCCGTCACCGGCTTCGGCCAGACCGGACCCCACGCGAATTTCGCCTACGACGACATCGTCGGCCAGGCGATGGGCGGCGTGATGACGCTCGCCGGCCAGCCCGAGGACCCGCCCAACCTCATCTACGGCAACCAGGGCAACATCTGCGCCAGCATCCAGGCGGCGCAGGGCGCCCTCGTCGCCCTCCACCACGCCGAGCGCACGGGCCAGGGCCAGCACGTCGACGTCTCCGTCCAGGAGTCCCTCTCCCTCCCTCAGGAGACGGCCATGATGATGTGGGACTTCCAGCGCACCAACCGCGTCCGCACCGGCCCCCTCGGCCTCCTCCGCATGCCCATCCCCGGCGTCGGCGTGTACGAGACGAAGGCCGGCTACGTGATGGCCTACATCACCGCCCCCGGCGGCGCCGACTTCCCGGAGGTCGTCGCCTGGATGGACGAGGCCGGCTTCGAGCACGACCTCCACGATGACGCCTACACCGAGCTCGTCCACGGCATGAACCTGCGCTTCCTCGCCCAGGTCCTGTCCGACCCCGACTCGGCAGCCGGCGCCGCCCAACAGCTCGATCACATCAACTCGGTCTTCGCCGACTTCCTCGCCAGCATGACCGCCCTCGAGGCGTACGAGCAGGGCCAGCGCCGCCGCCTCCTCGTCGGCCTCGTCTCGACACCCCGCGACCTCGTCGAGAACCGCCAGCTGCGCGACCGCGAGTGGTACCAGTCCCTGCCCGTCGACTCCCGCGAGGTCGAGTTCCCCGGGCCACCCTACCGCCTCTCCGCCTCCCCCGCGACCGTGTCGCCGCCGCCCCTGCTGGGCGAGCACGACGCCGCCGCCTGGAATGCCACCCCTGCTCGCCCCGTCACCTCCTCCGCCCGTCCCACGCGCCCCCTGGAGGGGGTGCGCGTCGCTGACTTCTCCTGGTTCGGCGCCGGACCCATCGCCGGCCAGACTCTCGCCTCCTTCGGCGCCGAGGTCGTCCGCGTCGAGTCCGAGGCCCGCATCGATTCCCTCCGCATCGTCGAGCCCGTCGCCCTCAACCCCGACGGCTCGAAGATGAGCGACACCTACAACGCCTCCGGTTACTTCAACAACTTCAACGCCGGCAAGCTCAGCTTCCTCCTCGACCTCAACGGCGAGCGCGGCCAGGAGATCGCCTACCGCCTGATCGAGCGCTCCGACATCTTCCTGACGAACTTCACCCCGCGCGTCCTGGAGAAGTGGAACCTCCTCTACGAGCACGTCTCCGCCGCCAACCCGCGCATCGTCGCCGGCTACGCGCCCATGCAGGGCATGACCGGACCCCATCGCGACTTCCTCGGCTTCGGCGCCGTGCTCACCCCCATCACCGGCATCAGCGAGCTCTCCGGCTTCCCCCACCACCCGCCCATCGGCATCGGCACCAACTACCCCGACTACGTCGTGAACCCCGGCCACCTCGCCATCGCCCTCCTCGCCGCCCACCGCCACCGCGACATCACCGGCGAGGGCCAGCTCGTCGAGATGCCCCAGATCGAGTCCGTCGTGAACGCCCTCGCCCCCGCCATCCTCGACTACACCGCCAACCGCGTCGTCCAGACGCGCACGGGCAACCGCAGCCCCGTCGCCGCCCCCCACGGCGCCTTCCGCTGCGTCGACGACCCCACCTCCGAGGGCTCCGAGGACCGCTGGATCGCCATCGCCTGCCGCAGCGACGAACAGTGGACCGCCATCTGCGAGGCCTTCAACCAGGTCGGCTCCGCCAGCGATCCCCGCTTCGCCACCCACAGGGCGCGCAAGGCGAACGAGGACGCCCTCGAGACCCTCGTCGGCCTCTGGGCCGCCGACCTCCGCGCCGAGGACGTCATGGCCGAACTCCAGGCCCGCGGAGTCCCCGCCGGCGTCGTCCAGAACGCCCAGGACATCCTCGACAAGGACCCGCACATGCGGGAGCGCGCGTACTACCAGTACGTCGACCACCCCGAGACGGGCCGCAGCGCCTACGACGGCCCCTGCGCTCGCCTCAGCGAGACGCCCGGCTTCCACCAGTGGGCCGCCCCCCTCTTCGGCCAGCACACCGACGAAGTCTGCCGCCGCATCCTCGAACTCAGCGACGAAGAAGTCGCCGCCCTGCTGGTCGAGGGCGTCCTGGCCTAGCCCCGCCCCTACCCCCGCCCCCGCGTATCATTGCCGCTCGCACTTCCGACGCGGGCCTGAGCCCGCCAATCTGACCACGCACGGAGACGAACGCCATGGGACTGCGCACCCCGGCCGAATACCTCGAATCGCTCAAGGACGGACGCACCGTCTACTACCGCGGCGAGCGCGTCGATGACGTGACTAGCCACCCCGTCATCTCCAAGGCCGCGAAGCACGCCTGCGTCGACTACGAGATGGCCGAGGAGCCCGAGTTCAAGGACCTCACCATCATCGACGACGAGGACGAGCCCTACGCCCGCTACTTCAAGGTCCCCAGGAGCAACGACGACCTGCTCAAGCGCTCACAGCTCATCGAGGCCTCCACCGCCCGCGGCAAGACCCTCGTGCCCCTGGTGAAGGAGATCGGCAGCGACGCCCTCTTCGGCCTCATGCGCATCACCCGCGCCGTCGACCAGGCCCGCGAGACCTCCTACCGGGCCCGCCTCGACGAGTTCTACCGCCACTGCCGCGACAACGACCTCACCATGTCGGTCGCCCAGACCGACGTGAAGGGCGACCGCTCCGCCGGACCCGGCGGCCAGCCGCATCCCGACTACTACCTGCGCATCGTCGACCGTCGCCCCGACGGCATCGTTGTGCGCGGCGCCAAGACCCACACGAGCTGCACGACCAACGTGAACGAGGTCATCGTCCTCCCCACCCGCGCCATGTCCGAGGCCGACGCCGACTACGCCGTCGCCTTCGCCGTGCCCCCCGACACCCCCGGCCTCAAGCTCGTCGCCAGCCCCTACGGCGGCTGGGCCAAGAACGACTTCGAGAACCCCCTCAGCTCCGACCGCAAGATGATGGAGACGACCACCATCTTCGACGACGTGTTCGTGCCCAACGAGCGCGTCTTCCTCGCCGGCGAGCACGAGTTCGCCGCCCCCCTCGCCCTCGGTTTCGTCGAGTACCACCGCTTCACCGCGGTCTCCTACAAGCTCCCCCTCGTCGACGCCCTCGTCGGCGCCGGCCAGCTCATGGCTGACATGAACGGCATCACCCGTGCCGGGCACATCCGCGAGAAGCTCGTCTGGCTCGTCAGCTATGCCGAGACCGTCCGTGCCCTCATCGAGATGGCCGCCGCCCGCGGCGCCCCCGACGAGGAAGGCATCTACGCCCCCGACGCCATGACCACGAA
>JAJDUR010000076.1 GCA_022826585.1 Dehalococcoidia bacterium
GGATCGCCGGGCCCCTCCCTACCAGGTCGTCCGCGATGCGCCGCTGCTCCCGGTCCTCGCCCCCGCCCACGATGAGCAGGTCGTACGCCTCGGGGTCGAACGCCTCCCCGATGCCGATCCCGTCGATATCCAGCGCGATGCCCCGTGCCTCGCACCGGTAGCGCAGGGCGATCGCGTTCCCGCGATCCCCGTACACGTTCATCACGTCGGCGTACAGGTGCGCCAGCCGCAGCCGCATCCCGTCCCCATCGGCCATGGGCCTAGCCTACCCCGAGTCCGCTCCACTAGAGAGGGTTCTATCTCGACGAGCGAGTAAACTGAAGGCATGGTCATCCGCGATGTGGAGCCTCGGCCTCTTGACAGGCTCTCAAACTGGCGAATTGCAGTCCTGGCGCTCTACTCGCTGGGCGGTGCAACCTCACGCCGGGATGGTGAAGACGTGGCCTTGAAGTGCTACGAATTCGCCCCCCACAGGTTCGGCTGGGAAAAGCACAGGCAGTATCCACATCTGGAGCTCGCCAGAGCCGCCCTGCGGGATGCGAAGAAGGAGAAGTACGGGGCTTTTGTCACCGGTGATGAAGCGACGGGTTGGCTCCTAACGGAAGCAGGATTGGCTTGGTGTGAAGAAAACGCAGAGAACCTGGGGGCGGGACAGGCTCCGCGGGGTCTGTCGGCGCTTGCTGAACCAGAAGCCCGTGCCCTTCGCCAGCTTGCGGAACACCGACTCTTTGAACAGTGGAAGCGTGGGCAGTATGACATGGCTCTCTACGAGGTTGCCGATGCCCTTCGCTTTCCAGCGGATGCTCCTCGAGAAGCGGTTAGCAGGCGCCTGCACGAACTTACCGGAGCGGCGCAGATTGCTGCGATGGGCGAGCTAAAGGAATTCTTGGAGTGGCTGCACCTGAACGTCGTGTCCTAGACGTTGAAGTTACGGCCCGTGCCCAGCGGCAGGATGCCGAGCTGGCAATGGGCTCTGACCCCATCAACGCGATCGTTGAGCTCGTTACGAATTGTGACGATGCATACCTCGCAATGAACAGCGGACGTCGCGAGAAGATTCGCATTGAAGTCGAACGCCATCGTCGTGCCCCGACGACTATCGTCGTCAAGGACCGAGCTGGGGGCATGTCCGCGCAGGAGCTCGAGCACCGCCTGGGGAAGATGGGACAGCGAACAAGCGGATTTGAAACCGGAGCGGAGCGACGGGGGCTATTCGGGCGGGGTGCGAAGGACATCGTCCACTTCGGTCCCGCGCAATGGGAATCGGTGAAGTCTGGGGCGCTCAGCTATTTCAAGCTCCTTTACGACGGGCGATTCACTGGCAAGGCAGAGGTCGGAGAGTTGGGGAAGGCTCCCCGTGGTCGTCGCGGGACGACCGCGACTCTCAACGTTCAGCCTCGCTTCCGAGTACCGAGGCATGAAACGCTGCTGCAGAAGCTTCGGAACCACTACGCCTTGCGCCCGTTGCTCCTTGACTCGAAGGAGCGCGAGGTCACGCTCGTCGATCGATCGCAGGATCGGAGCGACAAGATTAGGTTCGAGGCTCCCCAGGCGGTCCTTCTTGACGAAGGCAGGCTTGCCATACCTGGCTACGACGGTCATCACGTCGACTTGCAGCTCTACGAAGCGAGTGAACCGCTCTCAGAGGAAGGCGAGGACCGCGAGTACTGGCGGCACTCGATGCTCATAACGTCCGGCAGGGCGGCGTATGAGATGTTCGACGGTGGCAGGTTCTCTCGCGAGCCTTATGCCTCGTACCTCAGGCGCCTCTACGGCTATGCCTCAGTCCCGGGCATAAACGAACTAATACGAGCCTTTGATGATGCCGAAGAGGACGGGGTAGTTCCGGACAGTCAGAATCCCCTTAGGCTGGTGCGCCGAGACCGGCGGGGTTTGGCGGCTCGGCGGGACCATCCGTTTGTTGATGCCCTCTACTCCGTGCTGGAAGAGGCGTTGGAGCCGCATCTTGAGCGTCTGAAGAGGGCTGCTGAAGATGCGGAGGGCGACGTTTCCGAAGAGACCAGGCGCAGGTGGGACCGTGCGGGTCGGGAGCTCGCCAAGCTCATGGACGAGGATGCAGGTGGGGAGGGGGCTGGGGGCGACCTCCCCCCTCCCGGGCTATCGATAATTCCGACAGTGCGTCCTGTTGAGCCCGGTGAAGCAGCGCGTCTGCTCGTGCGCTATCGGCCGGATGAGGGCGATCAACCCGACGGATCCGTCACGGTGGAGGTGGTTGAGGCGGACGAGGATGGTCCGCACGCACCAGTGTCCCTTGCCCTTGAGCCGAGGAACGGGTACTTCAGCCGTACGTACACCGTTGCTGGTAGAGAAGAAGGGGCGATGAGTGACGTCCGCGTGCGGGTGGGACCTGCCGAGGCTAGTGCTCTCGTCCAGTGGCGGCATCGCCCCCCGGCAGTTGTTGAGCAGCTAGAGTTTGAGAGTGCCCGCTTCTCTGTGAAGGATGGTCAAGAGCGGAGAGTGGTGCTTCTGGCGCCTTGGACAATGGTCACGGAAATTGGGGATCAGGTTCAGCTCAAGATAGAGGGGGACTCCAGCATCACCTTGCCCCAGGGGTTGACAGGAGTGTTCAGCCACGATGAGGTCCGTGATGCTGGCACATGCCGTATTCGTGTGCGTGGGCAGCGAGTCGGGGCGCGGGCTCGGCTGACTGCGAGTCTGGGCGAGGATGTTGCGGAAACGGAGTTGATTGTAACCAGCACAGGGGTTTCCGGGATCAAGATTGAATTCACGGACGCCAACGTCGATCAGCGAGCATGGCTGAACATGGAGGAAGGCCGCATCTACGTAAACACTAATGACCCTACTGTGCGTCGCTATGTTGGCCCTAAGAGCAAAGGACGGCCTGGACAGAACTCTGTTCCCTTCAATGTCATGCTGGCCGAAGTCATGGTTGATGCTGCGGCCCGCCACCAGCTACAGCGACAGGAGACGGAGATGCGAGACGCCGTCACCCTTTTCGGGCGACAGCTTGCGCTTATGAAGAAGTGGCTTCCCCGTATTCACCGGGCATTGGTCCCGGAGGCTGATTTGCGCACGGTTCGCGACTGGTAACTTGCCCGCCTGGCGCTCAAATGTTCTAGACTGCGCAGCGTGACCGCCACCGCCGCCACGTCCCCGGCTCCTCCTCACGACCCCCGCGCCCTCGTCCCCGCCCGCGAGCAGCTCCGCGAGGTCTTCGGCTACGGCGAGTTCCTGCCCGGCCAGGCCGAGGTCGTCGCCTCAGTGCTTGCCGGGCGCGACACGCTCGCCGTTCTCCCCACCGGCGGCGGCAAGAGCGTCTGCTACCAGCTCCCCGCCCTCCTCCTCGATGGCCTCACCCTCGTCGTCTCCCCCCTCCTCGCCCTGATGAAGGACCAGGTCGACGCCCTTACCCGCAACGGCGTTGCCGCTGCCGCCATCAACTCGACCGTTCCCCGCGACGAGCAGGCCGATATCCTCCGGCGCGCCGCCGATGGCGATCTCCGCCTCCTCTACGTCGCTCCCGAGCGCTTCTCCGACGGCCGCTTCGTAGCCGCACTGCGAGGCGTCCGCGTCTCCCTCCTCGCCATCGACGAGGCGCACTGCATCTCCCAGTGGGGCCACGACTTCCGCCCCAGCTACCGCGACCTCGGCGCCGCCCGCGCCCGCCTCGGCAACCCGCCCATCGTCGCCCTCACCGCCACCGCCGACCCCCTCGTCCGCGACGACATCGTCGAGCGTCTCGGCCTGAACGAGCCCGACGTGCGCATCGCCGGCTTCGACCGCCCCAACCTCCGCTTCCACGCCATCCGCGTCCGCAGCCAGAAGGAGAAGCTCGAGCACATCGCCGAGCTCCTCGAAGCCCTCGGGGGGGAGGCCTCCGCCATCGTCTACTGCGCCACCCGCAAGCGCGTCGAGTCCCTCTCCGAGGCGCTGCAACGCCGCCGCATCCGCTGCGCCCGCTACCACGCCGGCATGCCCGAAGAGGACCGTGTCCGCATCCAGAACGCCTTTGCCCGCGACAGCCTGCGCATCATCATCGCGACCAACGCCTTCGGTCTCGGCATCGACAAGCCCGACGTCCGCCTCGTCGTCCACCACGACCTGCCGGAGTCCATCGAGTCCTACTACCAGGAGGCGGGCCGCGCCGGCCGCGACGGCGACCCCGCCGAGTGCGTCCTCTACTACGCCCCCCGCGACCGCGGCCTGCGCGAGTTCTTCATCGAGCTCTCCCACCCCCAGCCCGAGACCGTGCTCGAGGTCTACCGCGCCCTCGTCCGGCGCGGCGGCGACCGCGAGGTCGTCGACGACCTCGTCGATCGCGAGGAGACGCCCGGGGTGAACGCAGCCGTGCAGGCGCTCGTCGAATCCGGCTTGGCCGCCCGCCAGGGCCGCTTCGCCTGGGCCCTGCGCCCCGACGGCGAGGACGAGATCGACCTCGCCGGGCTGGAGGCGCACCGCGCGCACGCCACCGACAAGCTCGACTCCATGCAGTCCTACGCCGAGTCCGCCACCTGCCTGCGCGCCCGCGTCCTCGACTACTTCGGCGAGACGGGCGGCGCGCGCTCCTGCGGCAACTGCGGCCCCTGCCTCGCCCCCACCCGCCGCATCGAGGCCGACAGGGAAGCGCCCCTCTTCCTCGATCTGCGCGCCCTCCGCCGCCGCCTCGCCGAGGAGGAGGGCGTTCCGCCCTACGTCATCTTCAGCGACGCCACCCTGCACGACATGGTCGAGCAACGCCCCACCACGGAGGCCGGCCTGCTCCAGGTGCGGGGCGTCGGCCGCGTAAAGGCCGAGCGCTACGGCTCCGCCTTCCTCTCCGTCATCAACTCGAACGGCGGCGAACCTGCGGCTCCCGCGCCCGAACCCGCACCGGCTCCCGACTCCTCTCCCGGCCTCGTCAAGCCGCGCGCCGGGACGAACCTGCCTCCCACCGCCCAGCGCACCCTTGAGCTCCACGACGAAGGGCTCAGCATCGATGACATCGCCGCCCGTCGCGGTTTCAAGAGCCAGACGATCGCCCAGCACCTCGCCCGCTTCGTCGAACAGGGGCAGATTCAGGACGTTCGCCGCTGGGTGAGTGATGCCGAGCTCGCCCGCGTCCGCCGCATCGCTGCCGGTCGCCCCATCGCCGCCCTCCGTCCCCTCCGCGAGGCCCTCGGCGGCGACCTCTCCTACGATCAGCTCACCCTCGCCCGCGCCTTCCTCAACCGCGAGCTCCGCGACTCCGGCTGAACCCTCCCGTTACGACGCCCAGTCGGCTAGCGACCGCAGTATCTCGCGCGGCGGCGGCAGCCGGTCCCGGTAGCGCACGTACAGGATCGTCGCCGGCGTCGCGATCGCGACGATGATGAGCCCGCCGAACACGAAGCGCGCCGTCCACGAGTGGTTGAGCGAATCCCCGAAGCCGACCACTACCGTCGTCGGCACGATTGACCCGAACAGGACCAGGGCGATGAAGAAGCGGAACGACATCGGCGTCAGTCCCGCCGCGTAAGCGGCGAAGTCGAACGAGATCGGCATCATCCGCCACCAGAACACGAGCTGCGGCCCGATCTCCTGCGCCAGGAAGTCGATCCGCTCCGCCGCCCGCTCGCCGACCAGCCGGGGAATGAAGCGCCGTCCGAAACGCCGCGAGATCCAGAAGATGATGGCCGCCCCGATAACCTGTCCGATGACCGCGTAGACCACCCCCAGCACCGTCCCCCAGATGAGCCCCGCCGCGATCATGAAGGGCGGGTTCGGGATCGGCGCGAACACCATCGCCGTCGCCAGGATGGCGATCAGGATCACCGGTCCCCACGCACCCAGCCCCTCGCCCCACTCGCGGATGTCGTCCGTGTCCAGGTCGCCCAGCGCGAAGTCCCCGATGATGAACACCACCGCCAGCACGAGCGCCGCCAGCCCGATGATTCGCCGCCTCCGCACGGGGTCGAACAGGATTGGCCGTTCCCCCGCCTCGGCCTCGGCCTCCCTGGCGCCTCCCAGCCGGTCCCCGATCTCCCCCCACACGATCCAGGCCGCCACGATGCCCGCCGCCAGCGCCACCCCCGTCGTATCGAACGCCTCGCGCAGGCCGAGCGCGACGGCGGCCCCCACCGCCAGCGCCACGCCCAGGATCACCGTCTCGCGCATCGCCTGCGATCGTACGGGATGCGGGTAACCCGGCCTCTCAGGCCAGCAGGCCGTTCAGCAGGTCGTGGTACTGCGCCAGGTGCCGGATGCCGAGGAAGTCGGCGCGCACCCGCTCCTTCGCGTTGGCCCCCAGCTCCCCCGCCAGCTCCTCGTCGTCCATCACCCGGCAGAGGGCGTCGCCCAGTGCCTCCACGTCCGCGGGGTCGTCGAGCAGCAACCCGTCCTCCTCGTGCACGACCTGGTCCTGTAGCCCTCCCACCCGGCTCGCGATTACGGGGCGGCTCTTCCACATCGCCTCGGTCAGCGTCAGCCCGAACCCCTCCCGCAGGCTCTTCTGCACGATCACGCTCGCGTGCCGCTGCAGCGCGTTGACCATGGCCGCGTTCTCCCCCACGTCGTCCATGGGCAGGGAAGCCAGGTGCATGCGGGATCGCAGGTGCTCCGGGAAGGCCGCCCACTCCGCCTTCAGCTCCTCCAGCACGATCCCGCCCTCGGGGTCGTCGGTGACGCCCGAGACGTCCGGCCCCGCCAGCACGAGCTGCGACCGCCCGTCGGGGTCGCAGCGCTCCACGAACGAGGCGAAGCCGCGCATCACTCCCCCGTGGTCCTTGAGCGGGTCCCAGCGCGAGACCTGCACGATGAGCGGGTCATCCCCGTCGGGAGCTTCTCCCTCGCGAAGCACGCTCGCCTGACGCTCCACCGAACCCGTCGTGCCGTCCTCCCGCGTGAAGCTCCGCGGCCCACTCCCTGCCGGCCCCCTGATCAGTCCCGCCTGCGCCAGGATCGCGCGGGTCACGTCCTCGGCCTGCTCCTCGTTCTTCGCCGAGAAGGCATCGATGGACGGCTGCACGACCACGCTGCGCCCGTCGTCCAGGATGGGCGGGACGTACGCCTGCCGCGAGAAGATGCGCAGCGGCGCGTCCCGCACGTGCGGCGCAAGAAACGCCCAGCCCCCCTCCGCCTCCGGCGTGATGTCATCCGTCCCGATGTGGCACCGCCAGATGACCGTCGCGCCGTGCGCCATCAGCGCCGGCGCCATGCCCGCCGTTTGCGGGTCGTGCAGGAACACGGCGTCGCCGGGACGCAGGTCCTCCAGGAACGCCTCGATGTTTGGCTTGAGCACGTCGACGTACGCACGCGACGCCTGCGCCCCCAGCGGTGTGCCGTCGCCAGCCGAGCCGTGCAGCGCATGGTGCAGCCGCTTCGTGATGCGAAAGAACTCGGGCTCGCCCTCGATCACTGCCCAGCGCGCGTCGATGCCCGTGCCCCGGGCGTAGGCCAGCAGCGACCGCAGCATCTCCGCCACGCCGCCGCCCTCGGCCGTCGAGTTCACGTGCCAGACGGTTCGTTCGCCGAGCAGCTCCCGGCTCCGCTCGAGGATGCCCACGGCGCGCTCGTAGTCCGCCTCCCCCACGACGTCGCGAAAGCGATCGAGGGAGTACGAACGGAGGTCGACCTGGCTCAGTGGGGACATGGCGTCGCGCCGCCTTCCGGGAGTTGGCGGCAGCGTATCGCAGTCCCCCGCTACGGGAACGCCCGCCCCGCGGGAGGGGCAGCGGGGCGGGGAGTTGGGTACGATGCGGGGCGCGATCCCGTCTTCAGGAGGGACCCATGCCAGGCGCGCTCGAGGGCGTCCGCATCCTCGACTTCACCCGTTACCAGCAGGGACCGTTCGCCACGGTCCTGCTCTCCGACCTGGGCGCCGATGTCATCAAGGTCGAAGAGCCGACCCACGGCGACCTCGGCCGCAGCCTCGGCCTGCAGCCCGACGGCTGGTGCTCCTACTTCCAGGCCCTCAACCGCAACAAGCGGTCCCTCACGGTCGATACCCGCACCGAAGCCGGCCGCGAGATCGTCTACAGGCTCATCCCCGAAACCGACGTCGTCACCGACAACTTTCGCCCCGGCACCATGAAGCGGTTCGGGCTGGACCACGAGTCCCTGTCCGCCATCAACCCGCGCATCATCACCGCCAGCGCCTCGGGCTTCGGACCAAAGGGGCCCTTCGCCCACGAGCCCTCCTTCGACTCCATCGGCCAGGCCATGGGCGGCCACATGGTCGCCCAGGGCGGCGGCCCGGGCGCCGAGCCCGCCGTCGTCATCGGCGGCATGGCCGACCAGGTCGGCGCCATGATCTTCGCCCTCGGCATCTGCGCCGCCATCGCCGCCCGCGAGCTGCACGGGGTCGGCCAGCACGTCGATACCTCGCTGCTCGGTTCACAGCTCGCCCTGCAGGGGTTGGGTCTTACCGGCTTCCTCCGCCAGCGCGAGCAGCGCTCCGGCGGCACGCGCTGGAACCCGCTCTTCACCTACTACCCCTGCGCCGATGGCCTCTATCTCAGCCTCGGCCTCCTCGACCCCAAGTGGTGGCCCGCCTTCTGCGAGGTCCTCGAGCGCGAGGACCTGATGGTCGACGACCGCTTCGCCGAGCCCGCGGGGCGTATCGGCAACCGCGAGGAGCTCATCGAGGCGCTGAACCTCACCTTCGCGAGGAAGTCCCGCGACGAGTGGCTCTCCCTGCTCAAGGCCGCGAACCTGCCTTGCGGGCCGGTCAACGACTACGCCGCCGTCGCGAAGGAACCCCAGGTCATCGCCAACGAGTACCTCACGACGCTCCAGGATCCCAACCTGGGGGAGGTAGGGGTGGTCGGCAGCCCCATCGATATGAGCGTGACGGCGTCGGGCCCGCGGTCCACCGCACCCGATCTCGGCCAGCACACCGAGGAGATCCTGCTGAGCCTCGACTACACCTGGGACGACATCGAGCGCTTCAAGGAATCCAGCGTCATCTGAGGCGCCTGCCTCAATCCGCGATCTCGTCGAGTCCCTCGGCCGTCAGGCGGATGGCCGCCGTTGGGAAGTCGGGATTGCGCGGGTTGTCGGTGTGGTACACCTCGATCAGCTCTCGCTCGAGAAGTTCCTTCATCATCGCGTGCGTGAGCCGGTCGTTCCCCCAGCGCGTGGCCGTGACGCCGGCGAGCCGGTTCCGCCGGAAGTGCTCGAAACCCACGAAAGGCAGGCGCTCGTCCATCCCCGCGACCGCGTCGAGAATGTCCCACTGCCGGTCGTCCACGATGGCCGTGGCCACCGCCCGCAGCGCCCCGTTCACTTCCTGCTCGTCTTCGAGGGCGAACAGCGGCGCCAGCCGGTACCTCCCCGGATCCGTCGTCTCAACCAGGTCCCGGTATTTCAGGTTCGAGAGGTTCGGCGTGACGCTGTTGGTGGGCGCCCCCGCGATCTCCGCGATCTCCTGGTAGTGCAGCGCCTCCGCCGCTCCCGCGAGGATGCCCAGCACCGCCACCTGCCGCGACAGGTGCGAGAAGTCCGCCGCTGCCTTCGGTTCTTCGTCGCCGGCCGCGCCTTCCTCGTCGCCGCCCGTGGCGTCGGGTTCGGAGCGCTGGAACTCGTGCGCCCGCTCCGGCTCAAGCACCGCGAGCGTCTTCTCCATCGCGTCGATCTTCTCGTTCAGATCCGCGAGCGACGCGTGCTTCTCACCGAGGTCGTGCTCGATCGACGCGATCTCGGTGAGACGGGCATCCCGCTCGTTCAAGAGCCGGGTTAACGCCTCTCTCAGTTCATCGGCCGCCGAAGAGGTCATACCGATAGAGCCTCTTAGTCCATGTTTGCCGACCACAATGGTATCGCACCCTGGCGACATATACCAACCGTTCATCATGACAACTTGATGCAGTCCTTACACTTCCCGTGACTGGCCCTTTACCGATCAGCCGGCCCGGAAGTCGCGAAACACCTCGTGGAGGGGCGATTCCTCCGGCCACTCGGGCAGCGCGTCAAGCGCGAACCACCGTCCCTCGGCGATCTCCTCGGCCTGGAGCGTCAGCTCTCCGGCCTCGGGCGTCGCCACGCACACCACCAGCACGAGGTTCCGCCCCATCGGTTCACACGAGTAGCTCCCCAGCACGCGCGCCACCCGCACCTCCAGGCCCGTCTCCTCCCGCACTTCCCGCACCGCCGCCTCCTCGATCGATTCGAACGCCTCCGGATAGCCGGCCACCAGGGCGAACTCGTCCGCGTAGTGGGGACTCACCAGGAGCACCTTGCCCTCGCGCTCGATGATCGCTGCTGCTCCCGGTGTCGGCGCATCAAGGTGGACGTAGCCACAGGCCCTGCAGGCTGCTACAGCGAGTCCGCGGGTACGGTGCGGCCGTCTGCGGGCTCGCACCCCAACGCCTCGCCGCAGTTACGGGCAGAACCGGCCTTCCCGGAGGGGCACTGGCCGCCCCCGATCCCTACGCGCGCGGCAGGCCCAGCCCGCGCGTCGCGATGATGTTCCGCTGGATCTCGCTCGTGCCGCCCGCGATCGTGGCTGAGGGCGAGGCCACGTAGGCCGCGCCCAGCCGCCCCTCGAACGGAGCGTTCTCGCCGCCGTTTAGCTGCCCCGCCGTGCCCAGCATCTTGATCGCCGTACGCGCGATCCGCTGCGAGAGCTCCGTGCTGAACATCTTCGCGATCGAGGCCTCGGCATTGGGAATCTCGCCCGCCGCCTGCATGCCGATCACGCGGTAGCTCAGCATCTTCGCCGTCGCCGCCTCGATCCAGCGCTCCGCCAGCGCCTCGCGCACGCTCTCCGGGTTGGAGACCGCGTCCTCGTGCTCGCGCCAGTAGCCCAGGTAGCGCTCCAGCGTCTGCCGGTGCGCTACCGCGCTGCCGATCGAGCTGCGCTCGAAGTCGAGCGTCGTGGCGCCCACGTACCAGCCGCGGTTCACCTCGCCCACGATGTTCTCCGCCGGCACGCGCACGTCCTCGAAGAACACCTCGTTGAAGTTGTGCAGGTTCCCCATGTTCACCAGCGGCCGCACCGTGATGCCCGGCGTCTTCATGTCGAGCAGGAAGTAGCTGATGCCGCGGTGCTTGGGCGCGTCCGGATCCGTGCGCGCCAGCATGAAGATCCAGTCCGAGTAGTGAGCCCCCGAGGTCCAGATCTTCTGTCCGTTGATCACGTAGTCGTCGCCGTCGCGGATGGCCCGCGTCTGCAGCGATGCGAGGTCCGAACCGGAGCCCGGCTCGCTGTAGCCCTGGCACCAGACCACCTCGCCACGCAGCATCCGTCCCAGGTGCTCCTCCTGCTGGGCGTCGCTGCCGTGCGCGATGATGGTCGGCCCCAGCATCGAGACGCCGTTGCCGATGCTGCTCGGCGGCACCCGCGCCTCGGCGAACTCCTCATTCATGATGAACTGCTCCATCACGCCCAGGCTCGCCCCGCCGTACTCCTTCGGCCACGCCGGCGCAATCCAGCCCCGCTCCGAGAGCTTCCCCTGCCAGCGCTTGTACCAGGGCGCATCACGCGGGGCGCGTTCCTCGCCGCCCTGCATGCCCTTGTCGGGGTCGTACTCCCGCGGGCGCTCGTTCTCGATAAACGTGCGCACCTCGTCTCGCCAGGCTGCCTGCTCGGGAGTGTCCTGGAAGTCCATGGGGTCTCTCCGTGCCTCCTTGCGGGGCCGCCCGAACGCTACCAGACCCCCTATAGGCCGTAAACGGCCCGGGCTGCTACGACATCTTCCGCAGCGCCGGCTGTGTGATCAGGGCCGTGGTCGTCAGCGCCAGCAGGCACCCGCCGCTGATCGCCATCCAGATCGGCGCCCCCAGCCAGGCCGCCATGAACCCCGCCAGGATGCCCCCCATCGGCCCGATGCCCTGGAACGCCAGCGTGTGAATACCGACGACCCGCCCCATCATCTCGTGCGGCGCGTTCGCCTGGACCAGCGTCTGGTTCAGGTTCATGAAGACGCCCCCGCCCATGCCTCCGATGAAGATCACCAGGGCCGTCAGCCAGTACCACGGCGAGAGGCCGAGGGCCGGCAGGACGAATCCCGCCATCATCAGCGAGGCGATGAACCAGCCGCCCTTGTTCTTCAGCTGCGGCATGGAGGCGATGCCGAGCGAGCTGATCACCATGCCTGCCCCCATGAAGGTGAACAGGAGCCCCGCCTCGAATGCCTCCTGGCCCAGCTCCTCCTTGGCGATCTGCGGCAAGAGCGTCCCGAACGGACCCATCATGAAGATGCCCGTGATCGCGAGAAGCAGGATCAGGGTGCGGATGCCCTGGTGGCTCCAGACGAAGCGCACCCCATCCTTCAGATCCTGCAGCGGCTCCCCGCGTTCCCCCTCCTCCCGTGCGTCGGGAACCCGCAGGGGAATGAGAGCCAGGGTCCCGATGAGCAACACGACCCCCTGCGCGATGAATGCTCCCCCGATTCCCCACACCTCGATGGCGATGCCGCCGAGTCCAGGCCCAACAATCTGCGAGATGTTCATCGCCATGCTCATCATCACGATCGCCTTCAGCAGCGTCTCCCGGTCGACGACCGACGGCACGATCGCGTTGCGGACGGGCAGGCCCACCGCGATGGTCGCTCCCACCCCCACCGCCAGCGCCAGCGCGATCACCGTCGTCATCGCCCCTGCCATCACGATCACCCCGGCCGCTACCGTGACCCCCACCGCGGCCAGCTGGCTCCCGAGTACCAGCGACCGACGGTTGATCCGGTCCGCCC
>JAJDUR010000113.1 GCA_022826585.1 Dehalococcoidia bacterium
CGCCGAGGCCGGCTACCCCGAGGCCGCTGAGCTCGAGGGCTGGAGCGACGGCATGATCGAGAGCGTTGTGCTCTCCGGCAGCGAGGAGCGCGTCAGCGAACGTGTCGCTGAGTTGTTCGATTTCGGCGCGAGCGAGATCATCGTCTCCATCGTCGCCGCCGGGCCGGACGCCGCCGCCTCCCGCGAGCGCACGCTCGCCCTGCTCTCGAAACTGGCGTCCGCCTGACGTGAGGTTGTCATGCTGAGCGGAGCGCAGCGGAGTCGAAGCATCTCTCGGGTGGCCTGACTCCCCTCTCCCGCTGGGAGAGGGGCCGGGGGTGAGGGAGGGTTGGATTCGTGCCACACGCCCCTTCCCCGGACACCCTGTCCACCGCATAGAATGGACAGGCGCGTTACCCGCGCTCGCGTTATGCCCCACGGAGGCCGGATGAAGTTCTACGTTGCCGGAAAGTTCGAGGACAAGGAGCGGGTGCGCCTGGCTCAAAGCTGCATCGTGGACGCAGGGCACGAGATAACCCACGACTGGACGATGGCCCAGGCTGTCGGCGGACGTGCCGAGGCGATCGACGACATGGAGGGAGTGCGGGACGCCGACGCCCTGCTCTTCGTCAACGTAGACCCCGACCTGCTCTACGCCGCCTCGTTGGTGGAGGTCGGCATGGCGCTTGCGCTGGACAAGCCCGTCTACTTCATCAACACGAAGCACATGGCGCGGAACGTCTTCTACCACCTCCCCGGCGTCTTCAGCGCCGCCGAGGCGCCGCACCCCATCGGCGAACGGCTCGCGGAAGAGTTCGGCGCGGTGATGAACGGCGTGGCGACGGAGGTCTGACAACCGCACGCGGTCATCGCCCAACTGCTATCATCCTTCCGCCGTTCAGCGGCGCCACGTTCACAAGGAGACATACATGGCCGCCACCAAAGCATTCGTGCTCATCGAGACCACCGTCGGCAAGACCAAGGACGTCGTCAGCGCCCTTCACCAGGTCGACGGCGTTACGTCCGTCGATGTCGTCACCGGCCCCTACGACGTCATCTGCGTCGTCCAGGCCGACGACCTCAGCTCTGTAGGCGACACGGTCACCGGCAGCGTCCACACCATCGGCGGTATCGTCCGCACCGTCACCTGCCTCGCCGTCGGCGACTAGCCCCATGCCCCGTCATTCCCGCCTCCTTCGTCATTCCCGCGAAGGCGGGGATCCAGAGTGGCCGCCAAGGCACACGGTGGGGCGTGCGGGACGTCTGAGGCGAAAGCACCATGGTTGACCCTAACTGCATCTTCTGCAAGATCGCCCAGGGCGACATCCCCGCCGAGAAGATCTACGACGACGGCACGGTCTTCGCCATACGCGACATCAACCCGAAGGCGCCCACGCACGTCCTCGTCATCCCGTACGAGCACGTCGAGGCCCTCTCGGACGCAGACCCGGCCCTCGTTGCCGCTGCCGCCCGCTGTTTCGAAGTTGCGCCTGCCATAGCCCGCGACCTCGGCGTCGCGGAGACCGGCTATCGCCTCGTCGCCAACCAGGGGCCGGACTCCGGCCAGGAGGTTCCCCACTTCCACCTCCACATCCTCGCCGGACGACGCCTCGGCTCAATGGGCTGAGCCCCCTTTCCGTGTAATGTTGAGCGAAGTCGAAACATCTCTCGGGCGAGTGCAGTAATGACTGCCCACCTCCCTCAATCTCTCACGGCGCGCCTCGATGCCCTGCCGGACGGCCTGCGCGCACACGTCGAGCGCGTGCGCGGCATAGCCCGCGAGCTCGCCATGACCCACGCCATCGACCCCGCGACCGCTGACCTCACCGCCGCCGCGCATGACGTCGCCCGCCACATCCCCGGACGGATGCTCATCGAGGAGGCGGAGCGCCTCGGTATACCGGTCAACGCGGTCGAGCGCGCCGCTCCGATCCTCCTCCACGGGCCGGTAGGCGCGGCCTGGCTCCGCGAGGACGGCGCGATAGACGACCCCGAGGTGCTGGAGGGCGTGCACTGGCACACCACCGCCCACCCCGACCTCGCGCCGGTGGGGCAGGTCGTCTTCGTCGCCGACAAGCTCGATCCCATGAAGCAGAAGGCGTACCCCTTCCAGCCCGAGGTGCGCGCCGCTGCGAACCGCAACCTCCACGAGGGCGTCCTCGCCTTCCTGGACGGCGCGCTCCGCACCCACGTCGAACGCCGCGAGCTCATCCACCCCATGAGCGCCGAGACCCGCAACAGCCTCCTCATCGCCCTCTCCTGCTAGCCTCCTCGTCGTTCCTGCGGAGGCAGGAACCTCGCAGCCCCGCTCCGTTGTATTTGTGACATCTGCCCGTTGTGTGGACGAGACTGCCTGCGTACCCTGTCTGTTGCGACACGATTGAAGGTCACCGCCTCCCCCCGGGTGTACCGTTGCATACCCGTCGCACTGGAGACGCAGAAAGACGCACTGCAGTCGCAGGGAGCCGTAAACGGGTCGCAGATCGGCGGTCACATCCACGAGTGGATAGGACGAGATGCGACAGTATGCGACCCCTAAAGAAGTTAACGCGCCGTCGGTTGCTGACCGCCTGGTGCAGGCGCGGCGCACTCGCCTTGACGGGTGAACGGCGTGATTCGTATCGTTCCTCTGTTCCTGTGGTGGAAGGAGACGGCCATGCTCAGCTTGCAGGACAACACGATTCTGGGACAGGTCGGCCCTGGCACGATGATGGGCGACCTGCTCCGGCGCTTCTGGGTGCCCTTCATCGAGGCATCGAAGGTGGAGCCCATCGCGGGAGACCCGGTCGAGGTCGAACTGCTCGGCGAGAAGCTCATCGTCTTCCGCGACGGCGAGGGGCGCTACGTCATGTTCGAGAACTTCTGCCCCCACCGCGGCACCCCGCTCTACTACGGGAAGAACGAGGGAGACGGCCTTCGTTGCATCTACCACGGCTGGAAGTTCGACAGCACCGGCGCGTGCATGGAGATGCCGTCCGAACCCGCCCGCTCCAACTTCAAGAACAAGATAGCGGCGAAGTCGTATCCCGTCCGTGAGATGGCCGGCATCCTCTGGGCGTACATGGGCCCGCAGGAAGTGATGCCGGGCCTGCCCCACATCGAGTGGGCTGGCGTCACCCCGGAGATGCGGAACGTCGTCAGGTACAACCAGGAGTGCAACTGGGTACAGGCGCTCGAAGGCGACATCGACTCCAGCCACGTCGGCTTCCTCCATCGGGGCTCGCTCTTCCGTGACGCCTCCATCTCCCGCCAGGACAGCGACCTCCTCCTCTACGACACCTCCCCCCGCTGGGTCGTGGACACCACCGACTACGGCATGATGCTCGCCGCCCAGCGCACGACCAGCGATCCCGCCCACGACTACTGGCGTATCAACCAGTGGCTCATGCCCTACATCACCATGATCCCCACCGACCTCGAACTCCGCCGCGCCCACGGGCACATGTGGGTGCCCATCAACGACGTGCAGACGCAGGTCTGGTGCATCATCTGGTCGCCCACCGAGGAGCTCACGCAGCGCGAGCGCGACAACGTGCAGCACGGCCCCATGCCCCACATCGCCACCATCGACCCGGACACGGGGCGCCTGCGCGCCACTCTGGCCAACCACTTCATGCAGGACCGCTACCTGCAGCGGCACACGGACCTGCTGAGCGGCATCGTCGGCGTTCGTGAGCAGGACACCGCCGTGGTCGAGGGCATGGGCGCGCTCGCCGACCGCACGCGCGAGCACCTCGGCACGAGCGACATACCCATCATCACGATGCGCCGACGCCTGCTCCGCGACGCCAAGGCGCTCGCCGACGGCGTCGAGCCGCTTGCAGCGTCCACCGGCGAGCACTTCGGCGTGCGCTCATGGTCGGCGCTCCTCGAATCGGACAAGCCGTTCAAGGAGAACCCGCGCGTCCCCGAACTGATGGCTGCCATGGCGTGACCCCACGCGACGTACACGCAACAGGGGGCCTGACGAGCCATCATGACCGACGCATCACTGGCCGACGAACACTTGCGGGAACACGGTGACCCCGTCCTTGCCGCCGGCATGGACCGGCGGCAGTTCATGGCCCGCGCCGCGCTGTTTGGCCTGGCTGCCGCAACCGCGCCGGTCTTCATCGCCGCCTCGCAGCCGAAGGCCCCGCCCGCCCGCGACGTGCAGTTCCCTGACCCCACCCATTTCGACGGCCCGGAGGGTGAGCCCTTCTCGCAGCTGCCCAGCCTCTTTCCAGAGGCAGACGCTCCACTCGACGTGGCGTCGCGCACCAGTCATCTGCTCTGGCGCGCCGGGTTCGGCGCGTCGCCCGGCGAGCTGGCGCGCTTCCGCGAGATGGGCCTGCAGGCCACCATCGACCACTTGGTCGACTTCGAGGCCGTCGACGACAGCACGCTCGAGGAGCGGCTCGCAGCGCAGGAACTGGACCTGGAGCAGAGCCTCAACCAGCTCCAGCGGTGGTGGCTCCAGCGGATGGCCTACACCGCCCGCCCGCTGCAGGAGAAGATGACACTCTTCTGGCACGGCATCCTGACCAGTTCGTTCAAGATCGTGGGCAGAGGGCCGTACATGATCGACCAGAACAACCTCTTCCGCGAGAAGGGGATGGGACGTTACGACGAACTGCTGAAGGCTGTCTCCCGCG
>JAJDUR010000005.1 GCA_022826585.1 Dehalococcoidia bacterium
TGCACTGCCGAGAATCCCACTCTCTTGGACGGAAGCCAAGCTTCGCTGACCGGTGCTGGCGATGTCAGAGAGACAATCGAAGAGTTCGGGATCGCAGTCGCGAAAGTGGTCTGGTTTGTCGAGATAACGCAGCCTCTGGCCGTCGCCCCGCGAATCGGGCTCCTTGACGTTCAGGTACCACACCACTCCTAGTGAAAGGCTCGGCTTCGCTTCCGGGTAGATGCCCGTCAATGCCCGAAGGAGCCCGTACTTTCCAAAGTCGCCGATGTCGCCTACGAATCGATCCTGCACGGGGTGAGCCTAACGCCTCCCCCACGCAGAGTGGCGGTAGCCGCGCGCGCTCCTCAGCGAACGCGCGCCGCGCGGAGCGCTCTCCTCAGCCGCCCGCGAGGGCGGCGCTCCACGCAGCGAGCGAAGCGAGCGCTCTCCTCCGTCGCTCTACCCGTCGATCTGCGCGATGCGCCGCGCGTGACGCCCGCCGTCGAAGGGCGTGTCGAGCCACGTCGCGACGATATCGAGCGCCGTCTCCAGGGTGACCATGCGCTGGCCGATGGAGATGGCGTTGGCGTTGTTGTGGCGTCGCCCCATCTCCGCCGACTCGCGGTCCCAGCAGAGGGTACAGCGCACGCCCGCCACGCGGTTCGCGACTATCGCCTCGCCGTTCCCCGAGCCGCCGAGCACGATGCCGCGCTCGCAGTCGCCGCTCGCGACCGCTTCCGCCGCGGGGCGGATGAACAGGGGGTAGTCGCACGACTCGTCCGAGTCCGTGCCGAAGTCGACGGGCTCGTGGCCGCGCTCGGCGAGGAAGGCCTTGATCGCTTCCTTGTACTCGTAGCCGGCGTGGTCGGATGCGATGGCGATGCGCATGGCGCGAGTCTACCGGCTGGGCCCGCAGGGCCAACGGCGCCGGCGTTCCTCGCCGGACACCAACAGGCCCCGGTCTCCCGGGGCCTGTGTTGGACTCTTCGCGGTACCGCCTCCGCCCTGCACCCGTTCCGGGCTGGAGGCCTCCCGCTTCGGCCCGCGCTCAGGCGGGCCTCAATACTGCACGATCAGTACTCCGTGGAGGAGGTGAGTCTTGACGTGGTACACGTGCGACCTCCCTACGGTGGGCTGCTTCCAGCCTACACCGCCTGTCAAGATTGGAAGGTGGGCTCGCTGACCTGGACCTAATCCGCCTGATCGAGCCCGAACGCCGCGTGCAGGGCGTTCACCGCCTGCCCCATGTGGTCCTCGTGGACGATGCAGGTGATGCGGATCTCGCTCGTCGTGATCAGGTCGATGTTCACGTCCGCGTCGGCCAGGGCGCGGAACATGCGGGCGGCGTAGCCCGGCTCCGTCTGGATGCCCGCCCCCACGATGCTGACCTTCCCCAGGTTCGTGTCGGCCGTGTAGCCGTCCGCTCCGATCGACGCGCAGATCTCGGTCATCAGGCCTTCCGCGCGGCGCAGGTCGTCGCGTGCGAGCGTGAAGGTGAGGTCCGTCAGGTTCCGCTCGCTCGCGTTCTGCACGATCGTGTCGACGCTCACGCCCGCGTCCGCGAGCGGCTCGAAGATCTGGGCGGCGATGCCGCGCCGGTCGGGCACGTGCCGCAGCGTTACCTTGGCGATGTCGTGGTCGTCCACGACGCCGCGGACGCGGTTGCGTTCCTCCATCTCGGGTCCTCCATGGATCAGGGTTCCCGGCGCGTCGACCATGCTCGACGCGACCAGGATGGGCATGTCGTTCGTCGCCGCCAGCTCGACGGCGCGGTTGTGCATCACCTGCGAGCCCTGCGTCGCCATCTCCAGCATCTCTTCGTAGTGAACGTCGGCCAGGCGGCGGGCGCCGGAGACGATGCGGGGGTCGGCCGTGTAGACGCCCTCGACGTCCTTGTACGTCTCGCAGCGGTCGGCGCCCAGGGCCACGCCCAGCGCCACCGCCGTCAGGTCGCTCGCGCCGCGCCCCAGCGTGACGTAGTCGGCCTCCTCGGTGACGCCCTGGAAGCCGGCCACGATGGGGATGCGCCCCGCGCGCAGCTCCTCCTCGATGCGGTCCGCGTCGATGCGCTGGATGCGACCGGAACCGTGCGACGCGCGCGAGTAGATGCCCGCCTGGCTCCCCGTGAGGCCGACCGCCTCCTGCTCCATGGCGTGAAGCGCCATCGCCAGCAGCGCCGCCGACATGTGCTCGCCCGTCGCGAGCAGCTGGTCGAGCTCGCGCGGGTCCGGGTCGGGCGAGACGGAGAGGGCCAGGTCGATGAGTTCGTCCGTGCGGTTTCCCATGGCCGAGACCACCACGACCACCTCGTCGCCGGCGTTCACGCGCCCGGCGACCTGCCCCGCCACGTGCCGGATGCGCTCCGCATCGGCCACGGACGTCCCCCCGAACTTCTGCACCACCCGCATGGAATAGAGGATGCGCCAGCGCATCCTCACGCGCTATCGGGCGGGCGGGTCGGGGGAGGAAACCTCCCCGGTCGATGTGCCAGTATCGGCCGATGGATCGTGATCGCGGTGGGCGGCCCCGCTACCCCGGCATCATCACCCCCGCCGAGCAGCGCGTGCTCGACGAGCTGCGCAAGGGCGGCACGAATGCCGAGATCGCCGTGCGCCTCGGCCTCGGCCCCGAGACCGTCAAGACGCACATCTCCAGCATGCTCGAGAAGCTTGATCTGGCCGACCGGAACGAGCTGGCGGCGTGGCGGCCCGAGAAAGAGCCGGTCTGGAAGCGCCTTCGAGCGCTGCTCGCCTCTCCCTTGGCGCTGGCATCCCTTGGGCGTCCGCTCGCCTGGGTGGGGGCGGGACTGGTGGTGGCTGCCGGGGTGGTCCTCGTGGTGCTCGTCGTCACCACGCTCGACGAGGGCGACGATGGACAGGCGCTCCTGCCCGAGCCCCCTGATCTGGCCACCCCTGCGGTGCCCACGATGACTCCGCAACCCCCTCAGTCGGCCACTCCCTCTCCTGTAACCACCCCCTTCCCCACGCCGTCACCGGCGGCAGGGGCGCGGGTGACTTCCGTCACGGTGGGTGCGAGGCACTCGTGCGTCTTGACCGAGACAGGCGCCGTGCACTGTTGGGGCGAGAACACGGACGGGGAGACCGAGGTGCCGGACGGGGTCTACCGCGCCGTGAGCGCTGGCAGCTTTACCTGCGCCATTTTGGAGGGGGGGACGATCTCTTGCTGGGGCGCCCCGGAGTGGCTCCTCGAGAACCCCCGACCGAGGCACTACCGCTCGGTCAGCGTTGGCGCGTACACCTGTGCCGTCCGAGAGTCGGGGGAGGTGGATTGCTGGGGTGGCAGCAACATTGCGGGAGAGGCGGACGCCCCGGCTGGCCGCTACCGCTCGGTGAGCGTAGGTGCCTACTACGCTACTTGTGCTGTGCGAGAAACTGGCGAGCTCCACTGCTGGGGTTCAAACGAACAAGGGCTTCTGGATGTGCCGGCAGGGAAGTACCGCTCAGTAAGCCTGGGCTCGTACCACCCCTGCGCGCTCAGCGAAACGGGAGAGATCGCCTGCTGGGGAAGTGCCTATAACGACGGCGACAGCGAGCCCCCCTCGGGGAAATTCCGCTCGCTGAGCGGGGTCTGCGCGGTACGGGAGTCGGGAGAGCTCCACTGCTGGGGAGCGCACGGCCGGCCACCGTCGGGAAAGTTCCGGGATGTGAGCATGAACAGGGGGCGTGCCTGCGCAGTACGTGAGTCCGGTGGTGTGGCCTGTTGGACCCTTGCCGACTATGGCCAGGCTCAACCCCCCGAGGGCCGTTACCGCTCCGTGGATGCGGGGCACGCCCATACGTGCGCCGTCGGTGAGTCTGGCGAGATCGCCTGCTGGGGTCGAAACGACCATGGCCAGGCGGACCCGCCGACTGGTACCTATCGCTCCGTAGGCGCCGGCTACGCACACACCTGCGCGCTGAGCGAGAACGGCGAAGCCATCTGCTGGGGGCGGAATGACGAGGGTCAGACGGATGTCCCGCCTGGTCGGTATCGCTCGGTGGTCGCAGGCGTGCGGGACAGTTGTGGTTTGCTCAGTGATGGCAAACTGGTGTGCTGGGGTTGGCAGGTGAAGACACTGCCTTCCGGGCACTACCGCTCCGTGAGCCTGGGCGGGATGGCCGACTGCGGCATCTTTGAAACCGGCGAAGGAGTCTGCCTCTGGACCAGCTTCGAGGGAGGGCCGAGCCCGGAGGGAGCAGGTTTCGTCCATGTGAGCAGCGGCTTCGGCGTTCATGCCTGCGCCTTGCACGAGTCCGGGAGCATCTGGTGCGGAGGCGACTCCTATGGCTCTGGCTACTCCCACGGCCGGTCAAGCCCTCCGCCGGGGAACTACCGCTCCGTGACTACGGGCGGTTCGCACACGTGCGGGCTGCGCGAGTCGGGCGAGATCTTCTGCTGGGGTGAGAACGACTACGGACAGGCGGAAGCCCCCGGCGGCAGGTACCAGGCTGTGAGCGCGGGCTCGTTTCACACATGTGCCCTGAGCCAGGCCGGGGAAGTCGCCTGCTGGGGGGCGAAGCTGCCGGACGTTGATGTTCCGGCGCTCCCGCCGTCGCCTCCCGCTCCCACGCTGGCGGCACGATGTTCGAACGGGACCGCCGTGCCGGAGCCGGAGGCCAACCCCGGTCTCGTCGACGATTGTGTCACCCTCCTCAAGGCTCAAGGACCGCTCCGGGGAGGTGGGCATTCCCCGAACTGGAGTGAGGAAAGGCCTATCTCCTCCTGGCGCGGCGTGACGGTTGAAGGCTCCCCGCCTCGCGTGACCCGGCTGATCCTCAACTGGTCCTACCTGGAGGGGGAGATTCCCCCGGTGCTCTCGGACCTCTCGCACTTGCGGGTGCTGAGCCTGAGCAACAACAAGCTCTCCGGGAGGATTCCCCTCGCCCTGGGGGGGCTCGCGAACCTGGAGGTGCTGAACCTGAGGGGCAATTGGCTGGATGGGAGCATTCCCCCCGGGTTGGGCGCCCTCTCCAGGCTGGAGTGGCTGGACCTGTCCTACAACCCCCTGACCGGCCCCATCCCGGCGGAGTTGGGTCAGCTCACCAGCCTGCGCTGGCTGGTTCTGAAACGCGGATGGGAGCACGCCGACCACGTCTTCACAGGGGAGATTCCGCCCGCACTGGGAGCGCTCGCCAAGCTCGAGCTGCTTGACCTGACCGGTAACGATCTCTCTGGCGCGATCCCTCCGGAGCTGGGTGCGCTCACACGCCTCAAGACCCTTGTGCTGAATTCCAATCGACTTGCGGGAGCGATTCCCGGCGAGTTGGGAGGCCTCGCGAGCCTGGAGACGCTGGCCCTGCGGTCGAATGAACTCTCTGGCGCGATCCCTCCGGAGCTGGGTGCGCTCACACGGCTCAAGACGCTTGCGCTGAGTTCCAATCGACTTGCGGGAGCGATTCCCGGGGAGTTGGGAGGCCTCGCGAGCCTGGAGACACTGGCCCTGCAGTCAAATGAACTCACGGGCGCGATCCCGGCGGAACTGGGCATGCTCCCGAACCTCTCCAGGATCTACCTCTACTACAACCGGCTGGAGGGCTGCGTCCCCGTTGGGTTGGAGTGGCTGGGTCAAGCCGAAAACTACTCCGAACCGCCCATGATGGGTGATCCGGACAGCAACCCGGACCTGCGCCGTTGTCCTTCGACCTACGATGAAGCGGCGGCGCGGGAGGCATGCGCCAACGGCGTCGTTGTGCCCGAACCGGAGAGGAACCCCGACCTCGTTCGCGATTGCGCTGTCCTCCTCAAGTCGCGCAGCGTCCTGGGTGGCCAGGGCCGTCCGCTCAATTGGAGCGAGACCAGGCCACTCTCCCGGTGGGAGGGGGTCTCGACCGACGGACTCCCGAGCCGCGTCGTGAGCCTGCGCTTGCGTTACCGGGTGGCCGGTCAGATCCCTCCCGACCTGGGCCACCTCGATGCCTTGCAGGTACTTCACCTCGTCGGCGGACTGTCCGGCCCGATTCCCCCCGAGCTGGGGAAGCTTGCATCCTTGACAACCCTCCACCTCTCTAGCAACGACCTGACGGGCGCTGTCCCCCCTGAACTCGGTCTCCTTCCCGAGCTCCGCTACCTGGACCTGTCCTTCAACCAGCTCGAAGGATGCATCCCGCCGGCGCTTGAGCGGTTCGAGTCCATGGGCGACAGCAGAAGTGAATACGACAACCCCGGTCTCCGGCGCTGTTCCGACTGACGTCTTTCACCCGCACACCAGAGAGGGCGCCCCTCATGGGGCGCCCTCCGGGTGGCGTGGCCGGCTGACCGGGGCTACGGGCGCACGCCCGTCAGCTTCGCCAGGGCGAGCGTGTTGAAGAGCGCGAGGCCCGCGTACCACTTCACCCGCAGGCGCGTCGCGTCCTTCGTCTCCAGCGCCCCAACCCGGTCGACGGAGAGGCCGCTCGGGGCGGAAAGGCCCGCCAGGGCGCCCTCGCCGAACTGCATCGCGTAGACCGTCGAGGCGTCGCGGCTGCTGCCGGCCGTCTGCGCGTCGCTGATGTAGTCGTTGATGCCGATGGGGATGCCGTCGTAGTACTGCACCATCCCCCCGAACTCGTCGCGGCCCGCCTCGAGGAAGCTGCCCGAGTCGCGCGCCAGCTCGTTCAGCTTGCGACGCGAGCGGCGGCTCATCAGCAGCATCTGGGGCTTGCCCGGGCGCACCGTGTCGATCAGCTCGTCGAGCTTGGCCAGCGTCAGCGTGGCGCCGTTGTTGCCCATGCTCACCGACTGGTCGTTCTCGCAGAGCCGGTCGATGCCGTCGAAGCTGTCCGTGTTGGTGGTGGCGTTCCCCGTGACGAAGGACTTGTCGAAGAGCGCCTGCACGGCGCGCGCCTTCAACTGGAGCACGGCCGCTTCCAGGTCCTGGACGTTGGAGCGCGTCTCCTTGAGGAAGTTATCGATGTCGGCGTCCCCACCGAGGATCTTGAGGGAGGCCGTCTGCTGGGTGAACGTGGGCGCGTCCTCGTCCCAGTCGTCGCCCACGCCGTAGAAGCTGGCGTCCGGAGCGCTGTTCTCGCGGTTGTAGGTGAGGCCGTTGCCCGTGATCTCGATGAAGGGCAGCCGCTGCAGGATGGGGCTCTCCTCGGCCATCGTCTCGATGACCCCGGTGAGCAGGGTGTCGTTGCTGAGCTTCGCCGCCTCGGTGAGCGTCAGCGCCATGGATCGCACCTCCAGGTGTCGTGTTGGCGCCCACGATCGCCCCGCCGCCATCCACCTCCCACCCCGCCCTGTCACCGCCGCCTCCCACTTCCGCCGCCGCCCCGCGACCCTCTCCCCGTGCCCGACCCGCTCCTCCCCCTGCCCCGCCGGCCTCTCCTGCGCGCCTACCAGGCCCGCGTCCTGCGCGGCCTCCTGCGCGCCATCGCGAGCGGCCCCGCCGCCCCGCTCACGGTGATGATGCCGAGGCAGTCCGGCAAGAACGAGATCGCAGCCGCGCTCGTCGCCTTCCTCCTGCGGACGCACGCCGTCGCGGGCGGTACCGTTGTCGTCTGCGCGCCCACGCTCGACCCGCAGGCGCGCATCAGCGCCGAGCGCATCCGCGCGGCCCTGGCCGCCACCGACCCGCTCGTGCCCGCCGCCGGACGCAGCCGCTCGCGCGGCGATGGCATCGCCTGCGGGCGCGCCCGGGCCGTGCTGCTCAGCGCCAACCCGCAGGCGAGCGTCGCCGGACACACCGCTTCCATCGCGCTCATCGCCGACGAGGCGCAGGACGTAGACGAGGCCTGGTTCAACCGCCAGTTCCGGCCCATGGCCGCCAGCACGGGCGCGCCCACGATCCTGTTCGGCACGGCCTGGAGCGGGCGTACCCTCCTCGAACGCGCCGCGGAGGCGAACCGCGCCCGCGACGCCGCCTCCCCGCACGGCCCTCGCCATCACCACCAGGCTGGCTGGCGCGAGGTGGCGGAGACGCTGCCCGCCTATGGCGCCTACGTCGAGGCGGAGCGCGAGCGGCTGGGCGCATCCCACCCGCTCTTCCTGAGCCAGTACGAGCTCGTCCCCGGCGAGACCGCCGGCCGCCTCCTGACGCGCGACCTGCTTGCCGCGTTCGAAGGCGGCCACGAGCCCCTTGCCGCGCCCGAGCCCGGCGGGCGGTACGTCGCGGGGCTCGACTTCGGCGGCGAGGGGAAGGATGCCGACGCCACTGTGCTCACCATCGCGCGCGTCGAGGCGGTTGAGGGCAACGGCCTGCCGGGCTGCGCCGTGGTCGCGCAGCGCGAGTGGCGCGGCGAGCCGTACGCCCGCGTCCTCGACGAGGTCCGCGCCCTCGATGGAGCCTGGCGCTTCGACAGCATCTCCGCCGACGCGACGGGGCTGGGCGCGCCCCTCGTGGCGCAGCTCCGCCCCCGGCTCGGCGCCCGCCTCGACGAGTTCGTCTTCACCGCCGCCTCCAAGAGCGCGCTCGGCTACAACCTCCTCGCCGCCGCCCGCACCGGACGCCTGGCCCTTCCGCGGGACGACGGCAGCCCCGAGGCAGCCCGCTGCCGCGAGGAGCTCGCCGGCTGCGAGGCGTCGCTCGCCACCGGCGGACGGCTCGCCTGGGGGAACGGCCGGGGCCACGACGATTACGTCGTGTCGCTCGCGCTCTGCCTGCGCGCCGCCGAGTCGGCGGGCCCTCCCCGGGTGGCGGTGGGCCGGGGCAGGCGTTAGAAGTCCCAAACGTTGTGAGTAGGTGGTACTGTATGTAGTATCATCGGGATGGCGAGGCGGGAGCGACGCATCGAGCGGCTACGCCGTTCCCAGACCGATGTCTCGCCGGAGCAGTTGCGGACGGCGCTGGAGTCGGTTGGCTTTACGCTGGAGGGCATCACAGGAAGTCACTGGCGCTATGGCCACCCTGCCCTGCAGCGGAAGCTCGTCATCCCCTATCGCAGGCCGCTCAAACCGGGATATGTCCGGGATGCACTAAAGGCGATCGATGAGGTGTTTGGCGATGACGGCGACTGAACAAGCGTCTTCGAGTCCCAGGACTCCCCATGACCCAATGGATGATCCAGAGATTGCTGCCAGGGTAGCGGAGTACCTGGAGCTGCCCTACACCATCACCATGGTCTACGACACCTCCGGGGGACCACCCGCCTGGGTTGTGGGGGTAGAGGAGCTTCAAGGCTGCCTGAGTCAGGGCGATACGCCCGAAGAAGCGATCGAGATGATTCGTGAAGCCATGGAGCTCTGGATCGGCGGGTACATCGAGGAGGGTTGGGAGATCCCCCCGCCGAAGGACCACTTCCCCGAGCACAGCGGGAAGTTCCAGGTGCGCCTGCCCGTCGGCCTGCATGGGAGGCTGGCCGCCGTCGCCGAGGACGAGGGTGTCTCCCTCAACCAGCTCGTGACCGCCATCCTCGCCGAGGGCGTCGGCTGGCGACCCGCCGGCGAACGGAAGCGCTCCCGCACGTGATCGGCCTGTCCTCTATGCTTGACTGATGGCCGAGCAGTACGTCGCCACCGACAAGCGCACCGGGCTCGAGGTCGCCGTCACCGGGGAGTTTCCCCCGCACCACGACGACCGCATCCGTATCGCCCGCACCTGCACGCTGTTCACGCGGCTCCTCGCCACCATCCTCTCCAACAGCAGCGAGAGCGACCGGCGCGAGCAGTTCGTCGCCATCGAGACGCAGCTCGAGCTGGCTGAGGCGCTCATCCGCGGCGATCTCACGGAGGTCCAGACGCTCCTGCAGCAGACCATGGAGCGCCTGGGCATGGGCCCGGAGCAGCTCGACGAAGTTGCCCGTCGCATCCTCAAGGAGTTCGGCGAGGACGGCCCCCCCGACCTCGGCAACCTCGGCGACCTCCGCCCCGACCCACCGCCCCCTCCCCCCCTCGACGACATCGACATCGACCTGCCCCCCCACGGTCATTCCGACAAGGACGACGAGACCCCCCTCGACGACCGGCTCTAGGCTCCGGCGAGCCACGGGGACGACCGCCCCCTGGACGACCGCCTCTAGAGCGCGCCGGCGTGGCCGCGGGGCTGGCGCCGGTCGGTCGGGAGGGTGCGGGCCTTCCCCCTAGTCTGCGTCGAACGAGATTGCGTTCGGTCTGAGGGTCTTTTCCTGACGGTCCGGGATGAACCGCAGGTGCCGCGGTTGGAACGTCGGCCCCACTTCGAACACCACGAGTTGCGTCGTTGCGTGCCCGGGAGCAAGCGGAAACGGTAAGGGGCCGCCTTGGACCGCGACGAGGTCGTAGACATTCCAGTCGGTATCCACCAGCACCCATGAAGGCGCCTCGATGTCCCGGCTTCCCGTGTTCTCGACGGCTGCCTCGACGCTCCAGAACGTCCATCCGGCGATCGGGCTTCGACCGACAATGTCCTCCTCGGCGGCCTCGTCGATGCCGAGGATTGTCACCTTCAGGCCGTCGTCGCCATCGAAAGTGGGCCTGATCTCGGCCCAGGAGCCGATTGCGAGCGAGGCATGGGCTCGTCCGTCAGGGGGTGCCGGTGCGGTCCCCCCCAGGATTCCACCCACGACAAGCGTCGCAACGACCACGGCAACCGTCACCACGCTGACGGGGGCGCTGGAAACGGCCGTTGCCACCGGATCCGGGAGCCTCTGGGTCCAGTGCCGGACCCCGGGCTCCGTTCGCAGGGACTGGGTCCCCGGCGCTTCCTGACGGGTTTGCATGATGGCCTGCCGCTGTCTCTTCCTGCGCGGTCCCTCGATGACCAACTCCCAGGCGATCACCCCGGCGACCACCACGCCACCCACTACGAAACCCCCCGCTACTCCCCACAGCCGGAGCAGGGCGAAGTACGCCAGGAAATAGGCGGCGACAAGGACCACACCGATGGCGATGGTTCTGACGGGCGCTGGAGGCCGCTCCCGGAACCACTGCATGGCTTCGAGGGTAGCAGGCCTACACCGGCTCGATCGTCGCCGTGAGGCCGCACGACTCGAGCGCCTCCCGGTAGTGCTCCGCCGTCTCGCGCGGGCACTCGATCACCGTCGCTTTCCCCTCGTTGTGCGCCTCGAACATGATCGCCATGGCCTACATCGAGGAGTTCGAAGGGTGCATGAGCCATGGCTCCACCCGAGCCCCAGGACGACCGTCCCCTCGACGACCGGCTCTAGGCTCCGGCGAGCCACGGGGACGACCGTCGCGGCAGTTTCTACCTGAGGGTCAGTTCAAGGTTCGCAAAGGCTTCCATCGCGACGTTCGTCACGATGAAGATGGCGAGAACCAGCAGGGTGGTGGGGGCGCTGGTAACGATGACCGCGAGCGGCCTTGGGAGCGCGTCGCTCCAGTGGGGTCTGCCTTTGTCCGAACGGAGCTGCTGTGTTCCCGGTGCCGCTTGCCGGGCCTCCATCATGGCTCGCCGCAGCCTTCGGCGTCGTGGCTGTTCCCAGCCAAATTCCCAGACCGCAAGCGCCACCACCAGGCCGATGCCCAGGAGCCAGCCTCCGGCAAACACGCGAAGGGTCACAACGCCGATTACGGTACCGGCCGAGAGCATCAAGGCCGCTACCACTCCTCCACTCAGGGGAGGCGGGGCGAAGTTCCGGAACGACCGCACGCGTTGAGCGTAGCAGTCCTGCACAAGGTCGCCTCGCGGCTACCTCGCGTCGAAGAAGAGGTGGTGGAGTTTGCCGAGCCCGGAAGCATGGAACGGAGACACGCGCAGCCACTCCGGATCGGCTGTGTCGTCGATCGCGAATACGAGCCAACCGCTGACTCTCCGGCAAGGTCGGGAAGGCCTCGCCGAGGCTACAGCACGGGCGCTTGCTCAGACCGGCTCGATCGTGGCCGTGAGGCCGCACGACTCGAGCGCCTCACGGTAGTGCTCCGCCGTCTCGCGCGGGCACTCGATCACCGTCGCTTGCCCCTCGTTGTGCGCCTCGAACATGATCGCCGCCGCCGCCTCCACTGTGAGCGAGGGCACGCAGCGAACGAGCGACTCGACCACGTGTTCCATCGTGTTGTGGTCGTCGTTGTGCAGGACCACCCGGTAGGGCGGGATCAGCGCCAGCAGCGACTCCTCGTCGACATCGACATCGGGTAGCGCGGGCTCCGTGGCGCGCGGCCGTGGCGCGGTCATCGTGGTGCGAGTCTCCCCAGCGCGAAGGCCGCCCGCTCGACCGTGGGAAACACCGCCAGCCCCGTCTCGATGAGCTCCTCTCGGACGGAGTCGACGAGCCTGCGCTGCCACTCGACGGTCATCTCCGTCGCCCCCAGCACGACGGCGATGGGGATGGGCGACGCCTCGACCGCCTCGCGCAGGCGCGTGCAGGCGTGGCGCAGCCGCCCCTCCGCCTCGGGCCGTCCGAGGAACCACTCCTCCCCCACGTTCGCGATGCCGGCGTCGTAAACGCCCGAGCCGGCCATCATCGCGAGCAGGCCGTTCGCCGAGAGTCCGCTCCCCGCCAGGATCGACTGGTCGACCGGGTTCCGCACCCAGTCCGCCAGCGTCGGGGCGCGCTCCGCCACCCGCTCCCGCACGTCCGCCGGGAGCGGTGGCAGCGCGAGGCCCTGGGCCGCGCAGGCATCCGCCGACTGCACGCTGCGTCCGCCGCCGCCGCCCGCCACCGCCACCCGCCGTCCCCCTGGCCGTTCCAGCAGGGAGGCCCCGACCATCAGGTCCAGGAGCTGTTCCTGGCTGCGGGCCTCGATCGCGCCTGCCTGCCGCAGCATTCCCGACCAGATCGCCGCCTCTCCCGCGAGCGCGGCCGTGTGCGAGGCCGCCGCCCCTGCCCCCTCCGCCGAGCGTCCCGCCTTCTGGATGATGACCGGCTTGCGCGCCGCCGCCCGCCGCAGCCCCTCGTAGAACCCCCGCCCGTCGGCCACCCCCTCCACGTAGGCGCCGATGACCGCCGTCTCGGGGTCGTCGGCAAGCCAGGCGAGCAGCTCGCCGGGGGTGAGGTCGAGGCCGTTCCCGTAGTTCGCCACCTTGCCGAAGCGCAGGCCGCGCGCCGCCCCCCGGATCACGACCTCGACCGCGTTGTTCCCGCTCTGGCTCAGGAAGGCGACCCCGCCCCCGGCACGCGGCAGGTCGGGTCGGAAGGCGATGCGGCCGGCCGGGTGGTAGACGCCCATGCCGTTCGGACCGAGCAAGCGCACCCCCCGCGCCTTCGCCCGCGCCTCGATCTCCTCCTCCAGCGCCACGGCCTGCGTGTCGCCGGTCTCGCTTAGCCGCCCCGTGAACAGGTGCAGGAAGGGGATCCCGGCCTCGCCGCAGGCGTCGACCACGTCCGGGACGCCGTTCGCGGGGATGCAGCAGATCACGAGGTCGACGGCGCCGGGCACATCGCCGAGGCTGCCGTAGGCGCGGTAGCCCGCGACCTCGTCCGCCCGCCGGTTGATGGGATAGACCTCGCCCTCGAAGGCGAACTCCCGCAGCGCGCGCACGTAGTCGTGCCCCGCCGAGTCGACGTTCGTCGAAGCCCCCACCACGGCCACCGCGCGGGGCGAGAAGAGCCGGTGAAGGTCCTGTCCGGGCATGGCGCGATTGTAGGCCCCGCCTCGCTACGCTCTCCCTCCCGGACCCGCTACCCTGTTTGCATGACCGCCATGACCGGCCGCAAGCCCGACTGGCTGCGTGTGCGCTTCCCCGTGGGGGGCGGCTACGAGCGCTTGCGCGACCTGATGCGCGAGCAGGAGCTCCACACCGTCTGCGAGGAGGCGCGCTGCCCCAACATCGGCGATTGCTGGAACCGTGGCACCGCCACCTTCATGATCCTGGGCGACACCTGCACCCGCTCCTGCGGCTTCTGTGCGGTCACCACCGGGCGCCCGGGCGAGCTCGATCTCGGCGAGCCCAAGCGTGTCGCCTTCGCCATCCAGCAGATGGACCTGCGCCACGCCGTCATCACCAGCGTGAACCGCGACGACGTGGCCGACGGCGGCGCCGGCATCTTCGCCGACACCATCCGCTGGACGCGCCGCCTCTCGCCGGGCACCACCATCGAGGTGCTTATCCCTGACTTCATGGGTGACTGGGACGCCCTTCAGACCGTGCTCGACGCGGAACCGGAGATCCTCAACCACAACACCGAGACGGTCCCCCGCCTCTACGGCCGCGTGCGCCCCAAGGCAAAGTACGAGCGTTCCCTCGAGCTGCTGCGCCGCGCCAAGGCGGCCGCCCCCGAGCGCCTCACGAAGAGCGGCCTCATGGCCGGCCTCGGCGAGACGAAGGATGAGCTTCTCGCCGTCTTCGAGAACCTGCGCGCCAACGATGTCGACATCCTCACGCTGGGCCAGTACCTGCGCCCCGACGAGCAGCACCTCCCCATCGACCGCTACTACCACCCCGACGAGTTCGACGAGCTGGGCGAGGCCGCACGCAGGATGGGCTTCGCGCACGTCGAGTCGGGGCCGCTCGTGCGCAGCTCCTACCACGCCGAGGAGCAGGCCGCCCCCGTCCTCCCCCTCCGCCCCGTCGCCGCCAGCGACGAGCTGCTCCCGTTGGTGGACTAGGGCCTGTTTACATTCACCAAGGATGCGACCGCCTCACCACCCCCGGCCCTTTGTTAGGCGCGCTCGGGGGTCTATACGGCGAAGGCAACTGTACAGTTTCTTGTGTTCCCTGATGGCCTAGGTTACGGTGGGGAAACGAAACCCCCGCCGAAAGGCGAGGGAATCGAGTGGTCTGGCGGTTGCTCGCCGGGCCGAGTCAGGACTTGACTCCCCTGACTCTACCCAGTGAGTATCGCGGCTGCAAGGCCGTATACCGCCCTGCCCACGTGAATCTCACGGTAGGAGGCAGGGAAGATGCCTGTACATGTCAGTTGGTGGAAGGAACAGTCGCAGCTCCGGGTCGACTGTTCCGAGTGCGGCTTCACCGGAGAGGTCGTGGTGATGCAGAAGGCGGCCCTGCTCCACATGTCGCACTTCGACGTGCTGGTGGAGCGCCACAGGATCCAGTTTCCGGATCACAACCTCCATGTGTCACTGCGTCCCCACGGAACGTTCGTAGCGCGTAACCGGGACCTCGAGATCAGCGAGCGACGCGTGGCGGATCTGTTGGGGGAGGCGCTGAACATCCCCGTCGCGCAGGCCTCATAGGACCAGCTATGTCTGCGCCGCCGCCAGCGCCTTCCGGAGTAGCTGCCGGATGGCCGCGCTTGCATTCCCTTCGTGGTCGCGCTCGGCCAGTTCTTCGATCTTCTCGTACAGGTCCAGATCCAACCTGAGTCCCAGGGTCACCTTCGGCCTCGCCATTTTCGATCCTCCTAATGGGTATTATATATAACTAACATTCTAGGTCAAACGCTTCGTGCCGTTTGACGTACAACAACGTTATATATACACTTCGGTATGGAAGGGATCCACACCATGCCGAGGACGCAGCTGACGGACGCGCAGTGGGAGCTCGTAGAGCCTCTGTTACCGGGGAAGCACGGCGATCCAGGTCGTACGGGTCGGGACAACCGCATGACCTTCGAGGGCATCCTCTGGGTGCTGCGCACCGGCGCGCCGTGGCGGGACCTCCCGTCCGAGTTCGGGAACTGGATCTCGGTCTACCAACGCTTCCGGAGATGGTCCCTGCGTGGGGTCTTCGAGCGCATCTTCGAGGCCACGAGGGGTGCGTTGGACCTGAGCGCCGTACAGGTCGACGGCTCCTTTGTGAAGCTCCACCAGCATGGGACCGGGGCCCCAAGACCGAGCCCGCACGGGAGGCCGTTGGAATCTCACGAGGCGGGCGCACGACCAAGCTCATGGCACTGGTGGATCGCCGAGGTCGGCTGGTGCGCTTCACGCTCCACCCCGGCAACGCAGCCGAGAGCCCCACCCTGCCGAGTCTCCTCGATGGCCTCGAGGTCGGTGAGGTCATCGCCGACAAGGCCTACGACACGAACATCATCCGCTACGCCCTCGCCGAGCAGGGAATCAAAGTCACCATCCCGCCCCGCCGCTCCACCAGCCGTCGGCCCCGGACCCAGTTCCCGTACAACAAAGAGTCCTACCGCACCCGCCATCTCGTCGAGAACCTCTTCGCGGACCTCAAGCAGTTCCGCGGCCTCGCCACGCGCTACTGCAAGCTGGCCTCGAGGTACGCATCCTTTGTGGCGCTCGCGGGGTGGTTCATCGCGACCCGCCATCTCTAACTAAGGGGTCAAGCTGGTCAGGAAGCGCCTCCTCTACCGCGACCTCACGGCCTAGGGTTGCATGGGCCTACGCCTGTGGGAGAGCCTTGAGTTGGGGTAGGAAGGGAAGCGCCTGTGGGAGACGATCTTCTAGGTACTTCTCAGCTCTCTCTGGAAGCCAGACCTCGTTGTACCACTTCCGGAAGTCTGCGAGGTATTCAATAGGGTACAGCCGTGCCTCAACCCGTGGACGCTTCCTCGAGTCGTCAGCAAACTCATGCCAGTACGTAGGGAACTCATTCGGATCGATCCCCATGCTGCGAAGGAAACCAGAGAACATCCTTCCAGTTGATACATCCGGCATCATCCCCTCAGTGGGGAAGATGCCGACATCCTCAAGGGGAGCGAAGAAGTTGAGGTAGGCTTCGTTGAGCATCGAGAAATGAGTGTAGGGGACCTTGGCACGGTTCTTGAGGTACCGCCTGATGTGGACGGGGACATGGTCGCCCGCATGCCCCATCATCCAGTGTCGAACCCACTGAGAGACCTGGACGGCGAACTTTGGACTGAGCCACTGACCCAGATTGATAGCCACGTCAGGGTGGACCCATGTGCCTTGGTGTATTGGGTCCCCACCCTGACGAATCTCCACCAAATCCGTTACGGGAATCCCCGCAACGGACATAAGCTCATCTAGGTACTCCTGTGTCTGCTGCAAACGCATGTAGTCATTGAGGCGCTTCCCGGCCTGCTGGCAGAGGCGTGTGGCGTTGATGTACCCATCACGAGGTCGCTGCGGGACGATCGCCCCATCGACTTCGTGCTCGATGAAAAGTGACGGCTGCAGGACGTTCAGGGCTTTGCTAGCTGGGGGTTCACGCCGTGGTCGGTCGCTCATCTCTTCCTCCTCGACTTCAGGCGTCAGCGCAGACCGGGGTTAGCTATCGTCGACGACCGGGACGGCAGCATAACTAGCGTACGTGACAGGCGCAGGGGTCGGGTGAACGCCCTACGTCAAGGTGCGCTCGGGACCGGAGCCTGGGGCTCTGCGCGGCCTCCATTCTAATTCCCTTATATTCGATACCGCCTTGCGAAGGTTCACCGGCCCCACGCTGCGGGATGCGTATTGGGAGCGATGCGCTCCCTTCGTGTTCTACCCCGGCGTGGCGGCTCGACCCTTCGCAAGGCGGTCCAATGCGCCTGAGCACGAAGGGAGTTTCTCGCTGTGCTATCCCTGCTCCTCCCCCTGCTAATCGGTCCCCTCGGCCCCCTGGAACTCTTCATCATCCTGGTACTCGCAGGATTCCTGCCTGGCTTCATCCTCATCAAGGTCGCGAGGAGCCGGGGCCGCTCAGCGCACTACGGCTGGTGGTTCCTGCTTGGCTGGCTGGGGTTCATCGTCGGGCTGGCCGTCATCTTGGTCCAACCCGACCTGAAGCGGGAGAATGTAAACAGGCCCTAGGCAAAGGTGGCACGGATGTACACCGCCACCGCCGTACGTGCCATGATCAAGAGTTACCTTGCCGACAAGGTTGATCAGAAGCAGATCACCGAGTGGCTTACCCCGCTGGTGTGGCAAGAAGAAGGCGCTTCCGATGCCGTAGACCTCGGGTGGAGCCTTGCCTTGCTGCTGGCGGAGGCCTCACGGGGCGACCTGACCGAGGAGGAGTTGCGCGAGCAACTCCGAAGCCTGGCTACCCCTTCAGTCCCGGCCTGAACCCCTACCCCCGCACCAGCGCCGGGATGTCCGCCAGCGCCCCCGCGACGTGCACCCCCGCGCCCCGCAGCATGGCCGACTTCGCCGCCGCGCTGTCCTCCTCGCGCTGCACGAGCGCGCCCGCGTGACCGAAGCGCACGCCCGGCATCTCCGCCATGAAGTTGCCCGCGATGAAGCTCACGATGCGCAGCCGCGTCCCCCGCTCCCGGACGACCTCGACCAACTCCGCCTCCATCGCCCCGCCCGGCTCGCTGAAGGTCACGACCGCTGCCGTCCCCGGGTCCGCCTCGAAGAGGGGCAGCAGGCTCGCGAAGGACGAGCCTGTGATCGGGTCGCCGCCGATGGAGATCGCCGTCGAGACGCCGAGGCCGTGCTGCGCCAGCAGGCTCGCGATTTCCGTCGTCATCCCGCCCGAACGCGACATGATCCCGACCGAGCCCGGCACGAAGCTCCGCGCCGTGTCGGCGGCGGGACCGCCCACGCTCCCCACCTTCGTCTTCCCCGGCGAGATGAGCCCCATGCTGTTCGGCCCGATGACGCGCACGCCCTCCCGCGCCGCCAGCTCCACCACCTGCGCCGCGTCCAGCCGCGGGACGCGCTCCGTCACGATGACCACGAGCGGGATGCCGTAGGCGATGCACTCGAAGGCCGCGTCCCGTAGCGCCCGAGGCGGCACGGCGATGACCGCGGCGGTTGGCTGGTGCGCCTCCACCGCCTCCCGCACCGTGTCGTAGACGGGTACGCCGTGCACGTCGCGCCCACCCCGCCCGGGCGTGACCCCCGCCACCACCCGACCCCCGTAGTCGAGCGTATCGCGCGTGAAGGAGACGGCCTCCCGCCCCGTGATGCCGAGCACGAGGATGCGCGTCGCCTCGTCGATCAGGATGCTCACGCCGGGTCACCCAGCGGCAGGATCACGTCTTCGCTGCGCCACAGGTACCAGCAGGCGAGCGTCGCCCAGGGGTGCCAGGGCTCCCCGATGCGCTCGACCTCCTCGGGCGTGGCCGGTGCGTCGAGGCCGTAGAGGCGCATCATCGCGCGGTTCAAGCCCACGTCGGCCGTGGGCAGCACGTCCGGCCGCCCGAGCTGGAACATCAGGAACATCTGCGCCGTCCAGCGCCCGATGCCGCGCACCGGCAGGAGGTGCGCGATGACCTCCTCGTCGCTCCACTCCCCGAAGCGCTCGACGCTGAGCTTGCCCTCGGCGAAGTGCGCGGCCAGGTCGCGCAGCGAAGCGGCCTTCTGCCGGGAGACGCCCGCCGACCGCATCGCCTCGTCGTCCAGCGCGAGCACCTGCGCCGGCTCGGGGAAGAAGCCGTCGACGGCGTCCTCCGCGGTCGCCCCATCGCGGAACAGCGCCACGAAGCGTCCCAGGATCGTGCTGGCCGCCTTGCCGCTGAGCTGCTGGAAGATGATCGAGCGCGCCAGCGCCTGGAAGGCCGTCGGCGAGGGCTCGCGCAGCCGCGGCGGCCCCACCGCCTCGATGACCATCGCCATCACGTCGTCGGCCTGGCGCAGGTGCGCCACCGCCCGCTCGGCATCGATCGTCGCCGCCATCGGGGGGAAGGTAGCGGCTGCCGGGGGCAGGGGCGAGCTTTGAACCGCGGCTGGAGGCCACCTACGATCGTGACCGGAGGCCCGATGACCGCCGCCAAGCGCCCAGCTGTTCACCCCGGTGAGGTCTTGCTTGAAGAGTTCCTCAAGCCGATGGAGCTCAGCCAGTACCGGTTGGCAAAAGACATCAGCGTGCCACCCCGTCGTATCAACGAGATCGTCCACGGCACGCGTTCTGTGTCCGCCGACACGGCACTGCGGCTCTCGCGCTACTTCGGTCTCTCGGAGCGCTTCTGGCTGAACCTGCAGGCTCAGTACGACCTCGATGTCGAACGCGATCGTCTCGGGGACCGGCTGGAGCAGGAGGTCGCTCCAAGGGCGGGCTAGCCTTCGCCGGCCCGCCGCAGCACCGCCGCCGGCGCCCGCAGCCGCCACGCATCCCGTAGCAGCTCCGACAGCTCCTCCCGGTCGACCGCCGCCAGCCGCACCTGGATCCAGGGGTGCCGGTCGTAGTGCGGTGTCCAGAAGAACTTCTCCGGCTCCGCCTGCGCGAGCGCCTCCCGCTCGTCCTGATCCATGCGCAGCACCAGCGACTCGCCGTCCTGGTGCAGCCGCGCGAACAGCCGGTCGCCCACGCGGAAGCCGGGTGTGCCGTACGACGGCTTCTCCGCCGTCTCCGGCAGGGCCAGGGCGAACTCGCGCACGTCGTCGGGCGTGGCCACGGCGCGAATCGTACCCGCTCGGTACACTCCGGCGGCAGCCAGCGGGAGGCGTGCACCATGGACCTCGAAGGCAAGACCGCGATCGTCACGGGCGGCTCCCGCGGCATCGGCTTCGCCATCGCCGAGGCGTTCGTCGGCGCGGGCGCGCGCGTTGTCATCAGCGCGCGCGGCAAGGAAGCCCTCGACGACGCCGCGATGCGCCTCGGCCCCAACGCCATCGCCATCCCCTGCGACGTCGCCGACCCGGAGGCCGTCGGCGCCCTCGTCGAGAGCGCCAGCCGCCTCGGCCTCGTCGACGTGCTCGTCAACAACGCCGGTATCAGCCCCTTCTACAAGCGCGTCGAGCACACCACCGCCGAGGACCTGGACCAGCTCATGGGGGTCAACCTGCGCGGCGCCTGGTGCTGCAGCATCGAGGTCGCGACGCGCCTCTTCGAGGCCGGGCGCCCCGGCAGCATCATCAACGTCAGCTCCATGCTCGGCCTCCAGCCCGACGAGCGCCAGGGCGCCTACGGCGTCACCAAGGCCGGGCTCATCCACATGGCGAAGGTGTTCGCCCTCGAGTGGGCCGACCGCGGCATCCGCGCGAACGCGCTCGCCCCCGGCTGGACGGAGAGCGAACTGACCAACGCCCTCTTCGAGAGCCGCCACGGCCCGCGCCTCAAGGGAGACGTGCCCCTCGGCCGCTTCGCCACCCCGGAGGATGTCGCAGGCGCCGCCCTCTACCTCGCGAGCGACGCCAGCAGCTACGTCACCGGCGCCGTCATCACCATCGACGGCGGCCGCTCCCTCCGCTAGAATCTTTGTTCTAATGCCGGTCCAGCAGCTGACCGCCGAGCAGCGCGAGCGCGCCGTCGACTTCGTGCTGACGCACGCCCTTCCCCTTGACAGGGCCGTCTTCTACCACCACCTCCTCGGCGGCGACCGCGAGGCGGTCATCGAGGAGCTGGCCGTCCTCCAGAACGACGACGGCGGCTTCCACGGCCTCGAGGCCGACTTCCAGGACGAAGCGTCTTCGGTGCTCTGCACCCTGCGCGCCCTCGAGATGCTCGAGGAGCTTGGCGCCCACGCCCTCGACCTTATGCCCGCCCGGGCCATCGACTACCTGATCGCGTCCTACGTGCCTGCCTGGCGCTCGTGGCCCCTCGTCCCCCGCCACGACAACGCCGCCCCCCACGCCCCCTGGTGGCACTGGTCGGACGAGTTCGACGAGAGCTGGGGCTTGTACGCGGACAACCCCCGCCCCTCCGTCGCCGCCGCGCTGCACGCCTTCTCCGGGCACGTCGATGCGGCGTTCCTTAGCGAGATCACGGAGACCGTCGTGGAGCGCGCCGCCGAGGTCGACCCCGCCGCCATCCAGAAGGACGCGGTCGAGTGCTACATCCGCTTCGCGACCACCCCCGCCGTCCCCTCCCCGGCCCGCGACGCCGTGCTCGCCCGCCTCCCCGGGTTCGTCGAGGCCACGCTCGTCACCGATCCCGACGACTGGGGCGGCTACGGCCTCCAGCCCCTCGACATCGTCGATGACCCCGCCTCGCCCCTCTACGCCCCCTTCCGCGAGCACGTCGACCGCCACCTCGACCACGTCATCGAGAGGCAGGGCGAGGACGGCGCCTGGGCGCCCAACTGGAGCTGGATGGGCGCGTTCCCCGAGGCCTGGCCGCCGGCGGAAGTCGCCTGGAAGGGCGTCCTCACCTTGAAGCGCCTGCGCCAGCTCGCCGCCTTCGGCCGGCTGAGCTAGCTTTGCCGGCCTCCATACTCAAGGTTCGCTTGAGTATGCGGCCCTCCTGGAGTCCATGTGAAAGTGGGGTTGAACACAGCACCCCTTCCTCCTCCATACTAAAGTATTACTTTAGTATGGATCCTCAGGCATCTCCATGTGAAAGCACAGTTGAGCAGTGAGGCTCACGCCACGCCATATTCAAGCGCCAGTTGAGTATGGGCAGGGCCCTCAGCGAAGAGGTCCGCGTACTCGGAATAGCGATAGACGCGATGGCGCGTCTGCCCCGTTACCTCCTCGAGCACGCCCATGGCCTCAAGGCGCGTGACGAGATTATTCGCCGCCTGGTAGGTGACGCCCAGGAGCTCCTGGGCCTCGGGAATGTCGATGAGCGGCCGGCGGTAGAGCGCTTCCAGCAGGCGCAGGCCCGTACCGGCACCGCGCCCCAGCTCTGAGACGAGCTGGTCCCGGTGGCGCTCGCGCAGATCGACGATGCCCCGCGCCGTCTCCGTCGCATCGACCGCCGAAGCCGCCACAGCCCGCAGGAAAAAGGCCACCCATTCCTCCCAGGCGCCGTCCTCCCGCACGGACTGCAATCCGTCGTAGTAGTCGCCTCGGTGCTGCTTGAGGTAGTTCGAGAGGTAGAGCACGGGTTGCTGCAGCACTCCCTGTTCGCACAGCAGCAGCGTGATGAGCAGCCGTCCCACCCGCCCGTTGCCATCGAGGAACGGGTGGATTGTCTCGAACTGCGCATGGGCCATGCCGATGCGGATGAGGAGAGGCAGGTCCTGCTCGTCGTGGATGAACCGCTCGAGGTCGCCGAGCGCCCCGGGCACGACCGGGTGCGGGGGCGGCACATAGATCGCGTCGCTCAAGGAAGCGCCGGCGGCGCCGATCCAGTTCTGGCTCTCGCGCAGGTAGCCCGGCTGGCGCTCACTGCCGCGCGTCCCCGAGAGGAGCCGCTCGTGCAGCTCGCGGATGAGGCGCACCGAGACAGGCAGCGAGGAGAGGCGAGCGAGGCCGTGGTTCATGGCGGCGACGTAGTTCACCACCTCCCCCACGTCGTCCGGTTGGCGTGAGCGCAGCATGCGCGCCTCGGCCGCGAGGAGGTCGTCCAGCGAGCTCTGGGTTCCTTCGATCTGGCTGGAGAGAACGGCCTCTTTGCGCACGTACATGGCCACGAACAGGTCCTGGCTGGGCAGGATCTGCGTTGAGCCGTCTAGCCGGCCCAGCGCCTGCTCCGCCTGCGCAAGCAGGCCGGTCAGTTCCACGTCCAGGTCCAGTGGCGGGTCCGGTGGCAGCGGCGCCGGGATGAATGCGCGGTAGCCCTGGGGCTGCGGCTCGTACCGGCCCGATCGTTGCGAGCGTGCGTTAGGCGCCATGTGCTGTTCCTCGCTTGAATACAGCGCCTCGTGGCGCTCCATACACAAGTGATACTTTAGTATAGCGCTGACCGGGCCTCCTTACTCAACTCTGCGTTCACATACGCCATGCCGCCTTCCCCCCGCCCGGCCCGTGAGCCAAGATCGCGGGGCCGCCTGCCGGCGGCCCGGAGGCACCCGTGTCCAAACCCGTCGCTCTCATCACCGGCGCCAGCCGCGGCATCGGCAAGAAGCTCGCCCTGGACCTCGCCGCCGACGGCTACGACCTCGTCGTCTGCGCCCGCTCCACCGCCGACTCCCCCGCGAAGCTCCCCGGCACCATCGACGAGACCGCCGATCTTGCCCGCGAGCAGGGCGCCGACGTCCTCGTCGCCCCCCTCGACGTGCGTGACGAGGAGGCCGTCGCCGCCCTCGCCGACGAGGTCTACGGGCGCTTCGGGCGCTGCGACCTGCTCATCAACAACGCCGCCGTCGGCGTCCCCGGCGCCACCCTCGAGAACTCGACCAAGCGCTGGCGGCTGGCCACCGACATCAACATCCACGGGCCCTTCTACCTCATCTACTACCTCTGCCCGCGCATGCGCGATGCGGGCGAGGGCCGCGTCATCAACATCTCCTCGGGAGCGTCCGTGAACCCCGGCTTCCGCCGCATCAGCTACACGACCACGAAGCGCGCCCTGGAGGCGATGACGGAGGGCTTCGCGATCGAGCTCGAGGGCTCGGTGGCCGTGAACTGCATCCGCCTCGAGCTCGGCGTCTGGACCGAGGGCTACGCCTTCACCCTGGGCGACGTTGACCGCTCAGACTTCGAGGACCCCATCATCATGTCCGACGCCGTTCTCTGGATGGCGAAGCAGCCGCTCGACTACACCGGCCAGGTCGTCACCATCGCCGACCTGCGCGAGCAGGGCGTCGTCCGCCCGAAGACCGTCGCGGGCTAGCGGCGGCGGGCCCGCGCGCCTGCCCCCTGCTAGACTCGCCGCACTTCCTGCCTGGAGCCCCCGCCATGCGCTTCACCCACGAGAGCGACGTCGAGACCTTCCGCGACGAGGTGCGCCAGTTCATCGCCGATGAGCTTCCCAGCGAGGAAGAGCGGCTGGCGAACGCCCTCCGCGGAGGCTTCCAGTCCCTCGAGGAAGAGTACGACTACACGATGGGCTTCCAGCGGAAGCTCGCCGAGCGCGACTGGCTGGCCATGGCCTGGCCCGAGGAGTACGGCGGAGGCGGCGCCTCGCACATGCGCCAGCTCGTCTACAACGAGGAGATGTCCTACGCGGGCGCGCCCGTCATGAACATGGGCATCTCCTGGGTCGGCCCCTCGCTCATGCTCTACGGCACCGAGGAGCAGAAGCGGAAGTACATCCAGCCCATCGCCAGCGCCGACCAGTGGTGGTGCACGCTCTACAGCGAACCCGGCGCCGGCAGCGACCTCGCTTCTCTGCAAACGAGCGCCATCCGCGACGGCGACGACTACGTCATCAACGGGCAGAAGATCTGGACCTCCGGCGGCCATCTCTCCGACTGGGGATGGCTTGCCGCCCGCACCGACCCCGACGCCCCCAAGCACAAGGGCATCTCCCTGCTCATGCTCGATATGAAGTCCCCGGGCATCTCCGTCCAGCCGCTCGTGAACATGGCCGACCAGCACGCCTTCAACGAGGTGTTCTTCGAGGACGTGCGCGTGCCCGTCGAGCAGCGCGTCGGGGAAGAGAACCGCGGCTGGTACCACCTCGCCGTCGCCCTCGACTTCGAGCGGAGCGGCATCGCCGCCTACTCCGGCGGCCGGCGCAACGTGGAACGCTTGACCCGCATCGCCGCGGAGACCCCTCGGCTCGTGGAGAACCGCCCCGGCATCCGCCACGAGCTGGCCGAGCGCATGGTCGAGGTGAACGTGGGCACGTTCCTCGCCTACCGCGTCGCCACCATGCAGGCCCAGGGCCTCCTGCCCAACCACGAGGCCAGCGCGAGCAAGCTCTTCGGCAGCGAGCTCGGCCAGCGCATCGCCCGCACGGGCATGCACCTGCTCGGCATGGCGGGGCAGCTGCGGGGCGAGTCCTCGCGCATCGAGATCGACCAGGCCCAGAACTACCTGTACACGGTTTCGGGCACGATCGCGGCGGGCACGAGCGAGATCCAGCGCAACATCATGGCCACCCGCGGCCTCGGCCTCCCCAGGGGGTAGCGCCGGCGGGCCGCTAGCCCACCCTCTGCTAGACTCGCGGGACTTCCTTCCCGGAGCCCACCATGCGCTTCACCCACGAGAGCGACATCGAGTCCTTCCGCGCCGAGGTGCGCCAGTTCATCGCCGATGAGCTCCCCCCCGAGGAGGAGCGGCTCGAGCGGGCGCGGCGCGGCGGCTTCGAGACGAACCAGGAAGAGTACGACTACACGATGGGCTTCCAGAAGAAGCTCGCCGACCGCGGTTGGCTCGCGATGGCCTGGCCCAAGGAGTACGGCGGCGGCGGGGCGCCGCACATGCGCCAGCTCGTCTACAACGAGGAGATGTCCTACGCGGGAGCGCCCGTGGGGAACATGGGCATCGCCTGGGTCGGCCCCTCCCTCATGCTCTACGGCACCGAGGAGCAGAAGCAGAAGTACATCCCGCCCATCACGAGCGCCGAGCAGTGGTGGTGCACCCTCTACAGCGAGCCGGGCGCCGGCAGCGACCTCGCTTCCCTGCAAACGAGCGCCATACGCGACGGCGACGACTACGTGATCAACGGGCAGAAGATCTGGACCTCCGGCGGCCATCTCGCCGACTGGGGCTGGCTCGCCGCCCGCACCGATCCCGACGCCCCCAAGCACAAGGGCATCTCCCTCCTCATGCTCGACATGAAGTCGCCCGGCATCACCGTGCAGCCGCTCATCAACCTCGGCGATCAGCACAGCTTCAACGAGGTCTTCTTCGAGGACGTGCGCGTGCCCGTCGAGCAGCGCGTGGGGGAGGAGAACCGGGGCTGGTACCACCTCGCCGTCGCCCTCGACTTCGAGCGCAGCGGCATCGGCGCGTACGCCGGGGGCCGCCGCACCATCGAGCGCTTCACCCGGCTCGTGGAGGAGCGCCCCGAGCTCTGGCAGCACCGCAAGACCATCCGCACCGAACTCGCCGAGCGCGCGATCGAGGTGAACGTGGGCACGTTCCTCGCCTACCGCGTCGCGACCATGCAGGCCCAGGGCCTCGTCCCGAACCACGAAGCCAGCGCCAGCAAGCTCTTCGGCAGCGAGCTCAACCAGCGGCTGCAGCTCACCGGCATGCACATCCTCGGCATGTCCGGGATGCTCCGTGGCGAGTCCTCCCGCGTCTGGTTCGACCAGGCGCAGGTCTTCCTGCGCTCGGCCGCGAACACCGTCGAGGCGGGCACGAGCGAGATCCAGCGCAACATCATGGCCACCCGCGGCCTCGGCCTCCCCAGGGGGTAAGCAGGGGCCTGTGCTACTCTCCCAGCACAGGAGTTGAGTCATGGCGACGGTTACTGTGGACTCTGTGGGCATGCCCGAGAGTGTGGTCATTCCTCGCTACAGCTTCGCTGAAGCAGATCGCCTCGCTCGCGTGACTTCCGGAACCTCGAGGCGTTGGACCCGCGGGTACAGCTACGAGTCCCAAGACGGTCAGCGCGTTCGGAAGCCGCCGGTGGGAAGGGCTGAGCCGTCACCGGAGCTCGCAGTCTCATTCGCTGATTTGGTTGAGGTCGCGGCTATCTGCGGCCTACGGACTCTTGGCTTCTCCCTCCCGAAGATCCGAGAAATCGTCGATGGCTGCCAGGACATCTTTGAGTCGGAACGTCCTTTGCTCTCTCAGGCCTTCAAAGTCGATGGGCGAGATGCATTTGTGGAACGAGAGGACGGTGTCCTCATTAGCGTGCTTCGTGGGAAGCGGAGGGTCGCCTGGGATGACGTGCTGGGGCCCTTCCTTGAGACGGTCGAATACGAGGGTGGTTGGGCCCAGCGTTGGTGGCCAGCGGGGCGCTCGACTCAGGTCGTTATAGATCCGCAATTTGGGTACGGCCTTCCTGTTGTCGAAGGCACTGGCGTGCGTACGGAGATCCTTGTTGAGCGGAGCGAGGCAGGTGACTCCAGCCGTCAGATAGCGGCTGACTTCGGGGTTTCCATCGAATCTATCCAAGCGGCCCTTCAATATGAGCGCGCTCTGGCTGCGTGATTTTCTTCGACCGCTCCGTTCCGAAGAGCGTTGCAGAGGCGCTCAAGCTTGTCCGCGAGGACGAGGTTACTTGGCTGGAGGACCGCTTCAACCATCGCACTCCCGACGAAGAGTGGCTCGAGGCTGCCGGACGGAACGACTGGCTTGTGGTGTCGCGGGACAAGCGCATCAGAACGCGTCCAGGTGAGAGGGAAGCCCTGCAGCGACACAGGGTCGGCTGCTTCATCCTTGGCCAGGCCGGCAATCCGACGCGTTGGGAGTATCTGAAACTGCTTGCCCGAACGCTAGACGAAATGGTCATGCGTTTCGACGAGACTCCCCGTCCGTTCGTTTATGTCGTCAACTCTGCAGGTGCGATGCGGAAGGCCCTGTGAGGACGGTACGAGTTGACTGACCCCGTCCGCCTCTACCTCGTCCGACACGGCCAGGCGCGCGCCGATGACGGCACCTACGGCCACGACACGCCCCTCTCCCCGCTCGGGAAGCGACAGGCTGAGGCCGTCGCCGTCGGCCTCGCGCACAAGTCGCTGGCTGCCATCTACGCCAGCCCCATGCTTCGCGCCCGCGAGACGGCGGAGCCGCTCGCCCGCGTGACCGGCTTCGAGGTGGGGGTCGACGAGCGCCTGCGCGAGTTCGAGATGGCGGGCTGGAACCCCGATGCCGAGGTCCAGGACTACGTCTGGGCCTGGAGGCCGGAAGACGCGGCGTCCCCCGGCGGCGAAACCATCGGCGCCTTCGCGGAGCGCGTCGGCGCCGCCTGCGACGACATCGTGGCGCCCCACCCCGGCGAAGCCGTCGCCATCGTGTCGCACGCCGGCACGACCGACGCCGTCCTGCGCTGGGCCATGGGCATCCCCCCCGACAGCGCCTGGCACCACGAGTTCGAGTTGCCGAACGGCTCCATCTCCGAGCTGCTCGTCTGGCCCGAGGGCCGCCACCCCGAGGGGCCGCCGCGGTTTTCCGCCATCCTCCGCGCTCCCGGCCTCGACCACCTCCCGGACGCGCTCCGCAGCGAGTACTGACCGGGAGAGCGGGCGGCTAGTCCTCGGACGGCCCCGCGCGCCACGCCCGCAGCGCTGTCGAAACGGCAAGGACCGCCACGCCCGCGTCGATGAGCCGCCAGTACTGCAGGTCGTGCATCGCGTCGCCACGCCCCCACTCCAACGTGAACCAGTTCCAGAAGAAGAGGAGGGCGAAGAAGACCGTTGCGTAGAGGCTGGCCTTGGCCGTGAGCCATGAGCGTGTCACGGGCGCGCCCGCCTCGTGGCCCGCGGCCCGGCTCTCGTGAATGACGGTCGCCAGCATCAGGACCAGCGCGACGGCCATGAGCCACGAGATGATCTGCCAGCCGTCGGCCGAGGCGTCGACGGAGTCGTAAAAGCCCTGGAGTACGAACTGCGCGGCCGTCCCCACGCCCACGACCCCCAGGTAGATCGCCACCAGTTTCCGGAATGCCTGCATTGCGCCCATGCGACTGCTCCTTTGCTCTCCTGTGCCAAGCCTACGCGTGAGGGCAAGCGGCTCGCGTTGCCCTACTTGAGACCCGCGTACGATGCGGCCAGCCCGCGGGAGGGAGCCACCATGCGGATCGACGATGTCTTCCTGACGACCTTCGGCTGGGATGTGCCCCACGGCGCCTATCCCGGCTCCTCCATCGCCTACGGGGGCGAGCGCCAGATGGGCGTGCTCACCATCCGCACCGACGAGGGCCTCGAAGGCCACTCCTTCCTCGGCTCCGCCAGCCGCGACGCCACCATGGACGCCGAAGCGGTGCTGACCCTCCTGAAGCCCGTCGTAATGGGTCAGAACCCGCTCGACATCGGGCGCTTCTGGCACGCCATGTGGAAGCGCCGCCGGGGCGCTTCCTTCCGCGCCATCGGCGCCGTCGACGTCGCCCTCTGGGACCTCGCGGGGAAGATCGCGGGCCTGCCCGTGCACCGCCTGCTCGGCTCGTGCCGCAGCTCCGTGCCCGCCTACGCCAGCTCCGCCGCCCTGCCCTCCCCCGAGGCCTACGCCGAGGAGGCGAAGTCGTTCCGGGATCGGGGCTGGACCGCCTACAAGATCCACCCCGACACGCGCCCGCTCGTCGACGTCGACATCTGCCGTGCCGCCCGCGAGGCCGTCGGCCCCGACATGCGCCTGATGCTCGACTCCGTCTGGGCGTACAGCTACGAGGACGCCGTCCGCGTGGGCCGCGCTATCGAGGACCTCGACTACTACTGGTACGAGGACCCGCTCGAGGAAGAGGACATCTACGGCTACGTGAAGCTGCGCCAGAAGCTCGACATCCCCATCCTCGCGACAGAGTTCGCGCCGGCCAGCTTCTACGGCATGCAGCAGTGGGTGCAGCAGCAGGCCACCGACATCCTGCGCGGCGACGTCGCCGTCTCCGGCGGCATCACCGCCCTCCACAAGATCGCCAACCTCGCCGACGCCTTCCGCATGAAGTGCGAGGTCCACCACGGGGGCAACTCGCTCAACAACGTCGCCAACCTGCACGTCATCATGGCCGTCAACAACTGCGAGTACTTCGAGGTGCTCCTGCCCGACGCCGCCCAGAAGTACGGCCTCGTGAACGACATCGAGGTCGATGCCAACGGCCTCGTCCACGCCCCCGAGGAGCCGGGCCTCGGCTACGAGATCGACTGGGACCTCGTCCGCGCCCGCCAGATCAGCGAGCTCCGCTAGCGCCGCCCTCGGGCCTGGGTCGGTCCTCGATACCAGTGAAGGCGTTGAGGTCGAGGCGACGCGAGGCGTGGTCGATGTCGATGCCGGCGACCCCGCCCTCCGCGTTGACGTCGAGAACGACGCCGTCGGCGACCTCGAACGAGTCCACGCCCGGCTCGGTGTCGAGGTCGATGTAGAGGGAATCGTTGCCGCGGTCGTACAGGAGTTTCACTTTCTGGCTCCCCACGCCTACTCCGTGACCAGCGTGACCGTGTTCGGTTCCCGCACCAGCTTCGAGAGGGGGCAGCGCTCGGCGGCGTAGGTGTGCAGCGTCGCGACCTGCTCGCTGGTTGCGTCGGGAGCCTCCAGCGACACCCGCGCCGTGATGTCGAACGGCAGGTCGGGGTCGTCGCTCTCGATGCCGAGGAAGTGGGCGTCGTTGTTCGACGAGCTGACCGTCACCTCGACCCGGTCGAGGGGGATGTCGAGCGTGGCGGCGGCGATCAGGTAGGTGTGCGTGAGGCACGTGCTGATGACCCCGCAGAACAGCTCGGGCGAGCTCGGCCCCAGCCCCTGCCCCCCGAAGTCGGGGCCCGAGTCGCCGATGAGCTCCCAGTCGCGCATGCGCATCTTGCGCACGCCCGTGGCGTCGTCCGCGACGCACGTGGCCGAGACGGTCTCGCGCCATTGCTCGCCGCGCGGCTTGGCCGCGGCCGCCGCGCGCATGGCCTGCGCCTTCTGGCGCAGGTAGTCGCGAAGCCCGCGGCCCTCGCTCATGGGCCTGGCAGGTGCTCGGCTGCTGCGCGCTCGCTCATTTCCGCTCGCTCCGCTCGTTCGCTCGACTGCTGGCGCGCTCGCTCAACGGAACGACCACTCCGTGCCCTCGGGGCCGTCCTGCAGCTCGACGCCCAGCTCGACCAGCCGGTCGCGAACGCGGTCCGCGAGCGCGTACTGCTTCGCCGCGCGCAGCTCCGAGCGGAGCTCGACCAGCAGGTCGACGAACGGCGCCGCGTTCTCGTCCTTGTGCGGGGGCTCGTGCAGCGTGAAGCCGAGCACGCCCGCCAGCTCGCGCAGCGTCGCCTGCGCGTCGCTGGCGTCGTGGCCCTCGTCGTGGGCGCGGTTGATCGCGCGCGCCAGGTCGAACAGCGCGGCCAGGGCGCGCGGCGTGTTCAGGTCGTCGTCCATCGCCTCCGTGAAGCGCTCGCGTGCTTCCGTGGAGTCGATGGCGTGGCCGTTGGCCACCCCCTTCGAGAACGCCGCCTGCCGCAGGCGCTCGGCCCCCGCGCGGGCCGAATCGAGCGCCTCCTCGCTGTAGGTGACCGGGCTGCGGTAGTGGCTCGTCACGATGAACATCCGCAGCGCGTCCGTCCCGTAGCGGTCCAGCACCTCGTCGATGCCGATGATGTTGCCCACCGACTTCGACATCTTCTCCTCGCCCAGTTGGAGCAGCGCGTTGTGCATCCAGAAGTTGGCGAAGGATGCCCGTCCGGTGAACGACTCGCTCTGCGCGATTTCGTTCTCGTGGTGCGGGAAGATCAGGTCCGCCCCGCCCCCGTGGATGTCGATCTGCTCGCCGAGGGCGCCTACCGCCATCGCCGAGCACTCGATGTGCCAGCCCGGGCGCCCCGGCCCCCAGGGGCTGTCCCAGTGCGGTTCTCCCGGCTTCGCCCCTTTCCAGAGGGCGAAATCGAGGGGGTCGTCCTTCAGCTCGCTCAGGTCCACCCGCGCGCCGCTGCGGAGGTCATCCACGGCCCGCTTCGAGAGCTTCCCGTAGTCCGCTTTCTCGCGAACGCGGTAGTAGACGTCGCCGCCCGACTCGTACGCGGCGCCCTTCGCCACCAGCTCCTCGATGAAGCCGACGATGTTCGGAATCTCCTCCGTCGCGCGCGGGTATTCCGTCGCCGGCAGCACGTTCAGGCGCGTGAGCTGGGCCATGTACGCCTCCGAGAAACGCTCCGCCAGGTCCGATACCGCCTCTCCCGTCTCGTGGGAGCGTTCGATGAGCTTGTCGTCGATGTCCGTGAAGTTCTGGATGTGGCGAACGGCGTACCCCCGCCACTCCAGGTAGCGGCGCAGCACGTCGAACACGATCGAAAAGAGCGCGTGGCCGAGATGGGCCTCGCTGTAGGGCGTCACGCCGCAGACGTAGAGGCGGACCTCGTCCGCGATCGGCTCGAGTTCGCGTTTCTCGCCGGTCAGGGTGTCCCGCAGCTCCAGCATGGTCAGGTGCGCGGGGGCGCTTCGGCTTGCGAGCGCTCCTCGCCGTGGTGGTCGTCGTGCAGCCCGTCGACGTGGTCCTCGAGGTGCGCGAGCAACTGGCGCAGCTCGTCCACGCGCTCGTCGAGCTGGTTCAGGCGGTCCCACTCCGGGTCGGGCAGGCGTTGCATCACGCCGTTCGAGTCGTCGTGAAAGGCCACGATGTGGCCGGGCACGCCCACGATCGTGGCCTGCGCGGGCACGTTCGTGATCACGACCGAACCCGCGCCGATGCGCGCGTTCTCGCCGATCTCGACTGCCCCGATCACCTTCGCCCCCGCGCCCACGACGTTGTTGCCCCGCAGCGTCGGGTGGCGCTTCGTGCGGCGCGTGCTCGTGCCGCCCAGCGTGACTCCCTGGTAGATGGTCACGTCGGGGCCGATCTCCGTCGTTTCGCCGATGACGATGCCCATCCCGTGGTCGATCACGAAGCGCGGGCCGATGGTCGCCCCGGGGTGGATCTCGATGCCGGTGATGAAGCGCACGAACTGCATGATGCCGCGCGGGATGAAGGGCAGGCCGCGCCGGTGGAGGGCGTGCGCGAGCCGGTGCGCGAGCCGCGCGTGAAAGCCGGGGTAGAAGAGCACGACCTCGGTCGCGCTCGTGGCCGCCGGGTCGCGTTCCATCGTTGCGCGGATGTCGTCGCGGATCTCGCTGAGCACGGACATGGGGTTCGCTACCTCTCGGGACTGGGCGGTGTGGGGCTGCCGTCGGGGACCGCTAGACGCGGGACCCCGCCATACAGGTGCAACGTCGCTGTATGCCGTCCGAAGAGTGCGTCATGGCTGTCGAGCTTACGTCAGGTAACGGGCTACTGGCTATTGGCCGGTAGTTGTTGGACGCCCTGACACGACTCGGGTCAGCTCCTATCCCGCGATTGCGGGAAGGCGCCCCGTGAAGGGGACCGTTCGGAGCTGACCCTATCCGCTGGCAGTGTCGGGCTTGGGTCTTCGCATTGTCAACGACTAGCCCCCGCAGGTGCGTTCGCCTGCCGTCTCGCCCGGAGAGAAGTGCTAGTAGATGCGTTGACCCCTGCGTTCGCCCTACCCCAGACGCGCGACCACCCGGTCCAGGATCGCGTGCGCGACGGCGTACTTGCTCAGCAGCGGCAGCCGCTCCGCCTCGCCGTCGCGGTGGAAGATGGTGACCTCGTTCGTCTCCGTGCCGAAACCGCTGCCTGCTGCGGTCACGTCGTTCGCGACGATCAGGTCGGCGCGCTTCGCCGTGAGCTTGGCGGTGGCGTTGGCGTGGAGGTTCTCCGTCTCGGCGGCGAAGGCCACCCGCACGCCGCCCCCCGGCAGCGTCGAGATGATGTCCGGCGTCTCCGTGAGCTCCAGCATCATCTCGTCTTCGCTCAGGTCCGCCTTCTTGATCTTCTGGCCGGAGGCTTCGAGCGGCCGGAAGTCCGCCGGCGCGGCCGCCATCAGCAGCGCGTCGCAGCGCTTCGTGAGCGGCTCCAGCGCGCCCAGCATCTCCTCGACCGTTTTCACGTCGACGCGCTCGACGCCGTACGGCGTCGTCAGGGGCGAGGGTCCTGTCACCAGCGAGACCCGTGCCCCCCGGTCCCGCGCGGCGGCCGCGATGGAGAAGCCCATGCGCCCGCTCGATCGGTTGCCGATGTAGCGCACCGGGTCCAGCGGTTCCTGGGTGCCCCCCGCGGTCACGATGACCGAGCGCCCGCAGAGGTCCCCTTCGCGGCGCCCGATGGCGGCGCGCACCGCCCCCAGGATCGCCGGTGTTTCGGCCAGCCGTCCCGCCCCGAACCGTCCGCTCGCGAGGCGCCCCTCCGCCGGCCCCACCACCTCGATGCCCCGCTCGACCAGCGCCGCCACGTTCGCCTCCACCGCCGCGTTCTCCCACATCTGCGAGTCCATCGCGGGCGCGACGATGACCGGGGCGGTTGTCGCGAGCGCCGTTAGCGTCACCATGTCGCCCCCGCCCCCGTAGGCGAGCCGCGCCAGGCAATCGGCCGTGGCTGGCGCGACCAAGAAGGCGTCGACGCGGCGCGCGACCTCGACGTGGGCCTCCGCCTCCTCCGTCTCGAACATGTCGACGATGGCTTCGTGGCCCGTGAGGGACTGGAAGGTGAGCGGCGCGATGAAGCGCGTGGCCGCCTCCGTCATCAGCACCTCGACGCTCGCGCCCGCCTGCCGCAGCTTGCTCGAGAGGTCGGCGGCCTTGTAGGCGGAGATGCTGCCGGTGACGCCGAGGGCGATGGATCGCCCGTCGAGCGGGCGCTCGCGATAGGTTCCGGTGGTCTCAGCCTGCGTTGTGGTCATAGATGAGGCGCAGCCCCTGCAGTGTGAGATTCTGATCGACGGTGTCGAGCACGTCGGTCTCGGCGGCAATCTCGCTCGCCCAGCCGCCCGTGCCGATGACGGTGGCGCCGCCGCCCAGCTCCTCCTGGAAGCGCGCCACCATGCCCTCCACCAGCCCCACGTAGCCGAGCAGGATGCCCGATTGCAGGGCGTGCGTGGTGTTCCGCCCGATCGCCGCGGGCGGCCGTTCGAGCTGCACGCGCGAGAGCATCGCCGCGCGGCTGAAGAGCGTTTCGCTGGCGATGCCGATGCCCGGCGCGATCGCTCCGCCCAGGTAGTCGCCGTCCGAGTTGACGGCGTCGAACACCGTGGCCGTGCCGAAGTCCACGACGATGGCGGGCGCGCCGTAGAGCTCGATGGCGGCCACCGCATCGACGATGCGGTCGGCGCCCACCTGGCGCGGGTTGTCGTAGAGGATGCGCACCCCCGTGCGCAGCCCGTGCCCGACGACCACGGCGTCTTCGCCGAAGTAGCGCGCGCACACGCGCTGGAACGTGGACAGCAGGGGAGGAACGGCGCAGCCGATGATGCAGGCGTCGACCGACTCGGCGGTCAGGTCGCTCGTGGCGAGCAGGTTCAGCATCAGGACGCCGTACTCGTCGGCCGAGCGCTCCGCTTCCACCCCCACACGCCAGGTCGCGGCGAGGTCGTCACCCGCGAACAGTCCCATGTGGACCGAGGTGTTGCCGATGTCCAGGGCGAGGAGCATGTTCCCGCCGGCTCTGGGCTCCCGAGGAGTCCCGTGCTGCTTAAAGCCTAGGCGCGCACCGGACGTACACACAACAGGAAGGGGCTACACTTACCTCCATGACCACCACCCTGTCGCGCGTCCGCGAGCAGGCGGAGGCGGCTCGCAGCGCTTCCCGCGCCCTCGGCGTCGCTTCCACCGACGCCAAGAACGATGCGCTCGAGCGCATCGCCGTGCTCCTGCTCGAGCGCGAATCCGAGATCCTTGCGGAGAACGCAAAGGACCTCGCGGCGGGCCGCGAGGCGGGGCTCGACGACTACTTCCTCGAGCGCCTCACGCTGACGCCCGCGCGCATCGCCGGCATGGCTGCCGATACGCGCCACATCGCTTCCCTGCCCGACCCCGTGGGCGAGACGATCGACGCGCGCACGCTCCCGAACGGCCTCCAGATCTCGCGCAAGCGCGTGCCCCTGGGCGTCGTCGCCTGCATCTACGAGTCGCGTCCCAACGTCACCATCGACATCGCCACCCTCTGCCTCAAGAGCGGCAACGCCTCCGTCCTGCGCGGTGGCAAGGAGGCCGTGCACAGCAACGCCGTGCTCGGCGACGTGCTGAGGGACGCCCTGCAAGGCTCGGAGCTTCCCGCCGAGTCCGTGCAGGTGATCCGCGACCCCGACCGCGCCCACGTGGACGAGATCCTGGCCATGCACGACGTCATCGACCTGGTCGTGCCGCGCGGCGGCGCCGGGCTCATCGACTACGTGCGCCAGAATGCGACGATGCCCGTCGTCGCGCACGGCGAGGCCGTCTCCCACACCTACGTCGACGCCGAGGCCGACCTGGCCATGGCGCTCGAGGTGGTCGACAACGCCAAGACGCGGCGCTACAGCATCTGCAACGCCCTCGACACCCTGCTCGTGCACGAGGCGGTCGCGCCCGAGCTGCTGCGCTCCGTGGGCGAGCGCTGGGCGGGGACCGTCACCCTCCTCGGCGAGGGCAACGCCCTCGACCTGCTGGAAGGGCTCTCGGTCCCCGGCCTGAACGTGGAGCACGCGGGTCCGGACGCTTGGGACACCGAGCACCTCGCCCTGCGCGCGGGCGTGCGCGTCGTCGCCTCGATGGACGAGGCGCTCGCGCACATCGAGGCGCATGGCAGCAAGCACAGCGAGGCGATCATCACCGACAGCTACGAGAACGCCATGCGCTTCACGTCCGAGGTCGATGCCGCCGTCGTCTACGTGAACGCAAGCACGCAGTTCACCGACGGCGCCCAGTTCGGGCTCGGGGCCGAGATCGGCATCTCCACCCAGAAGATGCACGCCCGCGGGCCCATGGGCCTCGTCGAGCTCACCAGCTATAAGTGGATGGTCCTCGGCCAGGGGCATGTGCGGCCCCTGTAGGCGCCCGCTCTGCGACCATAGGGACGAGCCACTCCAACCTGACAACCTGAAGGCCAGCGGGAGCGTGGAACGTGATCAGCTTCGACCGTGAGGTGCGGACCCCCCACTCCGAGACCTACACCATCCTCGACGACGGCGAGATCGTCGGTCGCGTGGACCTGCACCTCCAGGGACCCAACATCCACGCCACCCTCTGCACCACCCCCGACGCCAGCGACGACCGCGTGCGCGAACTCATCGACGCCGTCGACGAGCAGCTCGCCATGACCGCCGACCCCTATCGCGAGGACTTCATCGTCACGGTCTGGAAGGGCGTCCCGGCCGGCGTGTACGGCGACGCCGAAGCCGGCGAGGACACGATCAGCCTCGGGGAGATCGGCGAGAGCTAGCCGCCAGCCGCCTCGTGCGAGCCTTTGTCCGAGGTCGCCGTGGGCTCGGGAAGCTTGCCTTCCTTCGCGAGCTTCAGGTAGTGCTTCTGGCGCTCTTCCAGCTTCAGGGCGGTCTCGTGCGACAGCAGGTGTTCCCCGTCCTTCGCGACGATCACGGGGAACTCCTCGCGCCACACCGAGTCACCGTCTCGATAGACCCGTAGCTGTTGCGTGATGACCTGCTCAGGCATGTCGTCCCCTGCGGCCCCGGCGGAAAGCTGTCACGATCCGCATCGGGCTTGCCTCATAGTTTATTCGAACCTCCAGGGGGTTGCCGTCGGGGTCGATGCACAGAATCCTGCAGACCGCACCCTCATCGCCTCCCCCGCGCTCATCGCCCACCACTTCAGGTGCGTCGTGAGCGAGCCCGAAGACGATCTCGGAGTACCACGGCCTGTCGGGTGCCCCCTGGCGGTCCTCCCCGTAGTGGCGTGTCGGGCGGAGCTCTCCGCTCCTCGCCGCCGCGACAATCGCTTCCAGGTCCGCCGGCACGGGATGCCGGGCCTAGGGTAGCGGGACGAGCCCCCAGGCGCTCACTTCGATCAGCGCCGACGCCGCACGATCCGTGGCCTCGAAGACCGGCTGCGGGTAGATGCCGATGAAGAGCACGCCCAGCAGCAACAGGCCCGCCAGGGCGCCCAGCAGGGGCGCCGGCCGGAACCGCGTCTGCCCCTCGGGCGGATCGAACAGGTACATCTGTCGCATAACCATGAGGTAGTAGTAGAGGCTTACGAAGCTGTTCGCCGCCGCCAGTCCCACCAGCCACAGCAGCCCGTTCGAGGTGCTCGCCTGGAACAGCAGCAGCTTCGTCGCGAACCCCGCGAAGAAGGGCAGACCCGCGAACGAGAAGAGCGAGGCCGTGATCACGAGCGCCAGGAACGGCTGCGTCTCCGCCAGCCCCCGCAGCCCCGCGATGCTGTCGTCGCCCGTGCGGTTGTAGTGCGCCGTCAGCGCCGCGAACAGCGCCAGCGTCGAGGCCGTGTAGCCCACGATGTGCAGGAGCAGCGCGCTCGAGGCGCTCGCGGCCGTATCCGCGTTCCCGTAGCCGATGGCGGCGATGGCCACGAGCATGTAGCCCACCTGCCCGATCGAGCTGTAGGCGACCAGCCGCTTCAGGTTCGTCTGCTGGATGGCGATGAGGTTGCCTGCCGTCATCGTGATCGCCGCCAGCGCCGCGATCGCCGCCCGCCACTCCACCGCGTCCACCACCAGCGCGCCCGTGAACAGCCGCAGGATGAGCGCGAAGCCCGCCGCCTTCGAGGCGGTCGAGAGGAACGCCGTGATCGGCAGCGGCGCGCCCTGGTAGGCGTCGGGCGCCCACATGTGGAACGGCGCCGCCGAGACCTTGAAGCCCACGCCCGCCACGATCAGCATGATGCCCACGACGACGGCCGGGTCCGTGCCCCCGCCTCGTTCGCTCAGGGCCTCGGCGATGCCCTCGTAGCTCGTTGTCCCGGTCACGCCGTAGATGAGGCTGATGCCGTAGAGCAGCATGGCGCTTGAGAACGCGCCCAGCAGGATGTACTTCAGGCTGGCCTCGTTGCTCAGCCGGTCGCGCTTCAGGTAGCCCACCAGGACGTAGAGCGAGAAGCTCAGCAGCTCGAGCGAGATGTAGGCCGTCAGCAGCTCGCGTGAGGCCGCCATCAGCACCATGCCCGTGCCCGCCACCAGCAGCAGGCCGTAGTACTCGCCCGCGGTGCTCGTGCGGTTGCGCATGTAGTGCGCCGAGAGCAGCGCGATCGCCATCACGATGCCCGCCGCGAGGATGCGGAAGTAGGTCGTGAAGTCGTCCGTCAGCAGGACGCCTTCGAAGTCCCCCGCGGTGTCGCCGATGTAGGGGATGGCCGCGATCAGCCAGGCGAGCGCGCCCGCCGCCGTCGCGTAGGCGAGGTAATCCTTCCGGATCTTCGGCCAGATCAGCTCTGCCGCGAGGATGGCCACCGCTCCGCTGATGGCGATGAACTCGGGAATGAAGAGGGTGAAGTCGCGCATCAGCTAATCACCCCCGGAAGGCTCGTGACCGTGTTCGCCAGCCGGTCCGTGAACGGCGACCACCAGAGGCCCATCGCCAGCATGGAGAGGATGAGCAGCGCCGCCGAAATCGTCTCGATTGGCGAGAGATCCTTCAGGTCCTTCCAGCGCGGGTTGAGCGGTCCGAAGAAGACCACGCCGAACATCCGCAGCATGTAGGCCGCCGCGATCGCCGCCGCGAGGATGGCTAACCCTCCGAAGACCGGATACGTGCGGAAAGCCCCGACGAAGATATGGAACTCCGCCGTGAAGCCCGAGAGGCCGGGTAAGCCCACATTGGCGAGGCCCGCCACCACGTAGGCGATCACCCACAAGGGCATCACCTTCGCGACACCTCCGAAGTCGCTCAGGTCGCGTGTGTGCGCCTGGTCGTAGAGCGCCCCGATGAGGAGGAAGACGAGGGCCGTCATCACGCCGTGGCTGAACATCTGCAGGGCGGCGCCGCTGACGCCGACCTCGTGCAGGGTCGCCAGGCCGATGAGCACGTAGCCCATGTGGCTCACGGAGCTGTAGCCGCTGATGAGCTTGAAGTCCCGCTGCGTGAGCGCCGCGATTGCGCCGTAGAGGGCGCCGATGGTGCCCAGCACCAGCAGCGCCGGCATCCAGAACTCCGCGCCCTCGGGCAGGATCTGGATGCCGAGCCGGATGATCCCGAAAGCGCCCAGCTTCATCAGCACGCCCGCGTGCACCATCGAGACCGAGGTGGGCGCCGACATGTGGCCGTCGGGCGACCATGTGTGTAGCGGCCAGAGGCCGGCCAGCACGCCGCAGCCCACGGCGAAGAAGGGGAAGATGATCTTCTGCATCTCCGGGCTGAAGGCGCCGTTGCGCCCCGCTTCCCAGAGCGTGGGCAGGTCGAACGTGCCGAGGCCCGCCTCGTGCACGACCGCGAAGATGCCGATCCAGATGCCAACCGAGCCGCCGACCAGCATCAGCGTGAGCTTCATCGCGCCGTATTCCTTGCGCGTCGAGCCCCAGATGCCGATGAGCATGTAGAGCGGCACTACCGCCAGCTCATAGAAGAAGAAGAAGAAGAACAAATCGAGCGAGAAGAACGTCCCGTAGACGCCCGCGATGAGGATCCAGAAGAGTTTGAAGAAGTCCTTCGCGCGGTACTCAAGCTTCCACGCGATGAGCGTGCCCGCGAATGCCACCACGCCCGTGAGCAGCGTCAGCAGCGCGGAGAT
>JAJDUR010000057.1 GCA_022826585.1 Dehalococcoidia bacterium
AACGGCATCACCCACTTCCTCGAGCACATGATCTTCAAGGGAACCGAGCGCCGCCCCCGCGCCAACATGATCGCCGAGGAGATCGAGGGCGCCGGCGGCACCCTCAACGCCTACACGAACAAGGAATACACCTGCTACTGGAACGTCGTCCCCTACGACCGCCTGGAAACGTCAATCGACATAACTGCGGATATGCTCCTTCACTCCACCCTCGCCCAGGAGGAGATCGACCGCGAGCGCACCGTCGTCCAGCAGGAGCTCAAGCGGAACCACGACAACCCCGGCAGCTGGGTGGGCCGTCTCCTCGGCGTCTCCGTCTACGGCGAGCAGCCCTGCGGCTGGGATGTCGGCGGCAGCGTCGAGCTCGTCGGCGACATGAACCGCCCCGACTTCCTTGAGCACATGGAGGGCTGGTACCTGGGCCCGAACATGGTCCTCTCCGTTGCCGGCAACTGCACCCACGAGCAGGTGCTCGAGCTGGCCGAACCGCGCTTCCGCGAGGTCGCCGCCGGCGGCCTCCCCGCCGTCACCCCCTACGACCCAGCCACCACCGGCGCCCGTATCAGCATCGACTCCCGCGACATCGACCAGTGCAGCGTCATGCTCGGCATGCCCCTCTTCGGCCGCGACGACCCCCGCCGCTTTGCCGTCCGCATCCTCAACGACGTCCTCGGCTCGGGCATGTCCTCGCGCCTCTTCACCGAGGTGCGCGAGCGCCGCGGCCTCGCCTACTCCGTCCATTCCAGCTACGGCTACCTGGCCGATGCGGGCGTCTTCACCGTCTCCGCCGGCGTCGACCGCGAGAAGCTCTCCGAGACCATCGGCGTCTGCCTCGACGAGCTCCGCAGGCTGGTCGACGAGCCCGTCCCCGAGGATGAGCTGCGACGCGCCAAAGACCACGCCATCGGCCGCTTCCGCCTCTCTCTCGAGACTGCCTTCTCCCTCGGCCAGCGCCACGGGGAGCAGATCCTCACGAAGGGCGAGGTCGAGACCATCGACGACTTCGTCGCCGGCCTCGAAGCCGTCGACGCCGCCCAGATCCGCTCCCTCGCCACCGACATCTTCGTGAACGAGCGCCTGCACTGCGCCGCCGTCGGCCCCGACCTCAGCGAGGACGAGATCGCCACCGCTCTCGGCTGCTAGTCGCTATTGAGAGGTGGTGTTCTGGAAGCGTCTTTGCCGCGGCGCTGACATCGCTTCCTCGGCAGTCTCAGCATCCGTCAGGAAGACTGCGAGGATCTCGATCCTTTTGAGGTCGGTCTTTGGGTAACCCAGGTCGCGTCGCATTGCGACAATGAGATCGGCGACCGCGGCAAGCAACTCCTGACCAGCTTCTGTGGTCTGATCGCGGTCTGCATAGATGTTCCAGTCGTTGAATGCGCGTACAACGTCATCGGAACCAACAAGGAGAATCCTGCTGCGGAAGTTTCTGAACACCTTCAGGAGTTCGCGCTCTGTGTTGGGGCTAACGTGACCACCCTTCGACGTATTGTCCAGCTGGTTGAATAGAGTGGTGGTGAACTCCTCGTATATCTTGCGGCGACTCTGGCTGGACTCCATGGAGTCGTGCTTGCTGACTTCGCTCTTGATATTCCACCGAGGCGAAAGGGCTACGATGAGCTGTGAGAGGAGAAGGGCGGCGGCGGTAATGAGCCCGGTTGCGATTGCAACTTCCATATGGTCCCCGGAGAACTAATGTTCGGTTAGCGTAGAGATGGAGTCGCGGTCAGTCAAGCGTGTGCGGTTGAAGCCAGGCAAGTGTGAGGGCCTACAGCCCCAGGCCCGACTCCCATGGGTCGCGAACGTCGTCGAGGTCCGCCTCCACCGGCCCGAAACGCAGCAATCCTTCGTCTGTCGTCGTGCCGAGCCGCGTGATCGCCACCCCCACCTCCTCCGCCAGCGCCCCCAGCCGTTCCCCCGCCTCCGGACGCGCGCTCACGACGATCCGTCCCTGCGCTTCCCCGAACAGGGCCGCGTCGATCCGCCCCTCCACCTCGACCTCCCCCGCGAAACCATAGCCGCCGAGCAGGCAGCACTCCGCCAGCGCCACGACGAGCCCGCCGTCGCTGCAGTCGTGCGCGCTCAGCAGCAGGCCCGCGTCGTTCGCGCCCAGCACGAGGTCGTGCAGCCGCGCCTCCGCCTCCAGGTCGACCGTCGGCGTTCCGATGATCGCCCCGTGCACCGCCTCCAGGTACTCGCTCCCCGCGAGCGTGCGCGCCGGCTGCTCGACCGTCCCGCCCAGCAGCCACACCTCCGCCCCCGCCCGCTCGAACGCCGCCCCCAGGTGCGCGTGCACGTCGTCCAGCACCCCCAGCATCCCGATCACCGGTGTCGGCCAGATTGGCGCCCCGCCGCTCTCGTTGTAGAGGCTCACGTTGCCGCTCACGACTGGCGTCCCGAACGCGTCGCAGGCCGCGGCGATGCCGTCTACCGCCCCCGCCAGTGTCGCGTACACCTCGAGGTTCTCCGGCGCGCCGAAGTTGAGGCAGTCCGTCACCGCCACCGGCCGCGCCCCCGTGCAGACCACGTTCCGCGCCGCCTCCGCCACCGCGATCGCGCCCCCGTTGGGCGCGTCGAGCTGGCAGTAGCGGCCGTTCCCGTCCGTCGCCACGGCGATGCCCCGCGTCGTCCCCGGTACGCGCAGCACGGCCGCGTCGCCGCCGGGCGCCACTACCGTGTTCGCCAGCACCTGGTGGTCGTACTGCCGGAACACCTCGCGCTTACTCGCCAGGTTCGGCCGTGCGATCAGCGCCGTCAGCGCCTCCGTCGCCGCCTCCGGGCGCAGGTCCGGGAACGCCCCCGGGTTCGCCTGGCTACGAGCCAGCGCCTCCAGCGTCCGGCGGCCGTCGCGCGTGTAGGCCGGCGCCTCCGTCGCCACCTCGACCGGGACGCGCCCCACCTCCACGCCATCCTCCCGCAGAACCACCTCGGCCCCCTCCGTCACCTGCCCGATCTCGATGCAGTCCACCTCCCAGCGCTCGAACAGCGCCTCCACGTCCGCCACGTGCTCCCGCTTCGCGATCACCAGCATCCGTTCCTGGCTCTCCGAGAGCATGACTTCGTACGGCGTCATCCCCGATTCCCGTCGCGGCACCTGCTCGAGATTCAGCACCGCCCCTGCGTCTCCCCGCGCGCAGCACTCCAGCACCGAGCTCGTCAGCCCCGCCGCCCCCAGGTCCTGCAGTCCGACGATCCAGTCCCGGCGCTCCGAGGCGAGCTCGTGGCACGCCTCCATCAGCATCTTCTCGAGGAAGGGGTTGCCCACCTGCACCGCCGGACGCATCTCCTCGAAGCGCGCCTCCGGATCGGTGCGGCTCGCGAGGCCGCTCGCCCCGTGGATGCCGTCCCGGCCCGTGTCCGCTCCCACCAGCAGCAGCGCGTTTCCCTCGCCGCTCGCCGTTGCGCTCACGATCCCGTCCGCGCGCACCAGCCCCACGCACATCGCGTTCACGAGCGGGTTGCCGTTGTATGGCCCCCCGACCACCACCTCGCCCCCCACCGTGGGAATCCCGAGGCAGTTCCCGTACCCCCCGATGCCGCCCACCACCCCCTCGAACAGGTAGCGGTTGTTCCCCTCGTCCAGCGGCCCGAAGCGGAGCGAGTCCAGCAGCGCGATCGGGTAGGCCCCCATGGCGAAGATGTCCCGCACGATGCCCCCCACCCCCGTCGCCGCGCCCTCGTACGGCTCGATCGCCGACGGGTGGTTGTGCGACTCGACCTTCATCACCACCGCCCAGCCGTCCCCGATGTCGATCGCTCCCGCGTTCTCCTCGCCCACCCGCGTCAGCACCTGGTCGCCGGAGCTCGGCAGGCGGCGCAGCAGGGGGCGGCTGTTCTTGTAGCCGCAGTGCTCGCTCCACAGCGAGCCGAACATCCCCAGCTCGACCTCGTTCGGTTCCCGCCCCAGCCGCGAGACGAGCAGGTCGTACTCCTCGCGGCTCAGCGCGACTGCGTCCAGCGCCTCCTGGTCGACCGCCACGCCCCGATGCTACCGCCCCTCAATCTCACGCGCCCGGCGCTCCTCGTACTCCTCGTCCGTCAGGAGTCCGCGTGTGTGCAGGTCTTCCAGCGTTTCGAGGTTCTCGGCCGCGCGCTCGGCGGGGGAAACGGCCCTCGCTCCGGCGGGCGTCTCCGCCACCCGAACCACGTACGTCTGGATCGCCTTGTCCCAGAGACACTGCCGGTTCGCATCCCAGGCGCACCAGAGGGCCGCCAGGGCCAGGGCGACCAGCGTGATCACGCCGGCCACACCCGCGTCCGCGAGACTCAGCACCTGGTCCAGCACCACGAACACGGCCCACTTGAGAATGATCTCCCGCAGCAGCATCCACCCGAGCCCCGCCCGGTTCCCGTCCGCGCGGACCACGTGCACGCCAAGGATCTGTTTCGCCGGGCTCTGGCCGCGCCCTCCCACGATGAGGAGCCAGATCAACCAGCCGATTCCGAGCGTAACGGTGAAGAGCACGACGTCGAGAACGAACGCGCCCAGCCGCCGCCCCTGGCTCGCGAGCTCCAGATCCGGTCCCTCGTAGGCCGTTTCGTACGTCGCTTCCGTCACTCCCCGTCTCCTACTCGAAGCTGAACGGTGGGTAGTCGTCGACGAGGAGGTAGGCATAGGCGCTGGCCCGCTCGGTCCAGCGGGTGTACCCCGCCAGGAAGCTGTGCAGGCCGTCGGGCACCCGCCCCAGCACAATTCCGGCCAGCCACGCCGCCAGGCCCACGAAGCCGACGACGATGCCGAGGAGGGAGAGGACGATCTCGTGCGGGAGCAGGAGCAGGCAGCGGAAGAAGGTCGTCAGCCGGCTCCGCCCGGTCGTCCGTTCCGGGATGGTCAGCCGCACCGGGTAGTCCGGCTCTTCGTCCAGGGAGAAGGGCGGATACGCGCCTGTCAGCAGGCTGCCGTAAGCGTTGGCCCGCGCCGCCCAGCGCGCGTACCCGATCGTGAATCGCAACAGCGTCGCCGGGAAGCGCCCGGCGAACACGATCGTGAACCAGGCCAGCATGATGACGATCCCCACCGCCACCCCCAGCAACGACAGGATGATCACGTGCGGGATCACGAGCAGCCACCGAAGCAGGATCGACACGCGCCCCTGCGGCGCCGCATCGTCGACCTCGAACGCGACCGGATACCCCGTTGTCTCGACTGTCATGGGTACGCTCCTCTCAAGCCATGACTGCGCGGGCCATATCCCCGCACTCCCTCAGTTCAGGCTGAACGGCGGGTACTCGTCAACGAGCAGGCCGCTGTAGGCGCCCACGCGGGTGTTCCAGCGCGTGTACCCGGCGATGAGATTGTGTAGCCAGTCAGGCAATCGTCCCTGCACGATGCCGACCAGCCAGGCCACGACGGTCGCAACCGTCACGATGATGCCGAGGATGAGGAGGACGAGGTAGTGGGGGATGGTCACGATGATCCGGATCGGGAAGAAGCCCGTCAGCCGGTTCCGTCCCTCCACCTGCTGCTCGACAAGCAGGCGTACCGGATAGTCGGGCGCCTCGCCCAACGTGAACGGCGGGTACTTGTCCGTCAGGAACCCGCCCGTCACCCAGAAGTAGGTGTTGGACTCGTCGCTTCCCAGCACGCCCCCGTAGGCCGACACGCGCGTCGCCCACCGCGCATAGCCGGTGGAGAACCGCAGCAGCGGCTCCGGGTATCGCCCCGTGATCACGATGGAGAACGATGCGAGCAGCCAGACCACCAACGCCGCGATCCCCAGGATCGCGATGACGATCCAGTGCGGGATCGTCAGGATCGGTCGCAGGAAGACCAGGAGCCGGTTCTGGGGCGCCGCCGGATCGACTTCCAGTTGAACGGGATACTCCGAGTTCATCA
>JAJDUR010000054.1 GCA_022826585.1 Dehalococcoidia bacterium
TCGGTCAGGCCGCAGGCGTGGGTGGCCCCGACCGTGATGGTCGTGAAGACGCCGGGTGGCGCGTCGAACACGGGGGACCGGGGGAGGGTGGGGCGGACCACGGAGGGGGGATCGTCCAGCGTGGGCTCGACCGGCTCGTCGGGGGTCGGCATGGGAGTCGGGGTGGACTCGGGAGGAGGTGTGGAGGTGGGCGTGGCGATGGCAGTAGGCGTGGGGGAGGCCGTGCTCGTGGGCCGAGGGGTTGGAGAGGGAGCGCGCGTGGCAGTGACCGTTGCGGAAGGGGTGGCCGTTGGGGTGGCGGTTGGTGGCGGGGTGGTGGCCGTCTGCGTGGGGTCGGGCCTCGCGACCGGGGTGGGGGATGGGGGCGGGGAGTCGTCGCCACAAGCGACGAGCGCTACCACAAGGATCGCAAGGATGAAGCGGGCCACCACTGCGTTCACGCCAGAAGGGTAGCGGTCGGAGTCTCGAATTACCCCGTCCGAACGCGCTAAATTCGCCAGGGTCTGCGGTGGCGCTTGCGCGGGGTGTGTCGGTAAGCTTCGCCGTCGGCCCTGCGGCAATGGCCGCGGGGGCGGATCACCATGTAACTCAGGAGGGGTGTGATGAAGCTGGAAGGCAAGGTCGCGGCGGTTACCGGGGGGACCCGGGGCATCGGTCGGGGCATCGTGGAGGCGTTTCTCGCCGAGGGCGCGAGCGTCGTCATGAACGGTCGCAGCGAAGAGAAGGGCGCGCGCGCGCTGGAAGAGATGAACGCGGGCGACAGGGCCCACTTCATCGCCGGGGACGTGACCGAGGAAGCGACCCTCTCGGGGCTGGTCGACGGGACGGTCGAGCGCTACGGGAAGATCGACATCCTCGTGAACAACGCGGGCGGCAGCTCGGGCTTCGCGCCGGTCGCGCAGATGGAGAACGAGCCCTGGGACCACACGATCAAGTGGAACCTCTCGTCGACGTTCTGGGGGATCAAGCACGCGTTCCGCTACATGATCCCGCAGGAGAGCGGGCGCATCATCAACATCTCCTCGCTGGAGGGGAAGCACGGCAAGCCGGGAATCTCCGCCTATGTCGCGTCGAAGCACGCGATCAACGGGCTCACGAAGAGCGCCGCCCAGGAAGTGGGCACGACGGGCGTCACCGTGAACGCCATCTGCCCGGGCCTGATCGAGACCGACATCCTGCTCGACAGCGGCGCCGAGGCGGCTGCCTCCATGGGCCTGACCTACGACGAGATGGTGGAACAGTTCTCCAGCGAGTCGGCGATCAAGCGCATGAACACTGTCGAGGAAGTCGGGGCCGTGGCCGTGCTGCTGGCATCCGACGTCGGGTCCGGCATCACCGGCGCGCTCTGGTCGGTAGACGGCGGGACGGCCGCCTACTAGCGCTCCACCAGGCTTCAGGAGGGAAACGACGATGAGCGACGAGCTTCACTGCAGCTGGGACAGCCACCACGACACCGTGCACGGGAACTACACCACGGCGAACGCCGCCGAGGTGCTCCCGGGCGTCACGAAGCCGCTGGCCGCCGATATCTGGCGGGAGTGGGATTATGTCTGGAACTACGGGGTCATGGAGGCATTCGGAACGACCGACCTGCTCGAGATCCCGAGGCCTCCCATCGCGACCACGCTGCCCTTCATCGGGGGCCGGTTCGTCATCAACTTCGGGTTGAACATGGCGTTCACGGCGCTCTACTCGGTGGGAGAAGGCAGCGACTTCCTGAAGCAGTTCCTCGAAGGCGGCGAGGAAGAGTTCACGAGCGAGGCCCACGGCGACGAGGAGCGCGCCATTGCCGCTCGCGCCGCCATCACCGAGAAGTGGGAGAGCTCGGTGGAGATTCGCGACCGGAACCGCGAGATCACCAGGAAGGCGTACCAGGAGTCGCTTGCGCGCGACTGGAGCACCGCCAGCGACGCCGAGCTGATCGAGGCGCTGGACGCCGGAACCGAACTGGCCGGGCGCATCTTCATCGCGCACTACTTCAACTCGGTGGGCGGCGGCGAGTACACGAGCGTGGTCGGGGGGCTCCTCGACGAGCACATCCCCGACCATCCGCCCGAGTGGGCGAACACGATCACGAGCGGCCTCACCGATGTCGAGAGCGCCCTCCCGGCGAAGGCGATCTGGGACCTGAGCCGCTTCATCGCGGCGCGGCCCGCGCTGGCGACGGAGTTCGCATCGCTGACACCCGAGGGGCTGGTCGCGAACCTGGCGAGTCCGCCGAACGAGGACTGGCAGGCGTTCGCGGCCGAGTACGCCGAGTTCATCAAGGAACTCGGCTTCCGCGGGCAGAACGAGACGAACCCCTCGTACCGCACCTGGAACGAAGCGCCGAACTTCGTGCTGAGCAGCATCCAGGCCGACCTGAACGCCGATCCCGACCGCGATCCGCACGAGCTGGAGCGGAAGCAGGCGGCCGCCCGCGAGGTGGTCGAGCGGGAGATCGAGTCGAAGCTGCCGGCGGAGGTGCTGGAGGAGTACCGGCACGCCCTCCACCACGCGCAGACGATGAACCGGGGCCGGGAGAGCAGCAAGGCGAACTGGGCACGGGCCTGCCGCACGCAGCGCCCGCCCGTGGTGGAACTGGCCGGGCGGCTCGCGGAGCGCGGCGTCATCGACGACGCCGAGGACGTGTGGTTCCTGCGGCTTCCGGAGCTGCGGCAGGCCGCCGAGGGCAACCTGGACGGCGCCGAGGCGAAGGCCAACGTCGCCAGCCGCAAGGACGAGTTCGCCTTGATGGAGCAGCACGAGCTGCCGGTCATGTTCGAGTGGCCGGTGGAGCTGATCCCGAAGGAGAAGACGGAAGCGGTGAGCACGGCGAGCTACGAGGGGCTGGGCGTCAGCCCGGGGCAGGCCTCGGGCAAGGCGCGCGTGATCGAGAGCGCCGAGGCCGCCGTCAGCACCATGCTCGAGCCCGGCGAGATCCTGGTCGCGCCGGTGACGGACGCGGCCTGGACGCCGCTCTTCATCCCCGCGGCGGGTGTCGTGGTGGAGACGGGGGGCATCCTCAGCCACGCGGCCACGGTCGCGCGCGAGTTCGGGATTCCCGCTGTCGCCCAGATCCGAGGCATCACGTCGCTCATCCCGGACGGGGCCACGGTCACAATCGACGGGTCGACGGGGACGGTCACGGTCGAGCCGTAGCGCCCAGGACGGGACCAGACCTTGCCCGCACCACACCCTCACCTTAGCGTGAGGGTGTGCGCTTCCCGCGCACCGGAGGCCCCTTGGCGCAGTCGACGGGCACGACCGGCGCCGGGTCCCTTCTGCGCTCCAATCCGGTTACCGCCCGCGTAGCCTCGCTGCCCACGTTCGCGTCCTTCGGCGAGCGCGATTTCCGCTGGTTCTACCTGGCCATGCTCGGCCAGATGGCGGCGATGAACATCCAGCTCGTCATGCGCGGGTACGTGGTGTTCGAGATCACGGGTTCGTTCGCGCTGCTGGGCGGGATCGCGCTCGCCTCGGCCCTGCCGATGCTCTTCCTCGGCGTTGTCGGAGGAGTCCTGGCCGACCGCGCACCGAAGAAAGTCGTGCTCCAGGTAGGGCAGTTCGTCTCTGTCGTGAACGCTCTCGTGGTGGGCATTCTCATCCTGATGGAGGCCATCGAGCTTTGGCACCTGTTCGCGGCGGGCGCCATCCAGGGAATCACGATGGCGCTGATGATGCCCTCGCGCCAGGCGATGATCCCCGAGGTGGTGGGGCGAGACCTGCTGATGAACGCGGTCGCGCTGAACTCGGCGGGCATGAACCTGATGCGCGTGCTGGCCCCCGCCGCCGCCGGTTTCCTGACTGCCGCTGCGGGCGGAGGCGTGATCGGGGCTGGACCGGTCTACATGGTGATGGCGGGCTTCTACTTCCTGGCGATGGTGACACTGGCGATGCTGCCTCGCCAGGAGGCCGCATCGAGCGGGTCGTCGCGGGGCGGACTGGGCGACCTGCGCGACGGATTCACCTACGTCCGCCACGATCCGACCATCCTGATCGTGCTGGTCGTGACGCTGCTCAGCGCGTTCCTGGCGATGCCCTACATCCAGCTCCTGCCGGGCTTCGTGAAAGACGTGCTCGACGGTGGACCGGTCGAACTGGGACTGCTGACGGCGATCAGCGGTGGCGGAGCGGTGTTCGGGGCACTCGTCATCGCTTCGCTGCCCGAGCGGCGGCGGGGCCTGCTCCTGCTGGCGAGCGCGATCCTGCTCGGGGTCGCCCTCGTGGTGTTCTCGGAGTCGCGCGTCTTCTGGTTCGCGGCCATCACGATGGTGTTCGTGGGAATCGGCACGGCGGGACGGCAGGCGTTCAGCCAGATCCTGCTACACCACTACGTGGAGAACGAGTTCCGGGGCCGGGTGATGGCCCTGATGATGCTGCAACCCGGGATGATGGCGCTGGGCGCCTTCGTGATCGGCATCGTGGCTGAGCGCATGGGCATCGACCTGGCGACGGCGATCCTCGCGATCGCCCTGGTCGGCATCTCGGCGGTGCTGGTGGTGGTGTCGCCGCGGCTGCGGCGGCTCCAGTAGGGAGCGGGCCTACTCGATCTCGCCCCGGGCCCACTGAGCCGTGCCCTCGCGGCCGCTGATGTCCATGATCTCGACGCGCAGGGCCTGCGGACTCGAGAGGTAGGCCCAGCTGTTCAGCCGCCCGCCTGGGCCGATGCCGGCCGCCTCGATCGCCTGTCCGAGGCCCTCGAGGCGCTCGATTTCAGCCTCGACGTCGTCGACGTGGACACCGATGTGGTGGAGATGGGATCCGGGGGTCAGGGCCCAGACCGAGTCGGGGACGGCCTGGAGTACTTCCAGGAAGAGCGGCCCCTGCTGCGAGTAGACGACGGAGAGGTTGAGCGTGCGGTCGCCCTGCGAGTCGCGGACGGGGAGCTCGAGGTGGCGGGGGGTGGTCCATTCGACGCCGTAGACCTCGCCGACCTCCTCCATGCCGCGCTGGAGATCAGCGGCCACGAAGGCGATGTGGTGGATGTCCTCGTAACGAATCACGGTTGACTCCCTGCCAGTGTGCTAGCCGCCTCCACCGCCACCGGAAACGGCCGAGACGATGAAGAGCACGACCTGGATCGCGATGAAGATGGCAAGCAGCTTCGACCACCATGGGAGGCCCATGAAGAAGTCCCAGATCGAGTCGGAGCGCTCCTGGCCCGGGGGGCGCTGGGGCCGCTGGGGCGGGGCGCCCATGCGGTCGCGATCACGGCTCTCGAAGTTGGAGAGGTCGTCGAGCGGGGAGGGGGGCGGTTCGCGGCGGGAGACGGGATCCTCGCGCGGAGGCGGCGGGGGAGAGGGCGGTGGAGGCGGCGGGCGGAAGGGGATGGGGTCGGTCCGCATCCGGCCGCAGCCGACGCATTGCGCGCGCTTGCCGTCCTCGCCATCGATCGAGCGCCAGGTGCAGATACCGAACACGTGCGCAATCCGCTCGGGGAGCGTGGGCATGCCGAGGGCCTGGCGGTGGGCGGAGAGCGGAGCCCCCCGGCAGCCGCGCTGCTTGTCCCGCGTCGGGGAGGGCGCGGCAGCGGCGGGCTCGGACGCCGCCGGGGGTGTTCCTGGAGCGGGAGCCTCATCGGCGGCGAGGGACTCCGTCTCGGCGGGGGGCGCAAAGTCGCCCTGCTCGAGGGCCGCGGCAAGCGCGCGCCGGCCGTCTTCGGTCGTCTCGCCATCCTCGGAGATGTCGTTGGGGAAGCGAGCGCTGACGGCCTCGATCTGCTCGTCGGTGAACTCGCTCAGGTCGTAGCCGCGCCAGCGCATGGTCTCGCGGATGCGACGCACCTTGGGCGATTCGGCGCCGGGGCGCGACGAGCCCTTGTCGCCATCGGGGAACCCGAGCGCACGCGAGAGGCGGCTCATCGCCGCACCCTCCGGAGCATTCCGCGGCATCCGCCACGACGGTCGTGGGCGTTCATCGGTTCATTGTCTACAAAAGCGGGCGTTTTGTCCCAGCGAGGCGGAAGAACCGGCCTTTACCTGGCCAGGATCGCCGATTTCACCCGCGCGTGTGGTAGGCGCGCTCGAATTCGTACCAGCCCGAACCCTTGACCTTCAGGGGACTGTGGTCCATCGCGGCGGAGGCCTCGTTGTGCTCGGCGCGCCCCTCCCAGGCGTTGGGGTCGCGCTGCCACTCGTTGAGGACGCGCTCGGCTTCCTCGTAGCTGTCGGCGTCGACCTCGTAGATGGCGATGTACTCGGAGGGGATGTCGATGCCGACGTGCCCGCCGCGCAGCTTGTAGACGGTGCCGCTGAGGAAGTTGGGGCAGAGGGCCGTGTCGTAGATGTGCTGACCGAGGTAGAAGTCGTCGAAGGCCTCCTGGTCTTCGGGGGTAGTGGGCTCGACGAGGCCGATGAGGATGAATCGCGCCATGGGGAAACCTCCGTGGCAGGAATGGCGGCACGGTAGCACGCCGGGGCAGCGATTGTGGGGCGACAGCCACTAGCGGCGGTTCGCGTACGATGGCCGCTCGCCCATGTGTTGTCGTGTAGCAATCGTCATGCCCACGGAGAGCGCGGCGCGCGGAAGTAGCCGCGCATGAGCAGCATGACGCCCACCGCCGGAGCCACTGTTTCGCCGGAGGACGCTCGCTCGCTGCAAGCGAACGTCTGGAAGTTCTACCTGTTCCGCTTCTTCGTGGACTTCCAGCTCTGGCTGCCGATCTGGGCCGTCTACCTGACCGACGAGCGGGGGCTAGCCCTCTGGCAGATCGGCGTGTTCGACGGGCCGTTCTGGATCCTGCTGATCGTGCTCGAGGTGCCGACAGGGGCGATCGCGGACCGCTGGGGGCGAAAGGTCTCCCTGAGTTACGGAGCGCTGGTCAACACGATCGCCGTCCTTGTCTTCGGGCTGGCCTCCAACTTCGGCGTGTTGTTGGCCTCGTACCTCGTGTGGGCGGCGGCGTTCACGCTCTACTCTGGAGCTGACTCCGCCTTTGTGTACGACTCACTGCGCGCCACGGGGCGGGAGAGCGACTTCCAGAGGCTCTGGGGAAGGGCGCGCGCGGTGCAAGCAGTCGGGGCGATCCTCGGGCTGGGCCTCGGGTCGCTGATGGCCGAACTGATCAACCTCTGGGTGCCGGTGGTCGCCAGCGGCGGGCTTATGGGCATCGCCTGGCTGGTGAGCTTCAGCTTCAAGGAGCCGCCGCGCCTGGAGGAAGGCCAGCAGCAGCAGGGCTACCTCGCGGTTACGAAGAATGCGTTCCGCGTGGCCTTCGAGCGCCCCACGGTGCGCATGCTGATGCTGCTGATGGCGGTTGTCATGGGTATCGGCGTCAGCATGATCATCCTGCAGCAGCCCTTCCTGAGCAGCCACGACGTGCGCTATGGCTTGTTCGGGTTCTTCCTCATGCCAGGGCAATTCCTTTCGATCGCGGGGGCGCTGCTCGCTTATCGCATCGTGATCGCGATCGGAGTGAACCGCGTCGTCGCCTTGATGCCCCTGGTGGTCATGGGTACGGCGGTAGGACTGGGCGCGGTCGACCACGTCGCGGCGTTCGCGTTCTACCCGCCCACGACGCTCATGTTCGCGATGAGCTACGTGGTGATGGCGGACTACCTCAACCGGCGCATCCCCAGCGCGACCCGCGCGACCGTGCTCTCCATCCAGAACATGCTGTTCAGCCTCATCGTCGGTATCACGGAGATAGTGCTGACGGTTATCGGGGACTGGCGCGGGCTTCCCACCGCCTATTGGACGGCGGCGGTGTTGCTGGCCGTCACCGGAGCGCCGCTCCTCGCCCTCTGGCTACGGGCGCACCGGCGCGAGGAGCTTGGGGACGAGGCGCCGGTTGAAGAACCAGAGGCGGAACCGGAACCGGCGCAGCCTCCCTAGGCTTCGCCGGCGGCCTGCATGGCGGCCCAGCGCTCCCGGGCGAGCACGAAGATGTGCTTGTTGCCCGTCGTCCAGGTGACGGTGAGCTGGCAGCGGCGGATGCGCCAGCCGTCGTCGGTGCGAACGAGGGTGTTGGTGTAGTAGCCACCCAGGGTGAGGGTGTTGTCGCCCTCGTCGTTGGGGAGGTAGTGCTGGGCCTGCATGTAGGAAACGCAGGTGGCCTCGTCGCCGCTGTCGGCGAAGGTGATGACGTGATTGGTGCTGATGTGCTGGGTGGCGGAGAAGCCGCTGAGGCCGGCGCGCACGCCGGCAGTCCAGTCGTCAGCGCGCTGGATTGACGGCTCGCCGCCGCCCCAGGACGTGAAGTCGATCTCGACCTCGTCGGTGAAGCAGGAGCGGTAGGCCTCCCAGTCGCGCATGTCGATGCCGGTGGCGTAACGCAGGACCGTGTCGCTGATGGCCTGGCGGTCGAGGAGCGTGCGGAGGGCGGCGTCGCTCATGGGGTACTCCCTGGTGACTGGTGAGTGTGATTAGTGACCGGTGGGGAGTGTAGCGAGGCGCTCGGCCATCTGCTGGCGGACGAAGCGGCGCTGGACCTTGCCGGAGGAGGTAGCGGGGAGGGCGTCGAAGCGCTCGATGGCGGCGGGAATCTTGTAGCCGGCGAGACGGCTGCGGAGGAGCGGCTCGACGCGGGCGAGCTCGACGGGAAGCTGCGAGACGACGGCCGCGACGACACGCTGGCCCCACTCCTCGTCGGGGAGGCCGACGACGGCGGCGCCCTCGATGCCCGGATAGGCGAGCAGGGCGGCCTCGACCTCCGCCGGATACACGTTCTCTCCCCCCGAGACGATGACGTCGTCGCGACGGTCGAGGACGGTCAGGAAGCCGTCGTCGTCGAGCAGGCCGATGTCGCCCGTCTGGAGCCAGCCGCCGGCGAAGGCGCGGGCGGTGGCTTCGGGGTCGCGGTAGTAGCCTGGCGTGACGGCGGGGCCGCGGATCAGGATCTCGCCGGCCTCGCCCGTTGGTGCATCGACACGGACGTCGGCGGAGAGGAGGGCGCGCCCGGCGGACCCCAGGTGGGACATCGCTTCGAGCGGGGCGAGGGTCGTTACCTGGCTGCAGGCCTCGGTGAGCCCGTAGGTCTGGACGACGGGCAGGCCGCGGCCGGTGGCGCGCTCGAGGAGGACGGGCGGCACGGGCCCTCCCCCCACGAGGACAGCCCGCAGGGCACCGTCGAAGGGGAGGTCGTCAGCATTGAGCATGCGGCGGAGCATGGTCGGCACGACGGAGAGGAGCGTTATGTCGGTATAGCGCACCGCCCGGTTCACCGTCTCCGGAACGAACTGGGCGTGAAGCTCGACGGCGGTGCCATAGATGGCGCTGCGGATGGGGATAGAGAGCCCGCCCACGTGGTGGAGGGGCAGGCAGGCGAGCCAGCGGTCGGAGGGGTCGAGGCCGAGGTTGAGCGCGGAGGCGCTCGCACTGGCCCAGAAGTTCCCGTACGTGAGCATGACGCCCTTGGCATTTCCGGCCGTGCCGGAGGTGTAGACGATGCTGTGGCAGCTGTCCTCGTCGTGGGCGTCGACGAGGGCTGCTCGCTCCTCCACGGGCGGGAGGGGGAGGCGGCGGGGGGCGGGCGCCCCTGCGAGGGCGGCCGCCTCGGCGGCGAGGGCCTCGCGCGACTTGTCGTAGAGGACGACGGCGGGCTCGCAGTCCCGGAGCTGCTCGGCCAGCTCGGCGGCGGTGAGGCGCACGTTGAGGGGCACAAAGACGGCGTCGGTGAGGGACGTGGCGTGCATCGCGACGACGAAGTCGCGGGAAGTTCCGGCGATGACGGCGACGCGCTCGCCGGGAGCGGCGCCCGCGGCGGCGAGGGCGTTCGCCTGGCGGACGGCGTACTCGTAGAGGGAGGCATAACTGAGGCCGCGCCGGCGGCCGCTCGCGATGGCGGTCACGCGGGGGAGGGTGCGGGCGCGGTGGGTCAGCCAGTCGGGAAGCATGGCGCTCATGGCGACACACCCTCCCAGGGGCCGGTCGCGAAACGATCGAGGGTGGTCTCGTCGAGCTCGACGCCGAGGCCGGGCGCGGCGGGGAGGGGGAGTGCGCCCGCCACGGGGGTGGGGCACCCCCGCGCGATGTCGCCGGCGAGGAGGGGGAGCGTCGCGAGGCCGCAAGCGGGGCGGGGCTCGGGGACGATGGCGGCGAGATGAATTGCGAGCGCCGTGCCGATGCCCGTGTCGAACGTTGTGGTCAGGATGCAGGGCACGTCACGTGCGGCAGCCTCGCCGATCATGGCGACGGCCTCGGCGAGACCGGTGCGCAGGGGCTTGATCACGACAGCGTCAACCGCGCCGGCATCGAGGAGGGCGCGAAGGTCGGCCAGGGAGGCACAGGCCTCGTCGGCGGCGATGGGGATGGGGCTGGCGGTGCGAACGCGAGCGAGGCGCTCGGGGGCGTCGGGGCCGGCGGCAACCGGCTGCTCGCAGAGGGCGACCCCGTGCGCAGCGTGGGCGGCGAGGGCGCTCACGGCCTCCTCCTCGCTCCAGGCGCCGTTGGCGTCGATACGCAGCTCCGCGTCGGGGCCGAGAGCAGCGCGGACGGCGCGCAACCGCGCGGTGTCCGCGGCAACGTCGCGCCCGACCTTCACCTTCACAGTCCGGAAGCCGCACGCCACGGCGGCCTCGGCGTCGCGGGCGAGGTCGTCGGGCAGGGCAGCGCCGAGGAGCGCGTTCACGGGCACAGGGACGGGAGCGGGAGGGGCGAGGCCGGCCTTATCCGCCAGCCAGGCGCCGAGGGGAACGCCACACGCCTTCGAGAGCAGATCGGTGAGCGCGGTCTCGACGGCGACATCCGCGCCACGAACGGGGTCGCCGGGCAGGGAGCGCCACGCCTCGGCGGAGGGACGCCCGACGAGCGCGCCGCCCACTTCGACGAGACGGCGCTCCAGCGCGGGCACGCCCAGTCCCTCGCCGGGGAGGGGCGCGCACTCGCCGAGGCCAGCGGCGCCGGTCGCGGTCTCGATGCGGACGACCAGCCCCTGGCGTTCGGTCAGGTCGCCCGCGCCGGTCGCGAGGAGGTCACGCAGGGGGATGCGCCAGGGCCGCCAGCGCACGTTCGCGATGGGGCCGGCGGGGGTCATGGCCGTCGCGGGAACTTGGCCATATCGGAGTACTCGGGCTCGCGCTTCTCGATGAAGGCGTTGCGGCCCTCCTTGCCCTCGTCGCTCATGTAGAAGAGCAGGGTCGCGTTGTGGGCGAGCTCGGTGACGCCGGCCATGCCGTCGAGCTCGGCGTTGAAGGACGACTTCATGAGGCGGAGGGCGAGAGGGCTGTGACGCAGAGCCTCGCGGGCCCACTGGACGCCTTCCTCCTCCAGCTGATCGAGGGGGACGACGGCGTTCACGAGGCCCATCTCGAGGGCCTCCCGGGCGTCGTACTGGCGGCAGAGGTACCAGATTTCGCGGGCCTTCTTCTGGCCGACGAGGCGGGCGAGCTGGGCGGCGCCGAAGCCGCCGTCGAAGGAGCCGACGCGGGGGCCGGTCTGGCCGAAGCGGGCGTTCTCGGCGGCGATGGTGAGGTCGCAGATGACGTGCAGAACGTGTCCACCGCCGATGGACCAGCCCGCCACGAGGGCGATCACGGGGATGGGGATGGAGCGGATGAGCTTGTGCAGGTCGGTAACGTTGATGCGGGCGACGTCGTCCTCGCCGACGTAGCCGCCGTGGCCGCGGACGCGCTGGTCGCCCCCCGAACAGAAGGCGCGGCCGCCCTCGCCGGTGAAGAGGATGACGCCGACCTCGGGGTCCTCGCGCGCCTTCTGGAAGGCGTCGATCAGCTCGAAGACGGTCTCGGGGCGGAAGGCGTTGTGGACCTCGGGCCGGTTGATGCTGATGCGAGCCATCCCCTCGGCTTTCCCGTAGAGGATGTCCTCGTAGTCACCGGCCGGCTCCCAGGCTACCGCCATCGCTGCGCTCCCTCGCGCCTTCCTCCAGGAAGGCCGTAATCGTCCGCGCGCAGTATGCCGGTTTCTCGATGTGTGCGGCATGCCCGGCGTCCGGAACGAGGTGGGCGCGGGCGCCGGGCATGGCGGCCGCCATCTCGCGGGCGATGGCGGCGAACTTCGCGTCCCGGACGCCGGCGAGCAGCAGGGAGGGGGCCTCGATGTCACCCAGCCGGTCGTGGAGCGAGGGCTGCGCGCCCGTTCCCATGCCCCGCAGGCTATTGGCGAGGCCGCCGGCATCGTTCGCGAGGCGCCCCCGGCGTATCGCGAGCTTCATGCCCGCGGGGAGGCGGGCCTGCGTCTCGAAGAGAGGGAGCGACTCCCAGTAGTCGACGAAGGCGGGAACGCCTTCGCTCTCGATGCGATCGGCGAGCGCTTCGTCGGCGGCTCGGCGGGCCTCCCGCTCTTCGGGGTCGGCGAGGCCGGGAGAGGCGCCGACGAGCACGAGCCGGTCGACCGCCTTCGGGATGGTCGCGGCCACGTAGAGCGCGAGCCGGCCGCCCATCGAGTAGCCGAGCCAGGAGCTGCGGCGAAAGCCGAAGGCGAGCATGCCGGCGACGGCATCGCGGGCAGCGCGGTCGATGGCGTAGGGAGCGAGGTCGTCGGGCTTGCCCGATGCGCCGTGCCCGACGATATCGACGGCGATGACGGTATTGCGCGCGGCGAGCATTTCGGCGAGCGGCCCCCAGCTCGTCGCGGAGCCGGTGAACCCGTGGAGGAGGACGAGCGGCGGGCCGCTGCCCATGCGCTCCACGTTGAGGGAGAAGCCTCCGTCGAGCGGGACGAGGGTCATGTCCAGGCCGCCTCGCCGGCCCTGGCCCATGCTTCCTCGTGCATCTCGAGGTTGCGCGTGCGATCGGTGCGGATCTCCACGATGCGGACGCCCTGCCCGGTGCGGGCAAGCTCCCCGGGCAGTTCGCTCCAGTCGCCGAGAAGGCAGTGACCGGCGCCGTAGGCCCGGGCGGCAGCGGCGAAGTCGATGTCGCTGGGGGTGGCGAACCACTCCTCGAAGACGTGCTCGTGGGCGGCCTGGGGGAGGTAGTGGAAGATGGCGCTGCCGCCGTTGTTGATCAGCACGACCGTCAGGTCGAGGCCGTGCCTGGTTCCCGCCCAGAGGCCGTTGAGGTCGTGGAAGAGGGAGAGGTCGCCAATGAGGAGGGCGACGGGCCCGAGGCCGGCGGCGGCGTGGCCAAGGGCGGAGGAGACGACGCCGTCGATGCCGTTGGCGCCACGGTTGGAGGCGACCGACAGCGGCTTCCCGTCACTCGCGAGGAACGAGTCGACATCGCGGACGGGCATGCTGTTCCCGGCGAAGATGGTCGCGCCCGCAGGGAGCGCCCGTTGCAGCTCGACGACGACTCGACCCTCGAAGGGATCGGACGCCGCGAGGGCGTAGGCGGACAGCGCGTCGCGGGCGCGGGAGTCGCGCCCGCGCCACTGGGCGAGCCAGGCGCCGTCGCGCTCGCCGGACGCGGCCTCGCGGAGGGCAACGGCCGCGGAGTGGGGGTCGGCGGTCAGGCGGTGGGTGGCGAGGGCGTCGGGGTCGCGGTTGGAGCCGGGAAGGTCGCACAGGACGTGGGTTGCATCGGTAGCGCGGGCGAGGAACTGGTTGAGCGCCTTCGAGGTCGGCGCCGCGCCGAAGCGCAGCACGCAGTCGGGCGCAAGCGAGTCCGCGCGTGGGTCGCGGAGGAAGGCATCGTACGCATCGATGATGTGCGTGCGGTCGTGGGGGTCGGTGCGGAGGCCGCTGAGCGGGTCGGCGAGCAGGGGCGCGCCGAGCGCCCTCGCCAGATCGCCGATGGCCTGTACGGGGAGGCCGCCGCTCTCCGGTCCCGCGACGATGATCGGGCGTTCACTGCGGCCCAGGGCCTCCACGGCAGCGGCCAGCGCGTCGGGGGCCGGGGGGATGGGCGGGGCGGGCGGAGCCTCCGAGAGCGTGGGGAGGGCAGCGGGGGCGTGATGCGCGCCCGGCGGCTCGATCAGGGGCTCGTCGAAGGGGAGGTTGAGGTGGACGGGTCCGGGAAGGGGGCCCAGTGCCGACTCGACCGCGTGGCGGGCTGACTCGGCGAAGATCTCGGGAGGCGCGTCGGGGGAGCCGGGGGCAGGGAGGTCGCGTTCGTGACGCACGCTGACGCCGTACAGCCCGACCTGGTCGATGGTCTGGGACGCGCCGACGTTGCGCAGGTGGGGCGGCCGGTCAGCCGTACAGACGATGAGGGGGATGCGCGAGAGGTCGGCCTCGACGACGGCGGGGTGGTAGTTGGCAGCGGCGGTGCCGGACGTGCAGACGAGCGCGACGGGTCGACCGCTGGCGCGGGCCAGCCCCAGCGCGAAGAACGCTGACGAGCGCTCGTCGATGTGGAGCCAGGGGCGGATAGCGTCCTGCTCGGCGAGGGCGACGGTGAGGGGAGTGGAGCGGGAGCCGGGGGTCACACAGGCGTCGCGCACACCGGCGCGGGCAAGGCCCTCGACGAGGGCGCGGGCGGCAGCGGTGTTGGCGGCGGCAACCACCGCTATTCCCCGCGCAGGGCCTCAAGCAGCGGGCGGAGTTTCAGTTCGGCCTCGGCAAGCTCGCGGTCGGGGTCCGAGCCCGAGACGATGCCGGCGCCGGCGTACAGGAGCGCCTCGCGACCGTGCAGGAGGGCCGAACGGAGGGCGACGGCGAAGGCTCCCTCGCCGTTCATGTCCATCCAGCCGATGGGGCCGGCATACCAGCCGCGGTCCATCCCCTCGAGGCGGGCGATGGCGTCGAGGGCGGGTTCACGCGGCGAGCCCCCCACGGCCGGCGTGGGGTGCATGGCAAGGAGGGCGTCGAGAACGTCCACGCCCGTCGCGGCGCGCCCCTCGATGGGGGTCTGGAGGTGCTGGATCCCAGCCATGCGCAGGAGGCGCGGGGACCCCGGCACGGAGAGGTCGCTGCAAAGCGGCGCGAGCGCCTCGCGCGCGGCGCGCACGACAAGGTCGTGCTCGCTGCGCTCCTTCTCGCTGTCGATGAGGGACTGCGCCAGTTCCTCGTCCTCGTCGGCGTCGCGGCCGCGCGCCGAGGTTCCGGCCAGGCTGAGCGCGCGGATGCGACCGCGTTCCAGCGAGACCAGCAGCTCGGGGCTGGCGCCCACCCAGCTCGAATCGCCGAGGCGGTAGCCGAACACGAAGCAGCCCTTGTAGCGCTCGGCGAGGGCGGTGAGGGTATCGGCGACATCGTGGGGCGCGAGCGAGTGGCAGCGCGCCTGCAGCGCGAGGACGACCTTGCGGTAGCGCCCGGCACCGATCTCGGCGAGGGCCTGGGTAACGGCGGAACGCCAGTGGGAAGCGTCGGGCCCGGTGCGCTGGTAGCGGGGCCGGCCCGAGGGGGGACCCGAGGGCAGCGCGACCCTACCGATGGCGGCGGCCACGGCTGCGGCCACGCCCTCCCGGGTCTGCTGGGGACGGACGGCGAGCGTCAGCGAAGCGCTGACTCGGCCTCCGCGGAGCGCGATGATGACCTCGGGGAGAACGAACCGCCAGGCGCCGAAGGCCTCCCAGGCGTGCTCGAGGGAAGGCGCACTGGCATCGAAACGCGCGCCACCGAAGAAGCGGGGACGGGCAAGGGGGTCGACCTCGCCTGCGCGATGCTCGTCGGCGGCTTCGCGCAGGGCGGGGGCGGCGGCGGCCAGCTGGGCGCCCGCGGCGGAACCGAGGTCGAGCGCGCGACCGAAGCCGAAGAGGTGGAGATCCTCGGAAGGCCGCTCCCAGGAGACCGTGGCGGCAGAGCGCAGCTCCTCGACACTCCACTCGCCGGCGCTGCCGAGCAGCGTGACCGGGAGGGCAACGGTGGCGAGGCCCGCGCCATCGCGACGGGAGCGCAGGCTCAGAAGCTCGCCGGCGAGGTCGAGGGAAGAAGAGGGTGGAGGGGCGGTCTCGATCTCAGTCACGGAGGGCCCACGAGAGTATACGGCGTCCCTCTCCTACGGCGGCGTGGGCGGGCACCCATATGGCGGCTGGGAAAGGGCGCTACTACCATGCGGGGAGGATCGTTCTCCCGAACGGATGGTGGCGCCGGCAGCCGGCGGCCGCCCGGCTCGGGAGGAGCCGTCCCCGCTCTGGAGCTCATACATGTATCGCTATCTGACACTGGTCCTGGCACTCGTCCTCTCCCTCGCGGTGGCCGCCTGTGGCGGCGGCGGGGACGACAGGGACGAGCAAGTGCTGACCATCCTGAACTGGCAGGCGCCCTCACTGCCGGGCCCGTACCTCTCGGCAGGATTCAAGGACCGCGACGCCGGCTCAATCACGCTGGAGCCGCTGGCCTGGTACGGCCCCGACGGCGCGCTCGTGCCGGCCCTGGCCGAGGAGATCCCGACGATCGAGAACGGCGGGGTCTCCGCAGACCGGCTGTCGATCACCTGGAAGCTGAGGGACGGGCTGAAGTGGTCGGATGGGAGCGACATGACCGCCGCGGATGTCGTGTTCACGTGGCGCTACTGCGTGGACGAGGCAACCGGCTGCACGGCTGCGGAGGCCTTCGCGGGCATCGCTTCGGTGGAAGCAATAGACGAGCGGACCGTGCGCATCACCTTCGAGGAGCCCCGGCCATACCCGTACAACGCCTTCGTGAGCGCGGGCTCACCCATCCTCAGCGCCGAGCAGTTCGCGGACTGCGTGGGCGCGGCCGCCGCGGGCTGCACCGAGCAGAACACGCTGCCGCTGGGCACCGGCCCGTATCGCATCGTTTCGTTCACGCCGGAGAAGGAGGCGATCTTCGAGCGCAACCCGCACTACCGGGGAGACAGGCCGTTCTTCGACCGGGTTCTGTTGAAGGGTGGGGGCGACGCCCGGTCGACGGCGACGGCCGTCCTCCAGTGGGGGCTCGCCGACTACGCATTGAACCTGCAGGTTGAACCCGGGGTGCTGGCCGAACTGGAGGCCACCGGCCACGGGACGATCGTGTCGGCGTTCTCCGACCTCGTGGAGCGGATCGTCGTGAACCAGACGAATGCGGACCCGGCCCTGGGGGACGACCGCTCGGAGTACCTGGATGGGCAGAACCCACATCCCTTCCTCTCCTTCCAGCCGATCCGGCAGGCCATGTCGATGGCGATCGACCGGGACGCGGTGGCGGAGCTCTACGGCTTCGCGGGACGGGCCGAGTGCGACCTCATCGCGGGACCGGCGCACTACGTCTCGGGCGCGAACGACGCGTGCCTCACCCAGGACATCGCGGGGGCCAACCGCTTGCTGGACGAGCACGGCGTGGTCGACAGCGACGGCGATGGCGTGCGCGAGTACAACGGCCTTCCCCTGCGGATCAGGTACCAGACCTCGACGAACGCAGTCCGGCAGGCGACGCAGGAACTGGTGCGGGACTGGTGGGCGCAGATCGGCATCGAGACGGAGCTCGTGCACCACGGCGCGGGCCTCTTCTTCGGCAGCGACCCGGGACCCGAGTCGTACCGCCGGTTCTTCGCGGACGTGCAGATGTACGCGGGCAGCAGTGGCGTCGAGCCGCAGAGTTACCTCTCGGACGCTCGCTGCGAGCACATCCCCGCACGCCACAACAACTGGTCGCAAGGGAACGTGCCGCGCTCCTGCAACCCCGAATACGACGCTGCCTTCGAGCAGCTTCCCCCGCTGGCTATCGGAGCGGAGCGGGAGGCTCTCGTGAAGCAGTTGAACGACATCCTCGTCCAGAGCTACGTCGAGATTCCGCTCGTAAACCGGGGCGTCGTCTCGGCGCACGCGACAACCCTCAAGGGCATTCGCTTCAACGCGTGGGACAGCGAGCTCTGGAACCTCGCCGAGTGGCATCGGTGAGCGAGCCCCCGCTGGCCGCCGCGACCGTCGGGACGCCGGTGGGCGACCTGACGGTCGTGGCGTCGGCGCAGGGAGTCCGGGAGGTGCGCTGGGGGCGGGAGGCCGGGGTGGGGAACGAGCATCCGGAACCCGGAGCCGCCGCGAACCTCGGGAGGGCGCTGGCCCAGATCGAGGAGTACTTCCGGGGCGAACGGCAAGCGTTCGACCTGACGCTGGACCTGCAGGGCACCGACTTCCAGCGGCGCGTGTGGGGGGAGCTGGGGCGCATCCCCTTCGGGAAGACGCAGAGCTACGGCGCCATCGCGGAAGCAGTGGGGAGGGCGGGGGCGGCGCGGGCGGTAGGGGCGGCCACGGGGCGGAACCCGGCGCCGATTCTCGTGCCCTGCCACCGCGTGGTGGGCGCGAGCGGGGCGCTCACGGGCTTCGCGGGCGGCCTCGACGCGAAGCGCCTCCTGCTGGCGCATGAGTCGCAGGCGTCCGGGCAGCGGGAAGGGCGGCTTCCCGGCTTCTGAGGCGCGCGCCAAAGGGTCGACGGGGCAGGGGGTCTGCTAGGCTGCGGGCATGGGCCGTCGCAAGGGTCGCAAGCGCCGTGGCCGCAGCAAGCGGGAGAGCCTGGGAGCGGAGGCGCTGCGCCGCTCGGAAGACCGCCGGCGGCGACGGCGGTCGGGTGACGAGGCGGTCGCCAGCGCGTTCGCGGCCACCCCTCGCGACGACGACCTGCGGGCCCTCGCGTGGCAGGAGCCGGGGCCTCGCAACCTCGTGGCGATGGTGCGCGAGGACCTGGGCCCCCGGACCAAACCCGCCCTGACCTGCGAGGGCTGCCACGAGTTCGTGCCGGGGGAGACTGGTCGGGGCCGGTGCCTGCACCCGGGGAGCGGGTTCGTGGCGCCCTGGCCCGACACGGAGGCCTGCCAGTTTCACGAGGCGCGGCGGCGACGGTAGGGCCTTTTTCAAGCACTGAGCCTGCTCACGTGGTAAATTGTTATGGTGGCTTAACAGCCCCCATATGTGGTGGTGGAGGCCTTGACAGGGCCCCAACATATAGGCGAGGATGCGCATCCAGCGAGAAGGCGTTAACACCCGTTAACAATTTTGGAGGCGTTATGCGCTGCCCCTTCTGCCATTCGGAAAGCTCCCGCGTCACGGATAGCCGTGGAAACGGCAATGCCGTGCGCAGGAGGCGCGAGTGTGCGGACTGCGGCGAGCGCTTCACGACGCTGGAGACCGTTCTCCGCTCCGCCGTGCAGGTGGTCAAGAAGGACGGCCGCCGGGAGGACTTCGATCGCGAGAAGCTGCTCGCGGGACTGCGTTCGGCATGCGCCAAGCGCAACGTATCCGCGGACCGGCTCGATGCCGTCGTGGCCGAGATCGAGGGGCACGTCACCCGCGACGGCCGCCTCGAGGTGCCCTCGGTGGTGATAGGCGAACTCGCGGTCGATGCGCTGCGGCGGATCGACCACATCGCCTATATCCGCTTCGCCTCCGTCTACCGCGCCTTCGCCGACCTTGATTCGCTCAAGGACGCCCTCCAGGCCCTGGACGAGGGAAGGGTTCCCTCGTTCGAGGAACGCACACGCCAGCTTGCCCTTCCCGACGACGCCCCGGAGTCCGATATGGACTCGCAAGAACCGACCCCCATCGTGCGATCGGTGGGCTAGGGATGGGGCTTGCACTGCGGGGCGAGCGGGGCTACTCTGCCCGTCCCGAACAAAAGTTCTAACTTATCAGCCGGCCACACCTTCTGGAGGACCCCATGGTTACCACTTCCGAGCCCACGCCCGACACCGGCGCAGGATTCGATCCAACGCCCCTTTCGGAGAACGCCGTGGTGGTCATGGAGCGTCGCATCGTGGCGCGCGACGACCAGGGCGATCCGATCGAGACGCCCGACCAGTGCTTCCACCGGGTGGCGCGCAACCTCTCGCAGGCGGAGTTGCGCTACGGGGGCACGGAGGCGGATCGCGCAGCAGCCGAGGAAGATTTCTACCGGCTGCTCTCGTCGCTGGACTTCCTCCCCAACTCGCCGACGCTCGTGAACGCAGGGCGCGACCTGCAGCAGCTCTCGGCCTGCTTCGTCCTGCCGGTGCCCGACTCGATCGACGGCATCTTCAAGGCGATCCGGGACACGGCCGTCATCCACAAGTCGGGGGGCGGCACGGGCTTCGCGTTCTCGCGGCTGCGCCCGGCGAACGACCGCGTGCGCAGCACGATGGGCGTCGCCAGCGGCCCCGTTTCCTTCATGACGGTGTTCGACTCGGCCACGGAGGCGATCAAGCAGGGCGGCACGCGCCGCGGCGCCAACATGGGCATCCTGCGCGTGGACCATCCCGACATCGACCACTTCATCGAGATGAAGGCGGACATGACCACGCTCACGAACTTCAACATCAGCGTGGCCGTGACGGACGAGTTCATGACGGCCCTGGCGGAAGGCGGCGACTACAGCCTCATGAGCCCGAAGACGGGCGAGGCGATCGATCGCCGGAACGCGCGTGAGGTCTGGCAGACGATGGTGGAGAACGCCTGGCAGAACGGAGACCCGGGCGTCATCTTCATCGACCGCATCAACGACGGGCGGGCGAATCCCGTGCCGGGCCGGGGGCCGATCGAATCGACCAACCCGTGCGGCGAGCAGCCGCTGTACTCGTACGACTCGTGCAACCTGGGCTCGCTGAATCTCGCCCACTTCGTGGTCGGGGAGGCGGGCGAGAAGGCCGTGGACTTCGAGCGGCTGGGCTCGACGGTGCACCGCTCGGTGCACCTGCTCGACAACGTGATCGAGATGAACCAGTACCCGATCGAGGAGATCGAGGAGACCTCGCGGGCGATCCGCCGCATCGGCCTGGGCGTGATGGGCTGGGCGGACATGCTGCTCGACCTGCGCATCCCGTACGACTCGGAGGAAGCGCTCTCGCTGGCACGCGAGGTGATGGGCTTCATCCAGAGCGAGGCGGACGCGGCCTCGCACAACCTGGCCGCGGTCCGGGGCAACTTCCCCGAGTGGGGCCAGTCGCTGTACGGGCCAGGCGGGAGCGAGGGGCCGATGCCCCTGCGCAACTCGACGCGCACGACGATCGCGCCGACGGGCACGCTCAGCATCATCGCGGACTGCTCGGGCGGCGTGGAGCCGGTGTTCGCCCTCGCCTTCGTCCGCTCGCACTACCTGGACAAGGACGACCCCACCAAGCGGGTCGAGTTGAACGAGGTGAATGAGCACTTCGAGGAGATCGCCCAGAGCGAGGGCTTCTACAGCGACGACCTGATCGACTTCCTCGCCCACGGCGGCCACCTGGCCGAGCGCATCGACGTGCCCGACTGGGTGAAGGAAGTGTTCGTGACGGCGCACGACATCGCCCCGGAGGCGCACGTGCGCATGCAGGCGGCGTTCCAGGAGCACACCGACAACGCCGTCTCCAAGACGATCAACTTCCCCAACGAGGCGACGGTCGAGGACGTGGCCACCGCCTACCAGCTCGCGTACGACACCGGCTGCAAGGGCATCACCATCTACCGCGACGGCTCGCGGGACCTGCAGGTGCTCAAGCACGCGGGCGAGGGCGAAGCCGAGAGCGAGGAGGCGGCCGCCGAGGCTATCGCGGCCGCGGAGGCGCTTGTGGCGGAGAAGGGCCGCCCCATCCGCCGGCGCCTGCCCGACGAGCGCCAGTCGATCACGCACAAGTTCCGCGTCGGCGAGCAGGAGGGGTACCTGACGGTCGGCCTGTTCGAGGACGGCACCCCGGGCGAGCTGTTCGTGAACGTGAGCAAGCAGGGTTCGACGGTGATGGCGCTCATGGACTCGGTCGCCATGCTGACGAGCTATGCGCTCCAGTACGGCGTGCCCATCTCGGCGCTCGCGAGCAAGATGCAGGGCAGCCGCTTCGAGCCCAGCGGCCCCACGGGCAACAAGGAGATCCCGATCGCGACGAGCATCACCGACTACATCTTCCGCTGGATGGAGCTGAAATTCGGCGACACCGAGCCGGTTGTGCAGCCGACGCTCATCCCGCCGTACGAGGTCGTCGAGAGCCGGGGCGTGGACGAGCCGGCGCTCGCGCACGACGACATGGTCGCGAGCGGCGTGGGGTGCCCCGATTGCGGGGCGGTCCTCTACTACGGCGAGGGTTGCCTCGTGTGCCGGAGCTGCGGTTACACCAAGTGCGGCTAGGGAGCGCTCCGGCGCCTCCCGCACACGGGTAAGATCGAGCCGTGAGTGCGGTCGCCCTGCAGCAGGACGTAGCCGCGGGCGCCGACCGCGTCCGCGAGCGAATTGCCGGCGCCTGCGAGCGCGCCGGCCGCGACCCCGCCTCCGTGACGCTCGTGGCGGTGAGCAAGGGCCAACCGGCCGAGGCTGTCGCGGCCGCCCGTGAAGCGGGCATCCGCCACTTCGGCGAGAACCGCATCCAGGAAGCGATCCCCAAGATCGAGCAGGCCACCGGCGCCGGCGTCGAGGCGACCTGGCACCTGGTGGGGCACCTGCAGTCGAACAAGGCGAGGGCAGCGGCCAACGCCTTCGACGTCATCCACTCGGTCGACTCGGCGCGCCTGCTGCGGCGGCTCGACGCCGCGGCGCCGGCGCCCCGCGACGTGCTGCTCCAGGTGAACGTCGCGGCCGAGCCGCAGAAGGAAGGGGTGGCGCCCGAGGAGGTCGAGGGGCTGGTGGTGGCGGCGCGCGGGGCGGCCAACCTGCGCGTACGGGGCCTCATGACGATCGCGCCGATTGCCGGCGATGCCGAGGACGTGCGGCCGGTGTTTCGCGCCCTGAGACTGCTGGCCGAGCGCTTCAGCCTTCCGGAACTCTCGATGGGGATGACGGACGACTTCGAGGTGGCGATCGAGGAAGGGGCGACGCTCGTGCGGGTGGGGCGGGCCATCTTCGGGGAGCGCAAGCCGTGACCGTCGCGATCGTGGGCGGCGGCGTGATGGGGGAGGCGATCCTGGCCGGCGCGATCGACCAGGGAGTGTTTTCGGCGGCCGACGTGACGGTCGTGGAGCTGATCGCCGAGCGCCGGGAGGAACTGGCCGAACGGTACGGCGTTACGACAACGGCAGAGGCCGGCCCGGCGCTTGTGAACGCGAGCCTCGTCCTGCTGGCGATAAAGCCGCAGGAGTTGCCCACCCTCTCGGGGCGACTCGCAGACGGCGCGCTCCTGCTGTCGATCATGGCGGGCGTGCGCATCGCGACGCTGGCCGAGCAATTCGGCCACGATCGCATCGCGCGAGTGATGCCGAATACGCCCGCTGCGATCAACGCCGGCATGAGCGTCTGGACCGCGACCGAGTCGGTCGACGAGGCGCAGCGAGAGACCGTGCGGGAACTGCTGGGGGCGATCGGCCGGGAGCTCGCCGTCGACGACGAAGGCAAGCTCGACATGGCGACGGCCTTGAGCGGCAGCGGGCCGGCGTACGTGTTCCTGTTCATCGAGGCGCTCGTCGACGCGGGCGTGGCCATCGGCCTGACCGTGGACGAGGCGGAAGCGATGACGCTGCAGACCCTCGCGGGGTCGGCGGCCTACGCGCAGGTAAGCGACTTTCCGCCGGCGGTCCTGCGGGAGCAGGTCACCTCCAGGGGCGGGACGACGGCGGCAGGGCTGCAAGAGCTGGAGCGGGGCGAGTTCCGGGCCCTGATCGAGGCGTGCGTGCAAGCTGCGTGTGAGCGTTCGCGCGAGCTGGGGGCGGCGCAGTGAACCCCACGATCGCGGCAATCTTCAACGCGTTTCTGTACATCCTGATCATCGCGATCATCGCGCGGGCGCTGCTGAGCTGGTTCCCGATCTCGCGCACGAATCCCCTCGTTCAGCTCGTACACCAGATCACGGACCCGCTCATCGAGCCGGTTCGCCGCGTCATGCCGCGCACGGGGATGATCGACCTGAGCCCGATGATCGTGGTCATCGTGCTGTGGCTGATGATCCTGGTCGTCAACCGCGTCTCGAACTAACGCAACGACCCGCTAGACGACGATGTTGAGGAGCTTCCCGGGCACGTAGATCACCCGGCGGGGCTCCTTCTCCTCGACCCAGTTCCGGACCCGTTCGCTCTCCAGGGCGCGGGCGAGCGCATCGTCCTCGCTCGCGTCGACGGGAAGGGTGACGCGGTCGCGCACCTTGCCGTTGACCTGCACGACGATCTCGACGGTCTCCTCGACGACGAGCGACTCGTCGAACTCGGGCCAGGCCTGCTGGTGGACGCTGAAGGGGCCGCCGCGTTGCTCCCAGAGCTCCTCGGCGATGTGGGGCGCGAGCGGGGCAGCCAGCAGAATGAGCGTCTCGACGGAGCGGTCCCACGTGGCGGTGTCGACGCCGCCGGTGTCGCGCGCGCGCGCGAGGGCCGTGGTCAGCTCCATCAGGCGGGCGATGGCGGTGTTGAAGCGGAAGCCCTCGAGATCGCCGGTGACGTCGCGGATGGTGCGCTGGGTCGCGGCGACGAGTTCGCGGGAAGCGGAGCCGTCGCCGGCCTCCGGCGGGGGCTCGGTCGCCACCGACCAGAGGCGGTTGAGCCAGCGCACGATGCCGGGCATACCGCTGGGGTTGTAGGGGCCGCCCTGGTCCCAGGGACCGATGAACATGAGCTGGCAGCGGAAGGCGTCGGCGCCGTGGCGGTCGACCTGCTCGTCGGGCGCAACGACGTTGCCGCGGCTCTTGGACATGCGGTTGCCGTCGGGCCCGACGATGACACCCTGGTTGAAGAGGCGCTTCATCGGCTCGTCCCCCTCGACGATGCCCATGTCGCGCGCCGCCTTCCAGAAGAAGCGGGTGTAGAGCAGGTGCATGACCGCGTGCTCGGCGCCGCCCGTGTAGATGTCGACGGGCAGCCACTGGCGCATGGCCTCGGCGGAGAAGGGGCGCTCCGGGTTGTGCGGGTCGACGTAGCGCATCTGGTACCAGCTCGAGCACATGAAGGTGTCGAGCGTGTCCGTCTCGCGGTGGGCGGTGGCTTCGCACCCGGGGCAGTCGACGTTCACCCACTCCTCGATATGGGTCAGGGGCGACTGTCCCGTGGGTTCGAAGTGCACGTCCTCGGGAAGGAGGACGGGCAGGTCCTCCTCGGGGACGGGTACGAGGCCGCAGGAGTCGCAGTGAATCATGGGGATGGGCGTGCCCCAGTAGCGCTGGCGCGAGATGAGCCAGTCGCGCAGGCGGTAGGTGATCGCGCCCGCGCCGGTCCCCTCCGCCTCGGCGTGGGCGATGACCGCGGCGATGGCCTCACTGGCTGGCGTGCCGTCGAACGGACCGGAGTTGATCATCGCGCCGCCTTCCGTGAAGGCCGCCTCGAGCGGCGCGCTCACGTCGATCTCGGGGTGGTCGAAGACGGGAACGACCTTGAGGCCGTACTCGGTGGCGAACTCGAAGTCGCGCTCATCATGGGCGGGGACAGCCATGATCGCGCCCGACCCGTAGGTCACGAGCACGTAGTCAGCGATCCAGATGGGGATGCGCTCGCCGTTGAACGGGTTGAGGGCGTAGGCGCCGGTGAACACGCCTGTCTTCGCTCGCTCCGTCGAGAGCCGCTCCACCTCCGTCACTCGGGAGGTGGCGGAGACGTAGGCCTCGACCGCCTCGCGCTGTCCGTCGGTCGTGATGCGCTCGACGAGGTCGTGCTCGGGGGCGAGCACCATGAAGGTCGCCCCGTACACGGTGTCGGGGCGCGTCGTGAAGACGGTCAGGGGCTGGTCGACGCCTTCGACATCAACGGGGAAGCGCAGCGTGGCGCCCTCGGAGCGGCCGATCCAGTTGCGCTGCATGGTGGTGATGCGCTCGGGCCAGTCCATCCGCTCGAAGTCGAGCAACTCCTCGGCGTAGTCGGTGATGCGGAAGAACCACTGCGTGAGGAAGCGGCGCTCGACGGAGTCGTCGCAGCGCTCACAGAGGCCGTTGAGCACCTGCTCGTTGGCGAGGACGGTCTGACAGTCGGGGCACCAGTTGGCTGCGGCCTCTGCGCGGTAGGCGAGCCCGCGCTCGTACAGCTTCAGGAACCACCACTGGGTCCAGCGGTAGTACTCCGGGTCGCAGGTGACGATCTCGCGCTCCCAGTCGAAGCTGGCGCCCATGCCCTGGAGCTGCTCGCGCATGCGCTCGATGTTCCCGTAGGTCCACTCCCTGGGGTCGACGCCGCGCTGGATGGCGGCGTTCTCGGCGGGGAGGCCGAAGGCATCGAAGCCGATGGGGAAGAGGACGTTGTAGCCCTGCATACGGCGGAAGCGGGCGGCCGCATCGCTGGGCGCCATGGCGTACCAGTGCCCCGTGTGCAGGTCACCCGAGGGGTAGGGGAACATCGTGAGGGCGTACCACGCGGGGCGCTCGTCGTCGTCGGGAGCGTGGTCGATGCCGTCGGACTGCCAGCGGGCGCGCCACTTCGGCTCGATTGCGTGGGGGTCGTAGCGATCTGCCATGGGGTTCCTCGTTCAACGGGAGGTTCCGGCCCGCGAGCGGGTCCGGGAAGCAGGAAAGGGAGGGATTCGGGGGGAGGCCTCGCCGGCTACGCGCCGCGAGGCCGTCGAAGGGCGAGCCTGGAGCCGGGCCGCATCGATCGCATGTCAGGGATGGTAGCGAAGGGTGTCGTGACAGTCATCCCTCGTCCCGGGGTTCGGGCCGCTTCGGGTAGTGGGCCACGAAGAGGGTTTCGAACTCGCGCTCGGAGGAGCAGGTCTGGCAGGTGAGGTACCAGACCCAGACCCTGGCGGGGTTGCGACCGTAGCGCTCGCGGGCCAGGTCCCGCGTCTCTTTCATCAGCTTGCGCATCTGGCCCCAT